>NZ_LZIE01000040.1:0-2573 GCF_001667155.1 Mycobacterium sp. 852002-53434_SCH5985345
ATCCTGCGCAATGTATGTGATGCGGGCGCGGTGGCGCGGTTGGAGCAGGGTGGCTTGATCCAAATGCTCGCCGATGGTTCGCACACGTTGGCTCATCTGAACGACCCGGTCATCGGTGAGGTGGCGCTTCGGCACGCCGGCGTGGTGCGGTCACGGCACCTCAACGGCCGCCTGGCTAAGGCTTTTGCCAAATGTCTTGAGGTGCAGGGGCGGAACACGCAATCGCCGAGTATGCATGGCCAGATTCGGCTCGCGCAGTTCACGGTGCGAAGCGATCTGGACCCAGACCTCAATGTGGTCATCGAGGCCGCGGCGGACGCACTGGCAATGTCGGACATCGCGCTGGCCGAAGAACTTTCGAGATTCGCGGTCGACCGTGGCGGTGGCTTGCCGGCCGCTTTGCTGCTCGGCGAGGCCCTGAGTTGGCAGGGCCGCGCCGACGAGGCCGAGATTGTGCTCGTCGACGCCGAGGCCGACGCCGTGCTTGTCGACGCCGAGCCTGATGACGCCGATGAATGGCTGTTTGCGCGGTGGGGCTGTCTGCGCAGCGCGAACCTGTTCTTTGGTTGCGGCGACGCCGAAGTCGCCTGTCGTGTACTCAGTGAGGTGAAAAAGCGCATCACGTCGGCGATCGCAGTGCAACTCGTCAACACGCTAGAGATGTCAATGGGTTTCTATTCTGGCGACGTTGCGACGACGATAGAGATCGGCCCGGATTTTAGTGAGTCCGAAATGTTGCCGATGGCGGCCGTGTGGGCGGCCGTCCCGACATGCGGTGCCTTTGCGGCTGTTGGGCGATTCAGCCAAGTTCATGTGATGGCAGATGCCGCGTTGCGCGCCGCTGCGTCCTGCGGCCTGGGACTGCAACGGTTCAACATCGGGTTGGCCGAAGTCACGGCCGAGACGGCCGCCGGTGACTGTCAGGCGGCCGAACGCATTTGGAAGCATTACGCCGCCATGGCTGCGGGTGTGCCCGAGGCGGACGCGATGGTGCACGCGATGCTGGGATTGGTGCACCTGGCCCGCGGTGCGTTGCCCGCTGCGCGCACTGCCTTTGAAGAATCGAAATCCGTTTTCTCACGGAGGTTTCCAGCGCCTTGGTTGATGCTGGTGGCCGCCTGGCAGACGGTCGCAGACGCGGGCTTAGGAGACAGCGGGGCGGCCGCCGCGGCGTTGGACAGTGCGGAGAAAGCGTATGGACCCCATGTCGCGGTCTTCTTGCCCGAGCTCGAGCTTGCCCGTGGCTGGGAACGCGCATCGGTCGGTGAAATGATGGTCGCTCAAGCACATGTGGTGCAGGCGGCGCAGATTGCGCAAAGCGCGGGGATGCACGCGGTCGAGTTGCGGGCGCGGCATACGGCCGTCCGCTTTGGCGATTCGTCGCACGCCACGCGGTTGGAAGAACTCGCGAAAATCTTGAACACGCCGTTGGCGGGCGTGGTGGCCAGCCATGCCCGTGGCCTTGCCGACCACGACGCCGGTTCTGTCGATGCCGCGGCACGTCGGTTCGCCGACCTGGGCGCATTAGCTCTAGCCGCCGATGCTTCGGCGCAGGCGGCCGGCGAATATGCGCGACGGGGGGAGCGTGGCAAGAAGTTTGAGTCGCTGCTCCAGACCGGCGCTATGGCAGGACGCTGCGGACTTCATTCTCCGGCGGTCAGGGCCGCGGCGCGTCCGTTACTGTTCAGCACTCGTGAGCGCCAGATTGCGATGCTGGTCGTCACCGGTTTGTCCAATCGCCAGATTGCCGACCAGTTGGTGGTCTCCGTGCGGACGGTAGAGGGTCACCTGTACCGCCTCTTCGCTAAACTCGGCATCACTCATCGCGACCAGCTGATCAACCTATTGAGCGGGGATCCGTTCGGCGGGACGTTGTTAGGATTTCGTCCTGCAACCTGAGTCTCCGCTGAGCGCCACTCGCGAACCCAATACTCACTGAGTGGCCTTCTCGCGCAGATCCGTAAGCCCTTCCACGCAACGCAGGCGCGACTCCTACTCGATCTGGACCTGCCCGCCACCCGACGGTATGTCAAATCGGCCGCCGCCCCTTAGCAGCGCCATACGCTCGGCACATGACGGCGATTCGGGAGGGCGTGAGAGCGCGTCGGCAGCTCACAGACATGGAGAAGCAACTGCTGCCGTGGTGGTTCGCTACCCGCACCCGCTCGGGGGCGCCGATGACGATCTGTCCGTGGTGCCAGGGCCCCGCCGAGGACCATCCGCTCGACACACGGGTTGTCCCATCGGATCTGGTGGCCGAGTTGGGATCCGCCCCGATTGAGGTGCGGTTATGCACAGGGCGACCCGGATCGGAGAGCTACCGGTGATGACGAGATGGTTTGCCAGCCAGACCTAGTCCGGGAGACCGGTCAAGGTCCCATCGCAGCGGCAGCGGAAATACGGCTGTCCATCGGCGCAGGACGCCGGCATCGGGTTGCGGCAGCGAGTGACCGGACAAGACAAGTTCGGTTGTCGAGGCCTGACGCAACTCAACGGAGGTAGGCATCCGGTGGGGCGGGAGGGTCGTTGTACGTGGTCGATAGTGGCGCGGGATGCGGAGTTTCGTCGTGCGG
>NZ_LZIE01000041.1:0-50715 GCF_001667155.1 Mycobacterium sp. 852002-53434_SCH5985345
CGCCCCCACCGCCCCCCCCCCCCCCCACCGCGACGGCCCTGGTGCGTCCGCTGCCGGATGGCGCCCGGGTGATCCTCGTCGCCGACACCACCCAAACCACGCAGGTGACGCATCAGTTGCGGCTGCTGATGATCGGGGCGGGCGTGGCAACCCTGGTGGCCGCCGCGCTGTTGTTGGTGGCGGTCAGCCGGGTGGCGTTGCGCCCGCTGGACCGGCTGACGGCGCTGGCCAACGACATCCGCACGGGTGATCGCGGGCGACGGTTGCGACCCGACCGCGCGAATACTGAATTAGGCCGCGCGGCAAGCGCTTTCGACGGAATGCTGGACGCTTTGGAGGCCTCGGAGCGCCGGGCGCAGCGCGCCGCCGACGCGGCCCAGCGCGCCGAGACGGCTACCCGGCGCTTCCTCGTGGACGCCGCCCATGAACTGCGCACCCCGATCGCCGGGATTCAGGTCGCCGCCGAGCAACTCGCCAACAGCGCCTCCCAGCAAGGCGACGACGGGGCAGACGGTCAATATCGCCGGGCCAGCCTGCTGCTGTCGGACGCCCGCCGCGCCGGTCGGCTCGTCTCCGACATGCTCGATCTGAGCCGCATCGACGCCGGGCTGCCGTTGGACACCCAGCACGTCGACCTGGCCGCGATCGCGGACGCCGAAGCCGACCGAGCGGCCATGCTGGCACCGCAACTCGCCGTCCGTCGCACGGGCCTGGCCGAGCTGACTGTCAACGCGGACCCCACCCGGCTCGCGCAGATCCTGTCCAATCTGCTCGACAACGCTCGTCGATACACCTCGCCGGGAGGCTCCATCATGATCGACGTCCGCACGCACGAAGGCACCGTGGAGGTGACCGTAACCGACAGCGGGCCCGGCATTCCCGACGACGAGCGGGAGCGGATCTTCGAGCGCCTGGTGCGGCTGGACGCCGGGCGCGCCCGCGATCACGGCGGCGCCGGGCTGGGCCTGCCGATCGCCCGGGCGCTGGCGCGTGCGCACGGCGGCGAGCTGGTGTGTTTGCCGCACGACGGCGGTGCCGAATTTCGGCTTACCCTGCGGGTCGAACGCCGGTGAGTGGTGACCGCCCCGGATGAGGCGGCCACCACTCCGTGCGCCTAGCCCGACGTCAGAATCCCGGCGGCGGTGGCCGGAAAGGGTCGCCCGGCCCCTGTGGTGGGGGCGGCCCAACCGGTCCACCCGGCCCCGGTGGCCCGCCGAACGGTCCCCCCGGATGCTGCGGTCCCGGCTGTCCGGGCGGCGGTGGCGGTGGCGGATCCGCACTCGCCACCGCGGCGCCGAAGCCGGCCACGGCCGCCCCGAGGGCGCCCGCGAGCAGCGAACCGGCGATGAGTTGTTTGATTTTCACTCGGCCCATCTCTCCCTTGCTGTAGACGGTCATTCACCCGTTGGGTGCGCAACTGCGCCTCGCGCACCGCAACGTTCGCGACGCTAGGAAGTCAGCCTGAAGTCAACCTGAAGGAGAACCGCGAACCGTCAGCCGGACGGGGCCGCCGCGATCACTGCGGTGAGCCGCCACTTGTCCAGCCACGGCTGGATGAGTTCGGCGACCGAGAACTTCGCCGGGACCGAGCACCCGGGCTTATGCCTGAACGGGTCACCCCCGCGGATCAGGATGCCGACGGCGCGAACCGTGCCGTTGCCTTCGTCGAGATAGACGGGGCCGCCGGAATCGCCGCATTGGCCGGGCGCCATGAACACGACCTTGCTGCCGGTGACCTCGGTGATCGGACCGCAGGTGGCCTCGCCCGAGCCCATGCCGAATTTGCACAGTTCCTGGCCGGGCTGCAGGTCGGTGGCGACGCCGGAGACCGGCAAGGAGGCCCCGATGGCCGGGTTCTGCGGGACGTTGTCGCCGTTGAGCACGATGAGGCCGATGTCGTGCTGTTCGCTGTGAACGCCCTCGCTGACCGTCTGGCTGAACGTGCCCAGCGTCGCATAGGGGAGGATGCCGGCGAAGTTCATCGTCACCTTGCTGGCCCCGCCGGAGCGGTTGCAGTGGCCCGCGGTGAGGACACCGACCTGACCGGTGCTGGTGCGCACCA
Organism: Mycobacterium sp. 852002-53434_SCH5985345; assembly: GCF_001667155.1. Lineage (NCBI taxonomy): Bacteria > Bacillati > Actinomycetota > Actinomycetes > Mycobacteriales > Mycobacteriaceae > Mycobacterium > Mycobacterium sp. 852002-53434_SCH5985345. The sequence goes on from NZ_LZIE01000041.1 coordinate 2,063, forward strand.
AAAACCCGGCGGTGCAGCCCATTCCGCCCGTCCCGTCGGCGTACTGGACGTAAATGCCCGCACCGGGGCCGACGGCAGTCGACGCGGGCAGATCGATCGGCGACAGGAGCGGCGGCGGGGCGGCATCGTGCGCCGGGCCGGAATTCCTCGGCAACATGTAGACGGCGGTGATGAAGGCGGTGGCGCAGAAGAGCGCCGCAATGACCAACAACGCGGAATGCATCCTGGACCGCGGCGGGTACGGCGCTTGGATTCCGGCCAACAGCCCCCCTTTGAGCGTGGCGCCGGTGATTCTGCGTTCCAGCTTGCCAGCTTCGGCCCGGCGGCCGTGGCGATTAGGCAGATTTGCTGCGGGAGATCAGCTGATGGCGGCCGGCTCGGGGGAGGGCCGGTCAGCGGAGGAACTGTGCGCGCGGCGATGGTGCCGGCGGTAGTGGCGGATCTCGATGACCAAGCCCGTCAGACCCAGGGTCGCCGTGCACACCGACACCAGGTACAGCAGTGAGCTGGGGTGACCGGCGAGCGCGTCGCCGAGGATCACCACGGCGGCGGTGCCGGGCAGCAGGCCGCCCAGCGTGGCCAGGGTGTACGGCAGCACCCGGACCGTCGAGGCACCGGCGGCGTAGTTGATCGCCGAAAACGGCACGGCGGGAATCAGTCGCAGCGACAAGATGGCCAGCCAGCCCCGCTGCCGCAAGCGCTCGTCCACGGTGTCGATGGACCGGTGGCGAACCAGGCGGTTCAGCCGCCACCCGGCCGCGCGCACCAGCAGCATCGCGATCACCGCGCTCGCGGTGCTGGCACCCACCGCGATCGCCACACCCGTCAGCGGGCCGAACAGCAGCCCGGCGGCCAGGGTGAACGCCGTCCGCGGAACCGGCACGACGGTGGCCACGATGTGCGCGGCCAGAAACGCCAGCGGGAACCAGGGGCCGACCGACTCCGCCCAATCGCGCATCTGCACCGGGGTGGGCACCGGCAGCCATGAGGCGGCCGCGATCAACAGTGTGATACCGACCACTGTGGCGATCACCCGGGGCCGCGACAGCAGACGCGCGGCGGAGCCCAGCGCGCCGCCGAGGTCGCGCAGCGTCCGGTTGATTCTGCAGGTGGCGGAAGCCGTCACGCCTGTAAAGGTTACGGGGCGCAGGTGAATAACTCGTTTCCCGAGGCTGGCGTTTCATCACCGGCCTGCCTTGCTGGTCGCGCCGCGCGGTTTTCAGCCGACAGGCTCGATCAATTAGCCTCATTAGTAAGTCGCAGGCCCCATTTGCTGGCAAAAAAGGGAGCAATCGGTGTCCATTGATGTACCCGAGCTCGCCGAACTAGAACAGGTTCGCGGGCGTTGGCGCAGTGCGGTCGCCGGCGTGCTGTCGAAAAGCACCCGGAAGGACCCCGACGAGCTCGGTGACCAGCCCGAGCGGCTGCTGGAAACCCCGACCTATGACGGCATCGCCGTCCGGGCGCTGTACACGGCGCTGGACGAGCTGCCGGAGCCGCCGCTGCCGGGCGAGTGGCCTTTCGTGCGGGGCGCCGACGCGCTGCGCGACGTCAAGTCCGGCTGGAAGGTGGCCGAGGCGTTCCCCGCCGATCGCGTCGCCGGGGTAACGGCCCAGGATGTCAACTCGGCGGTGCTCGAAGCACTCGGCAACGGGGCCGGCGCGCTGGTGCTGCGGGTGGGCGAATCCGGCGTGACGGTCGACCAGCTCGCCGACGCCCTGCAGGGCGTGCACCTGAGCATGGCGCCGGTCATCGTCGACCCGGGCGCGGACTACTCCGCCGCAGCCGACGTCATGTTGGCGTTGGCCGCCGGCGTCCAACCAGACCAGCGCGAAATACTCTCGATCGACCTGGGCGGCGACCCCTTCACCGCGGCACTGAGCGATCGTCCCGTGCCCGCGGTGGACGAGGTTGTCGCGGTCGCCAAGCGCGCGGCCCGGGAGCGCGGCGTGCGTGCGATCACCGTCGACGGGCCCGCCTTCCACAACCTGGGCGCCAACGCGACGTGGGAGCTGGCCGGCACCGTGGCCGCCGGGGTGACCTATCTCCGGACGCTCACCGAGTCGGGCATGTCGGTCGGGGAGGCGTTGCGGCAGATCAGTTTCCGGCTGGCCGCCGATGACGACCAGTTCGTGACGCTCGCCAAGATGCGGGCCGTGCGCCACCTGTGGGCGCGGGTAGCGGAGGTCGTCGGTGACCCCGACGGCGGCGCCGTCACCGTGCACGCCGAAACGTCGCTGCCGATGATGACCCAACGCGACCCGTGGGTGAACATGCTGCGCTGCACGCTGGCCGCCTTCGGTGCGGGCGTCGGCGGCGCCGACACCGTGCTGGTGCTCCCGTTCGACGTGGCGATCCCGGGCGGCTTCCCCGGCACGGCCAGAAGCTTCGCGCGCCGGATCGCCCGCAACACGCAGCTGCTGCTCTTGGAGGAGTCGCACGTCGGCCGTGTGCTGGACCCGGCGGGCGGTTCCTGGTTCGTCGAGGACCTCACCGCCCGGCTCGCGGAGCAGGCCTGGGAGCACTTCCAGGCCATCGAGGCGCGCGGCGGCTTCGTCGAGGCGCGCCAGTACGTCGCCGACCAGATCGCCGAGGTCGCCGCGCGCCGCGCCGACGACATCGCGCACCGTCGCACGGCGATCACCGGTGTCAACGAGTTCCCGAATCTCACCGAACCCGCCCTGCCGCACGATGATTCGTCGGCTTCACCGCTGGCCGCGGGCAACCTGCAGCGGTACGCCGCCGCATTCGAGGCGTTGCGCGACCGTTCCGACGCCTTCCTGGCCAGCACCGGTGCGCGTCCGCAGGCGTTGTTGCTTCCGTTGGGCCCGCTGGCCGAGCACAACATCCGGGCCACGTTCGCCGCAAACCTGCTGGCGTCGGGCGGCATCGAAGCCGTCAATCCGGGCACGGTCGATGCCGCCGGTGTCGCGAAGGCGGTCGCCGACGCGGGATCGCCGAGCGCGGCGGTCATCTGCGGCACCGACAAGCGCTACCAGGACGAGGCCGCCGCGATTGTCGAGGCGGCCCGAACCGCCGGTGTGTCGAGGGTCTATCTGGCCGGACCGGAGAAGGCCGTGGCCGACGCCGAGCACCGGCCCGACGAATTCCTGACCGCGAAAATCAATGCGGTCGAGGCCCTTTCGAACCTGCTGACTCGACTGGGAGCGTAGCCGCCATGACCACAACCGCACCCGTGATCGGTAACTTCGCCGACGTCCCGCTGAACGGCGACCGCCCGTTGTCGCCGCCCAACGAAGCCGCCGTGGAAAAGCACGTCGCGGCCGCCGCGGCGGCGCACTGGTACACGCCCGACCAGCTCGAGTGGCACACGCCCGAAGACATCGCCGTCAAGCCGGTGTACATCGGCGCCGACCGGGCCGCCGCGGTGGCCGGCGGTTACCCGCTGAACAGCTTCCCCGGCGAACCGCCCTTCCTGCGCGGCCCGTACCCCACGATGTACGTCAACCAGCCGTGGACCATCCGCCAGTACGCGGGGTTCTCCACCGCGGCGGAGTCGAACGCGTTCTACCGCCGCAACCTGGCGGCCGGCCAGAAGGGCCTGTCGGTGGCCTTCGACCTGGCCACCCACCGCGGCTACGACTCCGACCATCCCCGCGTCCAGGGCGACGTCGGAATGGCCGGTGTGGCAATCGATTCCATTCTTGATATGCGTCAGCTGTTCGACGGTATCGACCTCTCGACGGTGTCGGTGTCGATGACCATGAACGGCGCCGTGCTGCCGATCCTGGCGCTGTACGTGGTGGCCGCCGAGGAGCAGGGGGTGCCGCCGGAGAAGCTGGCGGGCACCATCCAGAACGACATCCTCAAAGAATTCATGGTGCGCAACACCTACATCTATCCGCCCAAGCCGTCGATGCGGATCATCTCCGACATCTTCGGCTACACCAGCGCGAAGATGCCGAAGTTCAACTCCATCTCGATCTCCGGCTATCACATCCAAGAGGCCGGCGCCACAGCCGATTTGGAACTGGCCTACACGCTGGCCGATGGCGTCGACTACATCAAGGCGGGCCTGGACGCCGACCTGGACATCGACAAGTTCGCGCCGCGACTGTCGTTCTTCTGGGGCATCGGGATGAACTTCTTCATGGAGGTCGCCAAGCTGCGGGCGGGCCGGTTGCTGTGGAGCGAGCTGGTTGCCCAGTTCAACCCGAAGAACCCCAAATCGCTGTCGCTGCGCACACATTCGCAGACGTCCGGCTGGTCGCTGACCGCCCAGGACGCATTCAACAACGTCGCGCGCACCTGCATCGAGGCCATGGCCGCGACCCAGGGCCACACCCAGTCGCTGCACACCAACGCCCTCGACGAGGCGCTGGCGCTGCCCACGGACTTCTCCGCGCGCATCGCGCGCAACACCCAGCTGCTGCTGCAGCAAGAGTCGGGCACCACGCGGCCCATCGACCCGTGGGGCGGCTCGTACTACGTGGAGTGGCTGACCCACCAGCTCGCGCAGCGCGCCCGCGCGCACATCGCGGAGGTGGCCGAGCACGGCGGCATGGCCCAGGCCATCAACGAGGGCATCCCGAAGCTGCGCATCGAGGAGGCCGCCGCGCGGACCCAGGCCCGCATCGACTCCGGGATCCAGCCGGTGATCGGCGTCAACAAGTATCAGGTCGAAGAGGACCAGGAGGTCGAGGTCCTCAAGGTCGAGAACAGCCGGGTGCGCGCCGAGCAGCTGGCCAAACTCCAAGAGCTGCGGGCCGGCCGCGACCAGTCCGCCGTCGACGCCGCCCTCGCCGACCTGTCCCGGGCCGCCGCCGCGCACGGTCGCGCCGGCGAGGACGGGTTGGGTAATAATCTGCTGGCGCTGGCGATCAACGCCGCCCGAGCCAAGGCCACGGTCGGGGAGATCTCCGACGCGCTGGAAAAGGTATACGGCCGGCACCAGGCGGAGATCCGCACCATCGCCGGCGTCTACCGCGACGAAGCCGGAAAGGCCCAGAACATCGCAACCGCCACCGAACTAGTCGAGAAGTTCGCCGAGGCCGACGGCCGCCGGCCCAGGATTCTGGTGGCCAAGATGGGCCAGGACGGTCACGACCGCGGGCAGAAGGTGATCGCGACGGCCTTCGCCGACCTCGGCTTCGACGTCGACGTCGGCTCGCTGTTCTCCACACCCGAGGAGGTCGCCCGCCAGGCCGCCGACAACGACGTGCACGTCGTCGGCGTTTCGTCGCTGGCCGCCGGTCACCTGACGCTGGTACCGGCACTTCGTGACGCGCTCGCCGAGGTCGGACGGCCCGACATCATGATCGTGGTCGGCGGGGTCATCCCGCCCGGTGACTTCGACGAGCTCTACCAGGCCGGGGCCGCCGCCATCTTCCCGCCCGGGACGGTGATCGCCGAGGCCGCGATCGGCTTGCTGCACAAGCTTGCCGAGCGACTGGGTTACACGCTCGACTAGATGGCAGCCCGCAAGAGCGACACCGTCGAGGCGTTGGCCGACGCCGTTCGCGGCGGCGACCGCGCGGCGCTGCCGCGGGCCATCACGCTGCTGGAGTCCACCCGCGCCGACCATCACGAGAAGGCGCAGCAGCTGCTGCTCGCGCTGACCCCGGACTCGGGCGACGCGCACCGCGTCGGCATCACCGGGACCCCCGGGGTGGGGAAATCCACCACCATCGAGGCCCTCGGCATGCATCTGATCGAGCAGGGCCACCGGGTCGCGGTGCTGGCCGTCGACCCGTCGTCGACGCGCAGCGGTGGATCGATCCTCGGCGACAAGACCCGGATGGCGCGGCTGGCGGTGCACCCGGATGCGTACATCCGCCCGTCGCCCACGTCGGGCACCCTGGGCGGCGTAGCAAAGGCCACCCGCGAGACGGTGGTGTTGTTGGAGGCCGCCGGTTTCGACGTGATCATCATCGAGACCGTCGGCGTCGGTCAGTCCGAGGTGACGGTGGCCAACATGGTCGACACGTTCGTGCTGCTGACCCTGGCGCGCAGCGGCGATCAGCTGCAAGGCATCAAGAAGGGCGCGCTGGAGCTGGCCGACATCGTGGTGGTGAACAAGGCCGACGGGGAGCACCTCGCCGAGGCGCGGATGGCCGCGCGCGAGCTGTCCTCGGCGATCAGGCTGATTCACCCGCGTGAAACACTCTGGCGGCCGCCGGTTCTCACGATGAGCGCGACGGAGGGGACCGGCTTGCAGGAATTGTGGGACAACATCGAGCGTCATCGCCAGGTGCTCACCGAGGCCGGCGAGTTCGAGGCGCGCCGGCGCGCTCAGCAAGTCGACTGGACGTGGCAGATGGTGCGCGACACCGTCCTAAATCGGGTGCTGTCCAATCCGAAGGTGCGCAAGATGCGTGCCGACATCGAGCGCCAGGTCAAGGCGGGGGAGTTGACCCCCGCGCTTGCGGCGCAGCAAATATTAACGGCAGCGTCAGAATAACGGATAGATAAACAATCCGATTTCGCTCCGGGAAGGTGTGAAATCCAAGTAAATTCAAAAATGTGACGGTGGAAACCCGAGTCGATCGCCGCGCGGTCCCTGTCCACGATGACCTTGACGCAGGTCACCGTGTGTCCGGCGCGGCGGACTCACACTTCGGATGCGTCGTTCGCAGTTTCTCCAGCATGTTCCCCGCTCGCCGCTTCGGCGGCGGCGCGCTGGCGGTGTATCTGGACGGCCAACCCGTCGTGGACGTCTGGACGGGGTGGTCCGATCGAGGTGGCCATACGCCGTGGTCGGCCGACACCGCACCGATGGTGTTCTCGGCGACAAAGGGCATGGCGGCCACCGTCATTCACCGGCTCGCCGACCGCGGGCTGATCGACTACGAGGCGCCGGTTGCCGAGTACTGGCCGGACTTCGCGGCCAACGGCAAGGCGAACCTCACCGTGCGCGACGTGATGAGGCACGCTGCCGGCCTGTCGGGCCTGCGCGGCGCCAGCTCCGAAGACTTGCTGGACCACGTCGTGATGGAAGAACGGCTGGCCGCGGCGGCGCCGGGACGGCTGTTGGGCAAGTCGGCCTATCACGCGCTGACCTTCGGCTGGCTGATGTCCGGCCTCGCCCGGGGCGTGACCGGAAAAGGGATGCGAGTGCTGATCCGCGAGGAGCTCGCCGAGCCGCTGGGCACCGACGGGCTGTACCTGGGTCGGCCGCCGGTCGGGGCGCCGACGCGGGTCGCCCAGATCGTGGCGCCGCAGAACCTCGTGCGGAACCCGGTCCTGAGCTTCGTGACCCGCAGGGTGGCCAACGAGCTGTCCGGCGGATTCCGGTCCATGTACTTCCCGGGCATGGTTGCCGCCGTGCAGGGCGACACCCCCTTGCTGGACGCGGAGATCCCGGCGGCCAACGGCGTGGTGACGGCGCGTGGACTGGCACGAATGTACGGCGCCATCGCCAACGGCGGCGAGGTTGACGGCATCCGATTCCTGTCCCGCGAACTGGTCGCCGGCCTGACCGGTCGACGGAGCCTGCGCCCGGACCGAAACCTGTTCATGCCGCTGGCATTCCACCTGGGCTACCACAGCCTGCCCATCGGCAACGTGATGCCCGGCTTCGGCCATGTCGGGCTGGGCGGTTCGCTCGGCTGGACCGACCCGGCGAGCGGTGTGGCCTTCTCGCTGGTGCACAACCGGCTGCTGACGCCGTTCGTGATGACCGATCACGCGGCGTTCGTCGGCATCTACGCCCTGATTCGCAAGGCCGCCGAGAAGGCGCGCAAGCGCGGCTTCGAACCGGTGACCGAGTACGGAGCGCCGTTCTTCGAGCCGGGAGCCGTCGCCGGCTAACGTGATTTAGGTTTGCGTTCAAGGGTTTCCGCGGCCGAACCAACTGTGTTGTTCGCCGTGTCACGGCACCGCGGAAGCGTCGGCGCGCTCGAGGTTCTGCGCGCCGATGGGATCGAAGATGGCCCGAAGTGCTGAAGAACCGGGAATAATGTCCGGTGCCCTGGTGCGCACGACCTCCGAAAGGTTTGATCCGCGATGCACTTTGACCTGGCGCTACAAGCATGATCGAAGCGCTCGGGATCGCGATGGTGAAAAACGAGGCCGATGTCATTGAGGCATTCGTCCGACACAATTTGAACTTCATGGACGCGCTGGCCATCGTCGATAACGACTCGGTCGACGACACGCGGGAAATCCTCGTGCGGCTGCAACGTGAAGGGTTGCCCGTAATACTATTCGACGATCCGATCGTGGGTCACTTCCAGGCGGAAATTGTGACCGCGGTGTATCGCAGGGTAGTGCCCAAGTTCAAGCCACGCTTCGTGTTTTTGTTGGATGCCGACGAATTCATCGTCACACCGTCGCGGGAGGCGCTGTATTCCCAATTGCGTGCGATGCGCCCCGGTACGCAAGCCCAATATCGTTGGCGCACCTACATCCCCGCTCCCACGGGCCCGGAAGGCGATGCGTCAGATCCCCTACGGGGCATCACCCACCGGAAGGCGGACGAACACGCCTGGTGGAAACCCATCATCGTCACCAAGCCAAAGCTGGATACGAAACTACGGATCAAGCAAGGCAACCATGGCGCCACTTACTTCGGTCGGTCACTGCGCAAGATCAAGCTGAGGGACGTCACGATAGCCCACTTCCCGGTCCGCAGCGTCGACCAGTTCACCAGCAAAATCCTGGTTGGCTGGATCGCCAATCTCGAGCGGAATAGATATCGGCTCGATTTCGCACACGCGATTCACTGGAAGGTCGTATACGAGCGCATTATTCGCGGACCTTCGTTTTCGGCGGAGGATCTGACACGCGAAGCGCTCAAATACGCGGACTTCTCCGGGACTGAATTAACGTGGCCCAGCGACGTCGTGCGTGACCCCGTCGCACCTGGTTACGGGAGATTGACAGCGCAACCGGCGATCAGCTGCACGCCGCTGCAAAAAGTCGTGAGGTCCATCGACAGAATATTCAACCCGGAGGCCGACGCGTCCGGTCTAGCCTCCGACATCCAGATCCTGAAAAATTCGGGTGGGAAGATTGCGGTATGGCGGCGCGTGCAGCGGCCGTTCAAAGGCGGCGGGTCGGAACCAGCTTTGTACGCGGATTTACCACCCTTTCGTTATCTCGCGGAGCGCTATCGCCCCACATCCGTCCTGGCGATCGGCGGGGGTTCGAAGGCGTACCTGAAGTATTTCGCTGCTCATGGCGCCAAGCGGACCGCGAGCATCGACGGCTGCGAGCCCGTAGACCTAGCGGAGACCTTCGACCTGGTGATTTGTGTGCAGTCACCGCAACATATTCCGGGCGAGTCGGAATCCGCCCTCGTCAGGAACATCGCGCGCCGGGCGCGTGAGCGCATCGTCCTATCGGGCGGCGCGTGGCGCTCCGAAGCAGGCCTTTTCAACGGGCGGCCGATGTCACACTGGCTTGACTTGTTTGCGTCGGCCGGATGGCGCCCCTGCCTATTCGATTCCCTGGCACTGCAATCGCTTTCGACCTTTCCAGGGTTTCGTAGCAGCCTGGTGGTGCTCACGCGCGACGGTGCGGACGAAGAGACTGCGCGCGAACGCCTGATGGAGCTCGAGCGGAAATCGCCAAAGCGCAATAGGCGACAGCCCGCCGTTATCGCCCACTCGTTCGTCGAGGAAGAAGCTAAATTGTTGGCTCGTCGAGATTCTCGGGCTGTGGCGGCCGCGAACGTGTGGCTGCGCGCACTAATTTCCCGCATGTGGAAGTGAGTTTAACCGCCAATTACACCGCGGCCAGAGGTCCATGCTGGGTCGGCGTCGGCGGATACCCGGTGGGACGCCCCATACCGTCAACGCTCAGCAACGCACCATGAAATACTTCGTGAGTGAGCCCACTCGCGATTGAGGTTGTCGGCCTCACGAAGACATTCGGGGACAACACGCACGCACTGGGCGGCGTGAGCTTCTCCGTTCCCGCAGGGACGGTGTGCGGCCTGCTCGGCCACAACGGTGCCGGCAAGACGACCACCATCAACATCCTGTCGACGTTGATCCGCCCCACTTCGGGGCGTGCCTTCGTCAGCGGATACGACGTCGTTCGCCAGGCCGGCAAAGTGCGCGCCAGCATCGGGATGGCGGGCCAGTTCACGGGGATGGACCCATACCTGACCGGGCGGGAGAACCTCGTCTTGTTCGGCAGGCTGCGCGGCCTGCGTCGCCAGCAGGCGAAGGCTCGCGCCGACGAGCTTCTCGAACAGTTCGACCTCGTCGGGGCCGCCGATCGACGGGTCTCGACGTACTCGGGCGGCATGTGGCGACGCGTCGATCTTGCCAGCGCCCTGGTGGTGCTGCCGAGAGTGCTCTTCCTCGATGAGCCGACCACCGGGCTCGACCCACGTAGCCGTCGTGCCATGTGGTCATTTGTGAGTTCGTTGGCCCTGCAGGGTGTCACCGTGCTGCTCACCACGCAATATTTGGAAGAGGCCGACGTGCTGAGCGACTCGATCGTGCTCATCGACCACGGACAGGTGATCGCCAGCGGCACGGCCGAGGAACTCAAACAAAGGGTAGGCAGCAGCTACTGCCAGGTGACCCCCGCCAATCCGGCGGACCTGCCGAAGGTCGCGGCCGCGTTGGCCGGCCTCGAAGGGATCGATATCGACACCGAAATGAACTTCGTGTCGGTGCCGGCGCCCGAGGGGGTGGCCACACTGGGTGAGGTGTTTCGACGCATCGACGCAATCGGAATCGAACTCATCGACATCTCGCTGCGCAAACCCTCCTTGGACGAGGCGTTTATGCGCCTCACCGAGCGGCCCGTTGCCCAACCATGACAGCCCTGGGTGCACTCACCGAACGTTCGCTGCTCGCCGCGGCGCGAGACGGGGGCTTGATGTTCGAGATTTTCTCACCCGTCGGATATCTGGCCGGTTTTTCCCTGGCGCTGCACGGCCTGGTCGACACCGGACACGTCAGCTATTCGCAGTACCTGGTCCCCGCGGTCGCCATCCAGGCGGTGGTCTTGGTTGCGATGCTCACCGCAGACCGGGCAGCACGTGATCATCTGCATGGGCTGGGGGAGCGGCTGAAGACGTTGCCGATCGCCGCGGCAGTTCCGGTTGGTGCCCGGATAGCGGCGACCTTGGTCCGGGCCGCGCTCGCCCTGGCGGTGGCGATCGCGGCCGGCTACGCATTCGGATTCCGGATGACCGGCGGACTCCTGTATGCGTTGGCCTTCGTCGTCATCGCGTTGCTGCTGGGCTTAGCTGTGGCACTCGGCGCCGACGCGCTGGGTTCACTGACCAGCAGCCCCCAAGGGACCAGCCACGTACTGTTCGTTCCCCAACTTTTATTGTTCATGTTGTCCACCGGGATCGCCCCCGAGAGCAATTTTCCCGGGTGGTTGCGCCCGTATGTGCGCAACCAGCCGCTGTCAGTGGTCGCCGAAACACTGCGCGGCTTGGGCTCCGGCCACGTGGCGCTCGGCAATTTGGCGGCCAGCCTGGCCTGGTGTGGGGGGATGGTGCTGGTCTTCGGCGCGATCACGCTGCGTCTGCAGAGGCGGAGCCAGTGATGGCGGAAGCTCGGCTGCCAACCTCGCTAGTCACCCAAAGCTGGGTGCAAGCCGGTCGACTCCTCACCGAGTGGCGGCGCGAGCGTGCGGTGCTGGTGGGGTCCCTGATCGTCCCCGTTTGCCTCTTGCTCGTCTACGTCGTGGTGCTGGACGAGCGCGTGCACAAGCTCACCGGCGTCCAGAGTGTCTACGGCCTGGTTCCGGTGTGTGCGGTGCTGTCCGGGGTGTTCGGCGCCCTCAGCACTTCGCTTGGCATCGCGATGGAGCGCGATTCTGGACTGCTGAGCAGGATGTGGGTGCTGCCGGTTCACCGCGCAAGCGCGCTGACCGGGCGTTTGACGGCCGAGGCGGCGCGCGCCCTGCTCGGAACTGCCTTGATCACCGCCCTCGGGGTCGCGATGGGACTGCGCTTCACTCACGGCTGGGCCACAGTCCTGGTGTACGTCCTGATCCCCCCGATCATGGTGGTCGGGTTCACGACGCTGGTCATGGCGATCGCCATCCGTACCAACGGTGTTGCCCTCATGACCTGGCTGGCGGCCGGCACCGTTGCGCTGGCGTTCCTCAACCCGGGGACCACGCCGATCATGTTGTACCCCGACTGGCTTCGACCGTTCGTTCGTATGCAGCCGATGTCGGCGCCCATCGAGGCGATGTGGGGATTGGCCCACGGCGGCCCGCTGTTGTGGCCCCTCGCGCTAACTTTTTGCTGGGCGCTGGTGCTGTTCGCGGTTTTCATCCCGATCGCCGTGCGCGGCTACCGGAGCGCCGCCGAGTCGAGCGCTTGAGCCGCACTGTGGCAGTGCGATCCGTACCCCGAGAGGCAGAACGACGATACTTCAGGTGTTGCGAGCGCCAAATAGCCTCGAGCCGGCTTCGCGCACCTGAGACGTTCGGACACGAAACGACCGAACGTACCCTAGGAAGAGCGCGCGGCGACCTTCTTTGGTCCTCCATCGCATCAGGTTGAATATCCAAAGGTAAACCGGCAGCCGCTTCAAATATTCTTTGTCCTTACTCATGCTGACGCCGCTCATGTCGTTGTACCGGGCGACGACAATGTCCATGTATCGGGTGACGAGCGCGGGGTTGGAGAAGCAGCGGATATTGAAGTCCCCAATCGGCGCACGCGGGGTAGCGCAGGTTATAGGGGCGGTGTGTCGAGGTTGAGCGAAGGATCAAGTCAACGCAAGCGCCTTCGATCTCGACCGCCTGCTAGACGCCACCAACATCTGCTCAACGATCTTTACCGAGGTGAGCTTTTCGCCGGCATCGGCGGGGCACGCGACTGGTCGCGTCAAGTCGGCCATGCGACAGCACGTCGTGTTCGATGGCCGAAACATCTACGATCCTGAGCTAATGCGGGCGAGGGCTTCGAGTACCATGGGATGGGCTGGAACTAAGGCGAATTGGAAACTAAGGGGAATGGATACTTGAGAGCCATCCACATTCCGCTGACTATTCTCCGAGTCGCCGCAAGGATCGGACTGTGACAACGACGCCCCCGGTCATCTTGATCATGTTCAACCGGCCGGACACCGCCAGGCAGGTCTTCGAGGCAATCAGGGTCGCGAAGCCGAGGAAGCTCCTAGTAGTCGCCGACGGCCCGCGCGCGAATAGGCCTGACGATGTCGAGAAGTGCGCAGCGACGCGCGCCATCATCGACGAGGTCGATTGGGACTGCGAAGTTCATAGGAATTTCTCGGAGACGAACATGGGGTGTGGCCCCCGTAGCTCCTCCGGCATAACCTGGGCCTTCGAACTCGTCGATAAGGCGATAATCTTTGACGACGACTGCGTGCCCTCCGCATCGTTCTTCGCGTTCTGCGCTGACCTCCTCGATCGTTACGAAAGCGACGAGCGCGTCATGATGGTCTCCGGGAATAATCGTCTGTTCGGACGCGCCGAGACGGCGGATAGCTACTACTTCTCGAGATTTGCGCACCCGTGGGGCTGGGCCACTTGGCGGCGAGCCTGGGCGAAATTCGACATCAACATGACAAACTGGCCGGAAATCAGGGATCGGGGGCTCTTCGACCACTACTTTCGGAAAAGGAGCGAGCGCTTCTACTGGGAGTCCCTCTACCAATGTATTTATGAAGGCAACTTCGATGCTTGGGACTTTGCGTGGAACTACAGCATATGGGCGAACTCCGGCCTTTGCATCGCTCCTGCCCGGAATCTGGTACGGAACGTTGGGTTGTTCCACGCCGAGGCGACGCACAATATACAAGCTGTTTACGCTTCGCTGGGTGCCGAGGAGCTGGACCTGCCCCTCACTCACCCGGCGGCAGTCCTGGCGAGCTATGACAAAGACGAGCTCGAGGCGAGGCTCCGGTTTAAGTATGAGCAGGTCTTACCGTACCCCTTGAATAGGTACGCCACCTCCGCGCTCCGCAAAATCGCGAGTCTGCGTAGAAGCCTTGACTGAACTGTAGCTTCTGCTGTCGTAACCGCGGAAAACCCCTGTCTTGGAAGGGATCGCAGCATCCATCGGCAGCATCGACGACGAGGAATACGCCACGATGGAATGAATCGACCGGCACAACTCACGCAGACCGTACAGCAAGCTCAACTACTTCCCGCCCGAGGAAAACAAGAGCGCCTATTACCTCAAACCCAGGGATCCCCGTCGGCGACGCCTCAAGTGTGGAGCCGGCATCAACCGATACGGTTCAACCTCGTACTGACGAGGCGCTGCGGTTTGATCTCCTAGACCAAGCTCGACGAGCGACTACGGCGGCCCCTGGTCGGAGCGACCAGTCACCAGCGCCGCGCCATTGCCAAACACCTTGCGCACCATCGACACTCACACCCACGAACACATCGCCAACGCAGCGACTCCAACCAAAAGCGCCTGTAGCTCAGGGCAGCTCTCCCGCCTCAGCAAACGATACGAACTCACCTCACTGTGATAACGCCACCTGCCGGTGCCGTGCTGGTGAATGTTAGAGACTAAGGGCTGGCGTAAGTACCTATGGCGACGTACTCATCAATCTAACCGCAGATCGTGTTGATCTAAACCAGCTTGGGCTGAAATGAGGGACGTGCTTGAGCTCTAGGAATTCGGAATCCTTCGACCGCACCACCGAACGTGATGCCGACCGCGGTCTTCGCGACTTCAGCCCGGCGACTAAAATGCACGCCGGGCGAGCACACAGCTCACCTGCCCCATTATTGCAATTATTTAGCGTGTCGGCAGTGTTTATTCATCCCCATTTGACTTGGCACGCAAGACAAACCCAGTTTGGTCGCCACGGCCCTGCAGATTGAGCCGTTCTGCACGCTTTCGCCAATCCCTGATTTGCTTGGGCCGGAAGATCTGACGGATTTTGGGGTCGGTCAATGCAACGTCACGTCGATAGGCTTCGCTACCGAAAAACTGCAATTCATTCGAATCATCGAATGTCCTGTCGACTCGTAACCCGGCCCTATCCGCTGCCACCGTCATTCCCTGCCGTGAAGGTATAACGATATGCCGAGGCGCATCGAGCTGTACCCAGTCCTGCCGATAGATAGTCCACGCTTCGGATGAGGTCGTCGGCACGCGGACCAAGCAAATGCCTCCGGAAGCAAGCTTCTCGCCTGCCGCCGTAAGCGTCGCAACTAGGTCAGGGACGTGTTCCAGCGAATGGTTGAACATAATGAGATCAAAGTCACCCGTTACTTCGCTTAGATTTTGTTTCATGAGCGGCACGCCTCGGGGCGTCTCCCCATCGGACGCCAGGAACGGATCGGCACCACACAAGTTGCTGAATCCGGCTTTGGACAACCGGTCAAGCAGCGCACCGCCACCACAGCCTACGTCTAGGATTCGCGCGTCGCGTTCAATCCCGAGCTGGCCCAGCATTCTGACGGCACCGCCCAAGGCAGCACGGGCGCCAGACGAGAGGGCTACCAGAAGAGCACCGACCACCCACCCGCCAGTATGCAATTCAAAGCGGTCTCGCTGTGTATTCAGCCATTGTAAAACTCTAGGCTGAGCTAAAACAGCGTAGGAGTAATAATCTGGGGGATAATGGCGTGCGAGTTCTTCACCCTTGGGCACATTCACGATCTGTAACGTCTCGCACGCAGCGCAGCAATAATAGTAAAACAGTTCTTGGGTCCCGAACATCATCTCGCGCACTGCAGTCGTTTGATGGGGCCCAGTGGATCCGCATAGACGGCACTCTTGCGTAGCCTCGTCCATTTGGCCCTCCTTGACGAAGAATTCGACGCAACGAAAAGTGCAATGATGCTACGGCAGCATGCCCCGAGTCTCGTGGAACTTGTGTGACGACCCAAGGTGGATTTTAGGTGGCCGCACGGACAGTTTCGGTGTCGGGGCGGGCGTGTCGGTGTAAGGCGCCGACGAGCTGGGCCAAGCGGTGCCCTTGCAGCGGAACCGCAGCTGCGCCTACCAAAAGGTAGCCCCGTAGTTGGCCATGCGCGGGTTGGGGACCTGCCCAGTGCCTCGGGTGTTGACGTGGGCCTGCTGCACATAGGCGTTGCCTGAATTCGAAGCCGTGAAATAGCCGATGAGCACGGGCGTCGTCCGGTCTCGGATGGGGCTCGCCGTGGGCAAGCGTCGGTGTACGGTGAGCGCGTGTCTTTGCTCATTACGGTGCCGGTGTTCGGAGGACATGAGTACACCCACGCTCTTGTAGGGGACTTAGTTCGCGAGGGCGCCGAGTATCTGATTGTGGACAACAAGGGCGACTATCCAAAAATCGGAAACGAGCGGGTCACCACACCGGGCGAGAACCTCGGGTGGGCCGGCGGCAGCCAGCTTGGATTTCGAATTGCGTTCTCAGAGGGCTACTCCCACGCAATGACACTCAACAACGACACCCGCATCTCGAAGGGGTTCTTGACCGCCCTCCTCGACCCGCGCTTACCGCGGGACGCGGGGATTGTCGGGCCGATGACCGACCTGGGATTGCCTTGGGCGGTAGCCGGCAAGCAGCCTCCCGCTGCGGATTACGTTCCCAGGCCGCGATATCGAGTTGCCCCAGCGGTGGAGGGAACAGCGCTCGTGCTGTCCCGCGAATGCTGGCAGGCTACCGGCGGGATCAACCTAGAAAACTTCAAGCGCTACGGGTGGGGCGCAGACCTCGATCTTGCGCTACGTGCACGCAAGGCCGGATACGGCGTTTATGTAACCGAGATGGCCTATGTCAACCACTTCGGACGCAAGACCGCCAATATGCACTTCGGTCGTTGGCGGTACGACCTGGGCGGACGCCTGGCAATGGTGCAAGGATTGCGGAGAATCCACGGCTGGGGCGCAACCCTTGCGATATTGGGCAGAATGTCGATAGTCCTTCATCGCGAGTGGCCCCAGCAATTCCCACTGGATCCTGCCTGAAGATCCCCTTTTGCAGAAATCGTTCTATCTGAGAACGACGCGTTCGGTGTTAAAGGGTTGGGTACTACTGGGGATTATTCAGCCGGGCAGGCTCCTGCTCGAAGAGTGAGAGCCCAACTGAGTCTGGTTTGGACGTAGCGGTGTTTCGCAGCCAGCGGTTTGTGGCCACCTCAGACTGTGGATGTTTCGTCGCGAAAGTGGTTGGGGCCCAATTGATCAACACTACGTTGAAGGTCGACCACAGGTACTGGGCGAGGTCCGTATCGCGCGAATTGGCCGTAAGTCCCCTTCCGCGAGGCTCTGACAGCTGACCCGGCCCAATCTCTTGCCATCGCTGCGAAGGCCGCCGGTTGAAGGTGCACAGCTCAGCAGTGGGCAGCCGGTGGCCTTCACGATCGCAGCTAGCGTCGACGCTGCATCGGCGACCCTGGGCGCGCTGATGGAGAGTTACACCAACGGGATGCAATAGGGCATCGAACTGCACTAATCCCGCAAAGCCCGGCAATCAACACCACGCTGCGATAGCATCGCGGCCTACGGGCAGGAGAACTGAGAGGCTTCGATTCGCTATGAGATCCAACCGGCGGACCAGACCCATCGAAAGCGTTGTCGATACCCGCGAAGTCGCCAGTAGAAGCGCTGACCCGGGGACTGGGACCCGCCCGGTCATTCTTTTTGTGTTGGGGACACAACGGTCCGGAACCTCAGCACTCACACGGGTTCTCTCGTTATGCGGCGCCACGCTTCCGGCCGGGATGTTGGGCGCCGACGCCGGCAATCCCCGTGGCAACTGGGAGCCGCGCAAAGTCATTGCCATCAACGAAGCAATCCTGCACCGCCACGGCAGCGCCTGGTTCGATCCATCGTTGCGCATACTCGAGGACGGCGCCTTCAATGCCGACGAGAAGGCCGCCTGCGTCGAAGAGATCGCGGCGTATCTCACGACACTGCCAGCCGCACCGCTCGTGGTGATCAAAGACCCCAGGATAACGACCCTTTCGGAAATGTGGTTTGAGGCCTCGCGCATGGCCGGGTTTGACACTGCGGCCGTGATCGCGGTGCGTCACCCGGAAGAGGTGATCTCGTCGGTCGCGGCTTCGTGGCATATTGCGCCGGAGCTGTCGAGCGCCTTATGGCTCAAATACAACCTGCTGGCCGAGCGCGACACGCGTGGCATTCCACGTGTCTTCGTTGAGTACGCCGGCCTCCTTGACGACTGGCGCAGGGAGATCAAGCGGATTTCCATGGCGTTGCCAATCGATCTCACCACCCAAGCTGCCGATGCGGTCGACGAGTTTCTCACACCTGACCTTCGTCGTCAGAAAAATCGCGGGCCGGTGACAAACCGCTTCGGCACGGATTGGATATCTGCGGTTTACGACGCGCAGTGCATGGCCGCGCGAGACGAGTGTCCTGACGAGGGAATGCTCGATCACATCTTCGAATCGTATCGGGCGAGCGAGCGCGATTTCCGTTCTGCCCTCGAGGATTACCGCAAACTTTCTGGCGGTGTGCGCTCGCGAATTTTCCGGCCGGCCGTCGTGAAGCCGATGATCGAGCTCGTGGCGATGGCTCACCGGCGAAGAGGGACCTGGGCTTAGCCGATTAGCCCCTGGCGTTGCCCCGCAGCAGCTTTGGTTTCGCCCCGAACCTCGGTTTCACGCCGATCGCACTCGATGTGAACGAAGGCCCGTGCTCACCCGGCGGTTGGTGTTCGTGATCAGTTGACACACCTCGAACGGGCGAATTTTTCGACGAGATCGGCTGTGATAGAAACGGATTCGGTGGGTTTGGTCACCCGGGCGGCGAGCTCGCGGGCGCGGACGGCGTAGTCGGGCGCGAGGATTTCGCGCAGGTCCTTGACCAGCGTTTCGCGGGTGGTAGTCGAAAACCGCCGAGACGCCCCGACCTTCAAGCGTTTGAACTGGGCCCCCCAGATCGGCTGATCGGGCATCGTCCAAAGAATCAACGTGGGCACCCCGGCGCGCAGACTTGCGGCCGTGGTGCCGGCGCCCCCGTGATGAACCACCGCGCGGCAAGCAGGAAACGTCGCCGCGTAGTTGACTGCGCCCACCACCTTGACGTGGTCGAAATGGGGGACGTCGCTGAAATCGGTCCAGCCGGAGCAAATCAATGCCCGTTCCCCCAACTCGGCGCAGGCAGAGCTGATCATCTCGACGGTGGCGGCAGGAGACTCGACTGCGAAACTGCCGAAGCCGAAGCAAATCGGCGGCGTCCCCGCGGCGATCCAAGACGCGACCTCGTCATCGGCGTCCGTGGTCAACTCCATCGTCAGCGGGCCGACGAACGGCCGACGGTCACCCCACTTCGCCCACTCGGCCGCCAGCCCAGGGAAACAGACCTCGTCGTAAGCCTGGATTTCCAGCGAGCCGCGACTGGCAATCTGTCGCCACGAGGTGCCTCTTGCCTTCGGCAGGCCCAATTCGCGACGCTGCAGATCGTCAAGCTTCTTCGTCAGAAGGTGCCACGACACCAAACCCATTGCCGTCATCCCAAACTTGACCAACGGCGCCGGCAGCGGGCCAATGAGCTGCCCATTCGGCCGAATCGGGAAAAAGTGCAGGGTGGCGAACGGAATATCGTAATACTCGGCGACGTTGAACGCGGCCTGCTCGAAATTGAGGCCGGTCAGGAGCAGGTCGGCTCCGTCTGCCAGCGACAACAACGTCGTGTTCATGTGCGCCCACATATCGGCGACCGGATCCCAAAGTCCGTGCCATGCGTTGCGCAGATCGTTGACCTTCCAAAAATTATGGAATAGCAACGTCCAAAATTCGCGGTTGGCGTCGAGCCCCTCCTGGAGCCCGTCCACCGTGTCAATGCCGTACGCGACGGTCGTCAGGCCAGTCGATTCGACGAAGTCAACCAGGTTGGCCGGTACGGCAATCCGTACATCGTGGCCCCTGCGCAGCAGTTCGCGACCGACAGCGACCGAGGGCTCGATGTCACCGCGAGTTCCAAAGCTCGCCAAGGCAAACTTCATTCGGTCCCCGCCTTTTCGCTTCCGTGTGCTCGAAGTCTGCGCCATCATGACATCCAGGGCGTCTTGGGCGCAGCTTATTGACCAGTGTGGGTGGCGCTTTTCACGGCGGGTCCTGGGGAGCGGCCCCATCAAGCATCGCGGGTCGCGAGAGGATGTTCAGGAACCCCGAGCCGTTTGGATCTTGTAGCTGCCCAGCTTGGGATACGTTACTGGTATGGATCTGCCCGATGGTGAGACGGTTAGACGTGACGGTACGCCCGGGGTCCAGGGTTGGGTCCTTAAACGTCGCACGCTCCTGACGGGATGCAGATGACACGGTGTTTCTGCGCGCAGACGTGTTCTATGTTGGGTGCACGGCTTCAGGGGAGGGTTGTCGCATGAACCGGATCAAGGCCGTGCGGCGCGCGCTCGACGGACGGCCGGCGCCCGTCTACCTCGAGATCGGCGTCTCGCGGGGGTCGGCGTTTCGCCGCATCACCGCTCAGGAGAAGATCGCTGTCGACCCCGCGTTCAAACTGTCGGCACGTACCCGGCGGCGAGCCGACGCGAAGGCAGACGCCACCCACTACTTCGAGACAACGAGCGACGCTTTCTTCGCGGACGAGGCGGCGTTCCTCAAGCAGCGTCGCATCGACGTCGCGCTGATCGACGGCCTGCACACCTATGGGCAGGTGGTGCAGGACGTCGAAAACACCCTGCGCTATCTGCGCGACGATGGCGTCATCTTCCTACATGACTGCAACCCCACGCGGGCATCTGTCGCTTGCCCCGCGGACTCGTACGCCGATTTTCGCAGGCAGAACCGCTGGTGGGAGACCGACTGGAGTGGTGACGTCTGGAAGGCGATCGTCTACCTGCGAAGCACCCGGCAGGATCTGCGCATCGCCGTGCTGAACTGTGACTGGGGCGTGGGCATCGTGCGAAAAGGGGCTCCCGAGTCACGGTTGTCGTACTCGCCGGCCCAGATTGAGGCACTGGGGTACGCGGATCTCGTCGCCGACCGCGAAGGGTTGCTCAACCTGAAGCCACCGGCATACCTCGACGACTTTCTCTCCTCGGAGCACCGGATCTCGTCCAATTCCTGAAGAAGTGCGCGATCCATCGAAGCGGTTCGTCGCCCCCGCTGGCCTGAGCCAGTGCTAGCATCCGGTCCGTGTCTGAACGTGGGGCCACCGTGCGGATCGGCATCCTGGGAGCGGCCCGCATCGCGCCGTTGGCGCTGATCAACCCAGCCGGGACGAACGCCGAAGTCGAAGTTGCCGCGATCGCGGCCCGGGACGTGTCGCGCGCCCAGGCATTTGCGGACAAATACGGCATCGACCGGGTGCACGGCAGCTACGAGGCGCTGATCGACGATCCAGAAGTGGACGCCGTCTACAACCCGCTGCCAAACGGGTTGCACGGCAAGTGGACCCGAGCTGCCCTTCTCGAAGGCAAGCACGTGCTATGCGAAAAGCCGTTCACGGCCAATGCCGCCGAGGCTCGCGAAATCGCGGAAATGGCCGCGAAGTCCGACCGGGTAGTGATGGAGGCATTTCATTACCGCTACCACCCGTTGTGTCTGCGCGTCGAGGAGATCATCGCCTCGGGGGAGTTGGGCAAGCTGCAGCGGGTGGAAGCGGCCCTGTGCTTTCCCCTCCCGAAATTCTCCGACATCCGCTACAACTACTCTCTCGCCGGTGGCGCGACAATGGATGCCGGATGCTACGCCGTCGACATGGTTCGAACCTTTGGCGGTTCCACGCCGGAAGTCGTTTCAGCACGAGCAAAACTGCGTGACCCCCACGTAGACAGGGCCATGACGGCCGAATTGCGGTTCGAAGGCGGTTATACGGGAAGGGTTCGCTGCTCGATGTGGTCGGCCAATCTGCTGCAGTTGAGCGCCAAGGTAATTGGCGATAGCGGAGAGCTGCGGGTGCTCAACCCGGTAATGCCCCAGTCTTTCCATCGGCTGGCGGTCCGATCAGCCGACGGCAAACGAGCCGAGCGCTTCCCGCGCCGCCCGTCGTACGCGTATCAACTCGATGCCTTCGCCGCGGCGGTGCTACGGGCCCAGCCGGTAAAGACGACGCCGGAAGCCGCTGTGGAGAACATGACCGTCATCGACACGATCTATCGCGCGGCCGGCCTTCCGCTTCGGCAGCCGGCCGAGTAAACCCGGTCAATTGGAGCCCCGCAGCGGTTCCGCGGTTTTCAGGTGGCGAAGTGCGCCTGGTTGACGTGGGCGGCCACCCGTAAGGCGTTGGCCGCGATCGTCAGACTCGGATTCAACCCGGCGCTGGAGGGAAAGAACGAGCTGTCTACCACGTACAGGTTCTCCACCTCATGCGCCCGGTTGTGCGGGTCCAGCACGCTGGATGCGGGATCGGTGCCGAAGCGGCATGTGCCGCAGACGTGGGCCACGGCTTTGTTGTCTTCGGCGCCACGCAAGGTGATTTTGCGGAACGGCTCCAGCACTTCCTTAAGTTGCCTCAAAAACGTTGCGCGGCGCTCGATCTCGTTAGGGTGAAGTCGATACTGAAGTCGCAGGCGCTGGCGACCGTCCGCATTCGGCTGATCGGATGGCAAGACGCGGTTGTCCAGATAGGGCAGGTCTTCCATGATCGCCGCAAGCACCAGTCCGCCGTTGAAGAATCGCTCATAACCCCGACGCACGGCGGGGTTCATCAGGCGCAAGGCCCTCGCCCGCCACCCGGGCGCGCTGGTCATGATTTCCAGGGGCGGCATCGCGCCGAATGACTGGACCGTGCCGTACTTTTGGCCCTCCCAGAAATAGAAATCGTTCATCCCGATCTCTTTGTTCGCGCCCGTCATCCTGACGCCGGGCTGCGGCCAGATTTCGACCATGTCGACAAGATGACGCATCAAGTTACGGCCCACCAAATCTGCGCCGTTGGCCAAGCCGCGCGGCCAATCGGCCGAACGGGAATTGAGCAACAGCACGGGCGTCACCAGTGCACCGGCAGCCAGCACCACCACCTTGGCCTTCAACGTCAGTGTCCCGGAGGGGGTTTCGCAAATCACTTGATTGACCCTGCTGCGGTCCGCTTCGAGGTGCACGACGCGACATTCGGGTAACAGGTGGGCGCCGTGATCGGCGACGGCCGGCAGCACACAATTGCGGGCAGCGTCGTTTTTGCACGACTTGCTGCAGAGGTAGCTCTGACAGGTGGAGCATTTTTCGGTGTAATCACAGGCCATCGGCAGGTGGTAGGGATGCAGCCCGCGACCTGCCAGGTAGTCAACCAGCGGCTGATTCTCTGCCGAAAATGCCGGTGCGGCAGGCAGACCCGCCTCGGCGGCCTCCGGACGTAGTGGGTCGGGCTGGCCCCGAACCCCCAGCAGCTTCTCGGCGGCGGCATACCAGGGCCGCATCTCGTCGTAGCTGACCGGCCAGGCCTCCGGCACGGTGGAGTCGCCCGGGTCGTGGAAGTGCTGGCGCGGAGTGAAATCCTGAGCGAAGAACCGCTCGCAGACCATGCCATAGAGGGACGATGACCCGCCTGTGCCGCTGCCCAGAAACGGCACAAAGCGCCGCGGGGAGCGGCCGCTGATGTCTTCAACCTCGTCGGTTGAGCGGCCGGATCGGGCCAAGGCGTCGTAGAAGGTCTCCGCAGAACGGCACGCCAGCGGCTCGGCGACTTCGGGCATCGAAGCGCGAATCGTCCCCGGTGCACCCGGAAGGGTCGAACGCCCCTTCTCGACGAACAACACCCTTCGTCCCGAACGGGCCAGCGAGTAGCCCAGAGTCCCGCCGCCCATGCCGGTGCCGACGACGATCACGTCCCAGACGCCGCCTTCCGCCTCGCGCGCGGTCAGCTCCCCGTCAGCCAAATCGAGTTCCTCAGCGGATGATTGCTTGATCGTTGCCCCGTTTGGGCGACAGTATCATCTGCCAGGACGGACAGGTTGCAAGTTTCTCGCCCCCGCACATTCGCGACCATAGGGCAGAGCCAACGGAGTGTTACCGTGATGCCCCCGCCGCTCGCGGATCTTTTGCAAACCTGCGTGCGGCGCCCGCGTAACTGCGCAACACTGAACGGGCAATCGGGATAGGTGGAGACGCATGAAACTGAGCCAGGTATTCGATCCGCGCATGAACGCCCTCAATGTGTGGCGGCTGGTCATGGCTAGTGCAGTCGTGCTGCAACACTGCTGGCCGCTGACCGGTCACAAGGCTCCTGGATTGCACGGCCTCTACGACGTAGCGGTCGACGGCTTCTTCGTCCTCTCAGGTTTCCTCATCACCGCGAGTTGGCACCGCAACCCGCGCCCCCGCGCATACTTCGTCGCGCGCGCTCTTCGCATCTTTCCTGGATTGTGGGTCTGCCTGATTGTCATCGCGTTCGTCATCGCCCCGATCGGCGTGGCCATTCAAGGCGGGTCGCCGAAGAAACTGCTGATGTCTGCTGCGCCAATCGAATACGTCCTGAACAATGCCGTGCTGAACGTGTACCACGGCAGTATCGCGGGGACACCGAACGGAGTTCCCTGGCCCCATGTGTGGGACGGCACCCTCTGGACTCTCATATTCGAGCTGTTCTGCTACATCGGAGTCGCCGGCGCCGGCGTCATCGGGTTGCTCGGCCGCCGTTGGGCCGTTCCGCTCGCGTTCGTACTGGCGGTGTCCTTAGCCGCGGTGGTGTCCTACCCGGGTTTCGCAGTGCAAACCATCCCGCAGATGATCGGGCGCTTCGCTGTTGTGTTCCTGGCGGGAATGCTCATCCACCAGTTCCGTGAGGTGTTGCCCGCTCGATGGTCGCTGGTAATCGTCTGCCTGGTCATCGCCATTGGTTCCGCCTTGCTCATCACCAACTATCGGGTGATCGGCGCCATTCCGTTGGCGTACGCGGTCATCGTTTCCGGAGCCCTGATCCATCACCCGCGCCTCAGGCTGCGGACGGATCTTTCGTACGGCATCTACATATACGGATGGCCGGTGCAGCAATTTCTGGTCATGTGTGGGCTGAGCTTTTTGAACCCGTTCGTGTTCGCAGCCGTGGCCGGCGCCGCGACCCTACCCCTGGCCGCTCTGAGCTGGTTCGGGGTCGAGAAGCGCGCGATGGCACTGAAGTCTCGATTCACCCGGAAGAGACTAGGTGAACCGGCGCCTGCCGTCACTGTCCAGCAGGAGGCGACCTCGGGGTAGCCCGAACGCGGTGCGTTCCTGCCGGCCGCCTTCAGCACGTCATCGAGGGGCGGGCTCCGGTGCCGATGACAGCAACTGGGGCGACGGACCGGACCTGGTAGCCGCGCTCAGCGTCGGGTCACGGGGTATGAATCAACCTGCGTTAACCCAACACCTGCTGATGGGATTGTTCTGGCTGACGACCGTTGTTCGACGGATCTGAAACTGCGGCGGGGGCGGGCGGCTTGCTGACCCAATCCGCGGTCTCGTCAACAAATGCGCTCTTCTTCTGCAAGATAATCTGGTACTGGGCGTGCAGAACTTTGTATTCGCCTGGATGGTATTTCAGAAATTGGTGAATCGCCCACGCGGTGTTGGCCCGCGCTCGCGGATAAGCCGGCCACATAACGTCGTCGAAAATTATAATGCCGCCCTGCTTGAGCAAACGCCATGCATTAAGCCCATCGACGATTGCATCATCGGACAAGTGCGATCCGTCGACATAGATCAGGTCAAACTCTTGCCGTTCTGAGATCAATTGTGGCAAAACCGTCAGCGAAGATCCCTTGCGCTTCGTTACCCGCCCCGCGCCAGAGGAAACGTTGGTGTCAAACCTGGCTTCCAGGTCCCGCAGGTCCGGGGTCGCGTTGTAGTGCCATTCGTCACTACCCGCCCAGGTATCAACCGCGGTCAGCTTGCCTTGCGCAAAATAGGTCAGGAAGAAGAGGCTCGAGCGCCCTTCCCACGACCCGATTTCGAGAATGCGCACCGCGTCGGTGCGATGGAAAACTTTCGGAAAGGTGACACACCAGGGCACAATGTTCATATCGAACCAGCGCTCTTGAAATTGTCCCTGGGCTGCTTTTGCCTCGAACTCCGCGCTGACCTCGGCGACGTGTTTTGCCGTGCGCGATGGCACCCCCGACTTCACCAGCCGACAGCGCAAAGCGTCGGTAAGGTAATGCCGCGCCATAGCAGGGCGCATTCCCCCAAGCCACCAAAAAAATAGGATCGTAAGGGTTCGAGGCGTCCACCGAACTTTCGGTTTGGTCGTCAGGCTGGTCATGTTTTCCTTGGTCGTGTATGAAATGGTCGGTGCAGTCTTGTCTCGCAGCTCGAATTGTCGGTTCAATGCTACCGATTCGGCGAGATCATTGATCGGCGTCGTTGGATCCTAACAGGCCGCCACCCGCCAGCGCGGCGCTTTGGGTCCGTACCGCACCACTCAGGCACGATGCCTCGACCGGGCGTACGCCTCGACGACATCTGCGGCATTTGCGACGCTTTCGGCGGGTGTGGTCAACCGGGTGGCGAGCTCGCGGGCCCGGGTCGCGTATTCCGGCGCGAGGATTCGGCGTAGGTCAGCAACCAATGTGTTGCGCGTCGTACTCGAGAAACGCCGGGAGCTTCCCACTTTCAACCTCTTGACGCAGGCGCCCCACAACATCTGATTCACATCCATCGACAAGATCAGGGTGGGAACGCCGGCGCGCAGGCTTGCGGCCGTGGTGCCCGAGCCGCCGTGATGCACGACCGCCCGACAGGCAGGGAAGACCGCGGCGTAGTTCACGCCGCCGACCACCTTGACGTGGTCGCCGTGCGGGACGTCGCTGAAGTCACTCCAACCGGCGCAGATCAGCGCACGCTCACCCAACTGCGCGCAGGCGGAGCTGATCATCTCAATTGCGCCGGCCGGCGATTCCACCGGCATACTGCCGAATCCAAAGCAGATGGGGGGAGTACCCGCCCCAATCCACGACACCACTTCGGCGTCAGCGCCGGTGGTCAACTCCATGGTCAGCGCACCGACGAACGGACGTTGGCCGTCCCATTTGGCCCACTCCGCGGCCAGTCCGGGGAAGCACGCCTCGTCGTAAGCCTGAATTTCCAGCGCTCCGCTTTCGGCCATCCGCCGGGCCGCGGGGGCTTTCGCTTTCGGTAGCCCCAGGTCGCGGCGCTGCGCTCGCTCGACTTTCCAATTCAGAAGCCAGCCCAGCCAGTCGAAAGCCGTCATTGCGAAACGGGCCAGCGGTGGCGGCAGGATTGGTACCAGCTCGCCGTTGGCCCGCACCGGAACGTGATGCAACGTAGCCAGCGGAATGTCCAGATACTCCGCGACGTTAACGGCGGCCTCCTGATAGCTGAGGCCGACGAACAGCAGGTCAGCTCCGGCCGCAACGGACGTCAGCGTTTTGCTCATCTGGGTCCACGACTCGTCACTGAGCTTCCACATCTCGCGCCAGAGCTTTCGGAGGTGCCCGACTTTCCAGAAGGCCCCGAAGAAAGATGTCCAGAAGTTGCGATACACGTCCAACCAGGTCCGCGTGTCCAGCCCGTAGGCGACCGCCGAAACCCCAGCCGCCTCAACAAAACCGACCGAGTCGGGCGGCACCGCCATGCGGACATCGTGCCCTCTGCGTACCAGTTCACGAGCGACAACCAGGGAAGGCTCGATATCGCCACGAGTTCCGTAACTCGCCAGCACAAACCTCATCGTCCAGTCCCCAAGTCTCAAATTTCTGCCCGTGTTGGCGTGTGGCGCGCGTCCAGACGAAACGTGTACTCCGTCAGCGCTTTCAGCATGGACAAACTTCGGTCCCAAGAAGGCGAGCGCGGCGACGCGCCTTGCCTGCCATTACTTACGCCAGAAGACACCGCATTGGTCGATCGTGACGATCTCTGAGGAGATCCCGTGCTTAGTCCGGTAATCCGCGACGGCTTGGCGACATCCGGCGAGGTTGTAGTCGTCGATGATGCAGAAACCGCCCGGCGACAATCGCGGGTAGAGCGCGTCGAGCGCCTGGATTGTCGATTCGTAGAGGTCGCCATCAAGCCTCAGCACGGCGATATGGTCGATCGGCGCATCCTGCAGCGTGTCCTTGAACCAGCCGGGGAGGAAGCGGACCTGATCATCGAGCAGGTTGTAGCGCTCGAAATTCGCTTTGACTTCGTCCTGCGACACTGCCAGGACCGGCGCAGCGTGATGCAGCCCGAGTGCAAAGCGCGGCAGCTTGTCCTGTTCGTAGTTCGCGGTGTCCGGGGGCGGCACACCCTCGAAGGAATCGGCTAGCCAGACGTGCCGCGTCTTGTCCCCGTAGGCGGCCAGGACGGCCCGCATCAGAATCGATGCCCCGCCTCGCCACACTCCACATTCGACCAGATCACCGGGGATGTCCTCATTGAGCACCGTCTCGACGCAATGCTGGAGACTGGTGAGCCGCCGCATTCCGATCATGGTCTCGGCGTCGGCCGGCCAATCCATGCCCAAGTCGCGTGCGCGCTGGTCGAACGGGCGCTTGCGCACCAGCATCAGGCTGCGGTTCTTGAGAAAGGGCAGCCACGTCAACCACCCCACGCTGGCGCGCATCCGCAGCGGCCACCCCACGGGCACGAGTTGGTCCATGCCATACCTGGTGAGGTCGCGCCGGATCTGATCGAGGTAGAGAGATCGGACGTCGCTATCGGTCACGGTCAAAACCGCCCCCTGTCTCGCATGCCAGTAAGTGCCCGGTGGTGAGCCTAGACGCCCGTCGACGCCGTCAATGCGCGTTTTAAGTTTTCTGACCGGGGCGCCAGGGTTCGCTTGGTCACACCGGCGGGGTTTCGCCAGTGGCGGACGTTCCCGTCCGTAGCCGTGCTCCGCCTGCGATAGCTCGACCACTAGCCGGGCGCGTGCATAGATTAGCTCACTCTTTGCGCCAGCCTGGTCACGGGAGCTCGCGTGTGCGCTAGGGCCCGTCGCCCGACCGTCTTCCCGACGAAGGCGCGGTACGGTGCCCTCAATGCTGCGACGAGACACCCGAAGCGGCACGATCGCCTGCCGCCGAGGGCACGTCGGATTGCTCGTCAATCCAGTCGAGCAGGGAGCGGAGCCCGTCGTCGAGCGACCACTTCGGGCGCCAGTCGAGCTCGCCACTCGCCGGTTCGACGTCGCAGCTGGCGGCGCGGATATCACCGTCGCGGAATTTGGGCACGACGACGGGTTCGGGCGCATCAAAGATGGCGGAGATCTTCCGGGCCAGCTGGTGGATGGTTATGCCGTTGCCCGAGCCGATGTCCAGGCAACGCGATTCGGCCGGGGGTTGTTGCACAGCGGCGAACAGCGCGTCGACGACATCATCGATATAGACGAGATCGCGCACGATCCGGCCGTCTTCGTACACCTCCGACGGGAGTTTCTCGCGTGACAACCGCGCAAAGAACGGAACGACTCCCGTGTACGGGTTGGTCAGCGATTGGCCCGGGCCATAGGCATTTTGCAGCCGGAGCACGCTGAGCTTCGTGTCGTGCGCGGCCACCCAAGCGGCCAATAGGTGCTCCTGGGCAAGCTTCGTGGCGCCGTAAATGTTGGTTGGCCGGGGTTCGGTTTCGCCTGCGCGGTGGGGAAGCGGCACCGCGGGTTCGCCTGTAGGCCCCACGGGATCCCAAGCACCAGCCAACAGCTGTGCGTGACTTCGTGGCCGCGGGTAGAAGACCTGAGTGCCGGATTGCCAAGCGCCTTCACCGTAGACGGCTCTTGATGACGCCAGCACGAGTTGGTCGGGCACCAGTTCGGAACGGCTCAGAGCGTCGAGAAGCTGAGTGGTGCCCACAACGTTGACCGAGCCGTGGCGGGTCGCGTGGGACAGCGACTGCGCCGTTCCCGTCTCAGCCGCCAAATGGACGACCTGCGAGGGGCGGAACAACCGCAGCACCGCATCCCAATCGGGCGCATGGGTCACGTCGCCAGTAAAGAGCCGCACGGCGGGTGCCAGCTTCAATGTTGGCCGCTCGCCGTGCACCTGTGGGAGCAGGACATCCATCACGGCGACGTCGTAGCCGGCCTCGACGAGACGGCGTGAAAGCAGGGTGCCGATGAATCCTGCCCCACCGGTGATGAGCACAGACGCTGACAAGAGCCGACGCCTCCTATTCGAGTGCAGGGAAAAGTGGGTGAGCGGATTGCTTGCCGAGATTGAAAACCGGGTCGATCATATCGGTGAGTTCCGCAACACCAATCGAATTAGCGCTACAGGCCCGGCCACCGCCATCACACCAGATGGACCTTCGGTGCGTAGAGGATCCACCGTCCACCGTTCTCGTGGAACCGGCGTTCCTTGGCCATGATCTCCTCGGCATGGTTCCAGGCGAACAGCAACGCGTAATCAGGGTATGGATTGGAGAAGTAATCAGGCGGGCATACCGGAATTTTCGTGCCTGGCGTAACGCGGCCCTGCTTTTCCGGGGTCGAGTCACACACCATGGAAAGCAAGTCGGGGCCAATACCGCAATAGTTCATCACGGTGGCGCTCCTCGACGTGGCCCCGTAGCCGACAACGCGGCGGCCCTCGGAACGCAAGTCCTGGAGGAGGGTGACGAGGT
Source organism: Mycobacterium sp. 852002-53434_SCH5985345 (assembly GCF_001667155.1). Classification (NCBI taxonomy): domain Bacteria; kingdom Bacillati; phylum Actinomycetota; class Actinomycetes; order Mycobacteriales; family Mycobacteriaceae; genus Mycobacterium; species Mycobacterium sp. 852002-53434_SCH5985345. Next base: position 32,384 of record NZ_LZIE01000041.1, read on the forward strand.
CGGTCCGAATTCCGTCTATAGCGGTAGAGAACTCGACGTAAGTCGATATCTCGGCAAGTCCCTCGGCTAATTCGCGCGCCAAGAATTCCGCAACGGAGGCGGACGGCTTCGAGGTGCCCGGGCGGGCGACCGTGTAGCGAATGGAACCCCCATGTAGTGGAAGGTGCTCGACATGGATCAGCTCGAAGCCGAAATGAGCCGCCATCGCCTGCACCGAACGAACGGAGAACAGGTAGATGTGCTCGTCGTAGATTTGGTCGAAGTAGACGCACTTTAGGATGTCGCCGAGATAGCGATCCTCGAACACGAAGAGCCCGTCGGGTGCGAGCAACAGATCGGCGCCGAGGAATATGGAGTCGAGGTACGAGATGTGACTGATCGCGTTCGCCGAATAAATTAGTTGTGCCGGCCCATGCTCGTCACGGATCTTGGCCGCCGTCGACGCGTTGAAAAAGTCCTTCCACACATTGACGCCGTTCGTCTGGGCCACATCGGCCGCCACGGCGGCCGGATCCACTCCCAGATGCCGGATACCGGCCTGGCTCAGCGTCTTCAGCATCACGCCGTCGTTGCTGCCGATCTCAACGACAAACCCATCCCGACCGCCCGGGCAGGTTTGGATGATCTGCTGCGCCACCTCCTCGCCATGTTTGCGGATCAGTGAGGAACCGGATGCGCGGTATGGATACTCCGCGTGAAACATTTGATGAGGGGGAACCTCGTCGAGCTGCTGCACCATGGTGCACGACTCGCAGAGCCCGACGGCAAGTCGGAAGAACGGCACTTCGGCCGCCTCCTCGGGTCTCAGGAATGCGTTCGAGACGGGTTGCGGACCGAGATCAAGCACCTCGCGAACGATGCCTTTGCACAAACGGCAAATTTGCTCGGTCAACCCCGGCCCCTATCGCGCAAGTGAGTACCAGCAGTGACGACCGTAGCCCCGAATCGACGTCGTCAGTACCTTCTGCGTTTGCTCATCAGTGGGTCGCCACTTTACCGATCATGACATCCCATGTGCGACCTGAGCCACACGGGTGCCGGGCAAGCTGAGTAATAGCCGGAAGCGTAGAGATCACTCAATACATTTTCGCCGCGCCGCGTCGACTAACAAATCGGCCGCGCTGGCGACGCTTTGGGCGGGTTTGGTCATCCGCCCGGCGAGTTCGCGGGCTCGGATGGCGCACTCGGGGGAGAGGGTCCGACGCAGGTCGGCGACTAACGACTCTCGCGTGGTGGCCGAAAAACGCCGGGCAGCACCGACATTGAGTCGTTTGACCTGATTTCCCCAATATGGCTGGTCGGCCGAACTCCAGAGGATCAACGTAGGCACTCCGGCGCGCAGACTCGCGGCGGTCGTGCCGGAGCCGCCGTGGTGGACCACCGCACGGCAGGCGGGAAAGACGGCAGCGTAATTCACGACTCCCACGACTTTCACGTGATCGGAAGGTGGCACGTCGCTGAAGTCGTTTCCGCCGAAGCAAACCAACGCCCGCTCACCCAATTCGGCACACGCCGCGCTGATCATTGTGACCGTGTCGGCCGGTGACTCTACCGGTATGCTGCCGAATCCGAAGCACACCGGCGGTGTCCCCTCGGCTATCCACGATCCGATTTCCTCGTCGGCGTCGGTTGTCAGCTCCATCGCCAGCGCCCCAACGAAGGGGCGCCGGCCGCCCCATTTCGCCCATTCGGCTGCCAGTCCGGGGAAGCACACCTGGTCGTAGGCCTGAATCTCGAGCGATCCGCGCTCGGCAACCCGGCGCGACGAGCGACCTCTCGCTTCCGGCAGGCCGAGCTTGCGGCGCTGCGCATTCTCGACATTTTTTGTCGCGCGCCAAAACAGCCACTCGGTCGCCGTCATCGTGGACCGAACCACCCCCGGTGGCGCGCTCGGAACAAGCTGACCGTTCGCCCGCATCGGAAAGTGATGCAGCGTGGCAAGCGGGATGTCGTAATACTCGGCGACATTGGCGGCGGGCTGTTCGAAATTGATACCGGTGGACAGCAGGTCGGCACCCTCGGCCAGCGACATCAGAGTCGTGCTGACGTCGCCCCAGTACTGGATGATCGGCTCCCATACCCGGCGCACCACACGCAGCGGCCCGCGGATCGTCCAGACACTTCGGAAGAAGTCCCGCCACATGTTGCGCAAGAACTCTTCGTCCAAAAAGTCTTGTAGTTTTGGCCCGTAGGAGACGGCCGCCAGCCCGGCCGACTCGACGAAGCCGACCAGGTCGGGCGGGACGGCCATGCGGACTTCGTGTCCCCTGCGCAGTAGTTCGCGGCCCACGGCGGCTGAGGGCTCGACGTCGCCGCGAGTTCCGTAGCATGCCAGGGCAAATTTCATGATGAATCCTGAGCCTATCGGCCGCGAGCCCGACGACGCGCGCCGCTGCACAAGCAATGCCCTACCGGACCGGCCTCGGAATCTCGGCCGTCGGGGCGTCGTCTTCGTTCCTGTTGTGCGATAGCAACGCCCGCACCACGGGACGGGGGGCCTCGGAGCGGAGCATTTGGCTGGCCGGGCGGGGACGAACCACCTGCGGCCACCAGAACCAGCGTCCGAGGAGGGCCGCGATCGACGGGGTCATGAATGAGCGCACGATCAATGTGTCGAACATCAGGCCCAGGCCGATGGTGGTACCGACCTGTCCGATGATGCGCAGGTCGCTAGCCGCCATGGCGGCCATGGTGAAAGCGAAAACCAGGCCCGCGTTGGTCACGACTTTTCCGGTACCGCCCATCGCCCGAATGATGCCCGTTTTAATGCCGGCCCCTATTTCCTCTTTCATTCGGGAAACCAGCAACAGGTTGTAGTCGGACCCGACGGCCAGAAGGATGATCACGGCCATCGGGAGCACCATCCAGTGCAATTTGAAGTCCAAAAGGTACTGCCAGATCAGCACCGACATTCCGAACGAGGCGCCCAGCGACAGCGCCACGGTGCCCACGATGACGAGTGCCGCCACGAAACTGCGCGTGATGACGAGCATGATGATGAAAATCAGGCAGAGCGCGCCGACTCCCGCAATGAGGAGGTCATATTCGGAACCTACCTTGAAGTCCCTGAAGGTCGATGCCGTGCCGGCGATGTAGATTTTGGAGTTCTCCAGCGGCGTCGACTTGAGCGCCTCTTCGGCGGCCGTCCGTATCTGGTCAATCCGTGCTACGCCTTCGGGCGTTGCGGGGTCGCCCCGATGCGAAATGATAAAGCGAGCCGCCTTCCCGTCCGGGGACAGGAAGTTGTTCATGGCACGTTTGAAATCGGCGTTCTCGAAGATGTCCGGGGGGAGATAGAACGAGTCGTCGTTCTTGGAGGCATCGAACGCCTCGCCCATGGCAACGGCGTCTTTGTCGTTGCTGGTCATCTGTCCGAGGGTGCCGGCCATGGTGCTGTGCATCGTCAGGATCATCGATCGCATGCCCTCTGCTATCGCGATCATCGTCGGGTATTGCTCGAGCAGCTGCGGCAGGAGCGCGTCCATCTTGTCGAGATCGGGAATGAGGTCTTGCTGCAATTTATCGGCCAGGATATCCACGCCGTCGAATGTCTCGAATATGTTCCTCAGCGACCAGCAAATCGGGATATCGTAGCAGTGTCGTTCCCAGTAGAAATAGCTGCGCAGCGGCCGGAAGAAATCTTCGAAGTCTGACAAATGCTGTCGAACCTCAGAGATGACGACGGCCATTTCCTTGGTCTTGGTAATCGTGTCATGGGTAATCGCAGTCATCTGCTTCTGCAACTCGTAGAGGCGCTTAATTGTCGCAATCTGCTGAGCGATCAAGTCGGCTTGCTTGAGCATGTCGTCTGTTCGGGCCTGCATATACCTCAAGTCTTGCGATATTGTCGCCTGCTGCATGCTGAGCAGGAAGGGTATCGACGTATGTTGAATCGGCGTTCCCTCTGGCCGGGTTATGCCCTGAACTCGGGAAATGCCCTTCACCTGAAAGACCCCTTTGGCCAGCCGGTGCAGCACGAGAAAGTCAGCCGGATTCCGCATATCGTGATCTGATTCGATCATCAGGATTTCCGGCATCATCCGGGACTGGGTGAAGTGTCGATCGGCGGCTGCGTATCCGACGTTGGCCGGAACGTTCTTGGGGATGTAGGCGCGGTCGTTGTAGCTCGTTTGATAGCCGGGCAAGGTCACCAGACCGACGAGGGCGATGGCGATGGTCGCGGCGAGGATGGGCGCGGGCCAGCGGACGATCGCCGTGCCGACCCGACGCCAGCGCTGGAAGCCGATCGTGCGCCTGGGGTCCAATAGCCCGAAGCCACTCCCGGCGGTAATGACCGCCGGGACCAGTGTCAAGGCGATGGCGACAGACGCGAGCAGACCCACGGCGCACGGCACGCCGATGGTCTGGAAGATGGGCATTCGGGTGAAACTCAGGCACAACATCGCTCCGGCGATCGTCAAGCCGGAGCCGAGGACGACGGGGGCGACGCTGCGGTAGGTGGTGTAGTAGGCGGTTTCGCGGTCCTCACCGGCCTGACGGGCCTCTTGGTAGCGGCCGAAGAAGAAGATCCCGTAGTCGGTTCCGGCGGCCATTGCGAGCGCCACCAGCAGGTTGATGGCGAACGTTGAGAGTTGTACCAGACTGTGGTCGCCGAGGAACGCGATGATCCCGCGTGCCGCAAATACTTCGAGGCCGACGGTGAGCAACAGCAAAATCACGGTGATTATTGACCGGTAGACGAATAGCAGGACCGTGAAAATGATCACGGCGCCTATCAGCGTCATCTTCAAAATGGATGAATCGCCGGCGTGCTGCATATCGGCAATAAGCGCCGCCGGACCGGTGACATAGGCGGTGAGGCCGGGGGGTGGCGGCGTCTGGGCGATGATGTGCCGCACCGCGGCAATGGAGTCCTGGCCCAGGGTGGTCCCTTGGTTACCGGCCAGGTTCAATTGGACGTAGACGGCTTTGCTGTCCGGGCTTTGCGCCCCGGCCGCCGTTAGCCGATCAGACCATAGGTCCTGCACGTGCTCGATGTGCTTCGTGTCGGCCTTCAACTTGCGGACGAGTTGGTCGTAGTAGTTGTGAGCGTCGTCGCCGAGGGGCTGCTGGCTCTCCAGCACGAGCATCGCGAAGCTGTCCGAGTCGGATTCTTTGAAATCCCTTCCCATGCGCTGCATGGCCTGCACCGCCGGCGCGTCCTGGGGGGCCATCGGCACGGAATGCTCCCGGCCGACCGTCTCCAGCCACGGCACGCCGAAACTTACGAGGAGCGTCAGCGCCACCCACGCCAGGATGACAAGCATCGCGAGCTTGCGGACGGACCGCGCGAAGAAGGGCGGCCGCCGTTGTCCGACGCTCATGCGGCCTGTCCCTGTGCCACGACGCTCCCCACGCTTGTCGTCCCCATGCCGAAGTGGATTCCCGACACTTATCGCGGCTGCTTCAACAACAACGAACGCACCAGCGGCCGAGGCCCCGTCGGTCGCAGCATCGTGCTGGCGGGGCGGGGACGCACGGTCTGCGGCCACCAGAACCAGCGCCCCAGCAGGGCGGCGACAGACGGCGTCATGAATGCGCGCACGATCAACGTGTCGAACAGCAGACCGATGCCGATCGTGGTGCCCACCTGGCCGATGCTGCGCAGGTCGCTGACCACCATCGATGCCATGGTGAACGCGAACACCAGGCCGGCGTTGGTCACCACCTTGCCGGTACCCGCCATTGCGCGGATGATGCCGGTGTTGATGCCCGCGGCAATTTCCTCCTTCATCCGGGAGACCAGCAGCAGGTTGTAGTCAGAACCCACCGCCAGCAGGACGATTACCGAGGTCGAAAGCACGGTCCAGTGCAGCTGAATGCCGAGCATGTATTGCCAGATCAGCACCGATAGTCCGAAGGACGCGCCCAACGAAAGCAACACAGTACCGACGATCACCATTGCGGCGATGAAACTCCGCGTCATGATCAGCATGATGATGAAAATGAGGCAGAGGGCGGACACTCCGGCGATCAATAGGTCGAATTTCGACCCGTCCACCAAATCCTTGGTAATCGCCGCGGTACCGGTCAGATAGATCTTCGAATTCTCCAGCGGAGTGCCCTTGAGCGACTCCTCGGCCGCCGTCTTGATCGCTTCGACCCGGGAGAGTCCCTCGGGCGTCGCGGGATCGCCCCGTTGCGAAATCAGCAACCGGACGTCCTTGCCGTCCGGGGACATGAACACCTTTTCGACTCGCTTGAAGGACTCCGAGCCGTTGATGATGCCGGGCGGCAGGTAAAAGGAGTCGTCGTTCTTGGACGCGTCGAAAGCCTGCCCCATCGCGGCGGGATCCTTCGAGTTGGAATCCATCTGGCCCATGACGCCCGACATGGTGCTGTGCATGGTCAGCATCATGCTGCGCATGCTCTGCATCGTTTCGATCATCGGCGGGATCTGCATGACCAGCTGCGGCAGGATCGCGTCGAGCTCATCGAGGTTCTGTACGAGCTCTTTCAGCTTGTCGTTGATCTCGTCGACGCCGTCGATACCATCGAAGATGGATCTCAGCGAGAAGCAGACGGGAATGTCGTAGCAGTGCCTCTCCCAGTAGAAGTAGCTGCGGAGCGGCCTGAAAAAGTCCTCGAAATCCGCAAGGCGGTCACGTAATTCCGATGTGATGTCCTGCATCTGGTGCGTCACGCCGACCATGTGATGGGTCGTGGCGACGAGTTGTCGCATCAAGTCCAACATGTGCTGCATGATGGCGATCATTTTCGCCATCTCTTCGGCCTGCACGAGCATGTCGTCCATGCGGTCTTTTTGGAAGGCCATGTTCTGTAGCTGGCTAGCCTGCCCCATGCTCACGATCCACGGGATGGTGGTGTGCTGCAGTGGGACTCCCTCGGGCCGGGTCACGGTCTGCACCGTCGAGATACCCGGAACGGCGAGCACCCCCTTGGCGAGTTTGTTGATCACCAGCATGTCCGTCGGGTTACGCAGGTCGTGGTCGGTCTCGACTAAGAGAATCTCGGGCATCATCATTCGAGATCCGGGGAAATGCCGCTCCGCGGCCGCGTATCCGACGTTGGCGGGAATGCTCGCTGGAATGAACTTTTGGTCGTCGTAGCTGGGCCGGTAATTCGGCAACGTCAAAAGCCCGATCAAAGCGACCGCCAGCGTCGCGATGAGAATAGGGGCCGGCCACCGGACGATGGCCGTGCCGATCCGCCGCCAGCGGTGAACCGTGATTGCGCGCTTCGGGTCGAACAGCCCGAACCGGGCGCCGGCCGCGAGAAGTGCGGGGCCGAGTGTGAGCGCCACCAGGACGGCTATGGCAATACCCACTGCACAGGGAATGCCAAGCGGCTGGAAATAGGGCAGCCGGGTAAAGCTGAGGCAGAGCACCGCGCCGGCGATCGTCAAACCGGAAGCCAACACGACTTTGGCGACGCTGTTGAAAGTGGTGTAGAAAGCCGCCTCTTTACTCTCGCCGGCGTAGCGCGCCTCTTGATATCGACCGACGAAGAAGATTCCGTAGTCGGTTCCGGTCGCGATCACCGCGGCTACCAAGAGGTTGACGGCAAAGGTCGTCAGGCCGACGACCCCCAGATGGCCGAGGAGCGCGACCATTCCCCGAGCCACCTGCAATTCCAGCCCGACAATCAACAGCAAAAGGATCACCGTGACGATGGAACGGTAGACGAGTAGCAGCGTGATGAAGATGACCGCAAGGGCCACCGCCGTCACCAACAGGACGGTCTTCTGGCCGGCGACGTTCATATCCGCGACGATTGGCGCGGGTCCCGTGACGTAGACCTTGAGACCGGCGGGCGGGTTCGCGGCCTGCACGATTTTCCGGACCGCTGCAACTGATTCGTCGCCCGAGCTGCCGCCCGCGTTGCCGTTCAGGTTGATCTGCACGTAGGCGGCCTTGCCGTCCTGGCTCTGCGCGGCCCCCCGGGTGAGTGGATCGCCCCAGAAATTCTGGACGTGCTGCACATGTTTGTGATCGTTTTCGAGGCTACGAACCAAACGGTCGTAATAAGCGTGCGTATCGTCGTTCAGCGGCTGCTGGCTCTCCAGCAAAATCATTGCCAAAGCGCCGGTGTTGGTCTCCTTGAAGTCCGTCCCGAGGCGCTCCATCGCTTTGAACGACGGCGCACCGATCGGACTCAGCGAAACCGCATGCTCCGCCTCGACCTGCTCGAGCGAGGGGACGCCGATGCTCATCAGGACGGCAATACCCAGCCATCCCAAAATAATGGGAACGGAGAACCTATGGATCGTCCGCGCAAAGAATGGCTGCCTGGCGCGCTCTTCAACCACGGGCTGGGTGCTCATGTGGCTGTAAGGACGCAGTAGGTGAACGCGTTCAACTCGTGTGAGATCCTCTCAGCTTTGACCGCACCGTCGACCACTATACGGCAGCCGAGCGTATCGCTATTCCCTTGTGCCACAACGTTTGCCACGATCGACGGCAGGGTGGTCGCGATGTCGTACGTCCACGGCAGTGGAATGCCGTTGATGTGCTGCGGCTCGCCGTTGATGTCGAAATAGCTGATGTCGGCGGTAGTCCCCGGCGGTCCGAAGATCTGGTACTGCACACGCTTGGGGTTGAAAGGCTTGGTGTCTTGTTGTCTGGTGTCCGCATACGACGGCCGCTTCTCGGAACCGAATATCCCATGCAGCCGCGTCACCGTTACCCCGCCGGCGACAACGACCGCCAGAATGACCAGCGGAATCCACACGTGCTTCAGCGCTCTGAAAATCCCCGTTTCCCGCCGGCGGCGGTTTTCCCGCGGCATACCCCCCGGCTCAGCCGAAGATCGGCGAGCAAACGGCAAGAAACGGCGTCGTCGCGTCGGCGGCTGGCTAATGTCGCTGCCTTTCATGCTGGCGGAATCCGGCCGGGCCCGCAGGTCGGGTTCGGTCACCGCACCCCCTTCTACCCCGTTTACACGTCTCTTGTTATTCCGCCGGCCCGATCAAGCTGTTACATCGTGGACGGCGCCACCAGGCGAGGGCACTCCAATGCGGTGTACGTCGCAGACTAGTCGTGCTTCGGCACCCCATACGAGCCCCGCCCCCGGGAGCGCGACCAGGTCTTCATGAGTAAACCACGCCAATGGTCTCCGCATCAGCCGCTTAGGCATTGAGATACGGGATCGTAATGCATAACGCATGCGTAACGGCACTTTTAAATCGCCCGCCTGGATGGATCGCCCGGTTGGCGCTGAGTGACCCACCCGGTCCGGAATGGCGCCCGCCCACCCGCGGACCGTCCTACGTCCGAGGCCGCTGAGGGTCAGCGGCCGTAGTCAGCTAACGACGATCAACGCCCGGAGTCAATGGGCTCCGGCGCGGCACTTCCGCGCCCATCGGCTTGGCGCTGCAGCGGCTGGGCGAGCGTCCATCCGGCGGTCGTTGCACCAAGTGTTTGCGGTGCCGTCGCCGCTTCGCCGCGCGGTGATTTTCGCGCCGGCTTCGGGGTCGGTACCCTAGGCGATGACAACCACCCAAAATTCCATCGTCCTAGCAGGCAGACCACGCGCGATCGCGAACCTCCCCGGTGAGCCATTGTTGCAGGTCACAGCAGCCAACGGCGGCAGCTGTGCAGCCCCGCACCAGCCCAATTCTTAGGCTGCATTAAGAGCCTGTCAGGTCACACCGGGAACTTTGTCCAAACCTCGGACGCACGATGGTGCCTCCAGTAGGGTTTGGAACCGTTCCACTTGTGTCAACTAGACATCCTGGAGAACCGTGAGCATCAACCCATTCGACGACGACAACGGCAGTTTTTTCGTCTTAGTGAACGACGAAGAGCAGCACAGCCTGTGGCCGGCCTTCGCCGATGTTCCAGCTGGCTGGCGAGTGGTGTACGGCGAGGCGGACCGCGCTGCGTGCTTGGAGTACATCGAACAGAATTGGCCCGACATTCGGCCAAAGAGTCTGCGCGACAAGCTCGCAACGGGTCGGGGTTTTGACCAGTAACGAGTCGGGGTATGGGGCGGGTGGAGCTTTGGGGGAGTCGATGGGAGTTGGTGATCGCGCACTTCCGCTGACGCGCGGACAGCTGGACATCTGGCTTTCGCAGGAAACGGGCTACGTCGGCACGGAGTGGCAGCTCGGGCTCTTGATAAAAATCGAGGGCGCACTGGATCGGGAGGCCCTCGAGCGCGCCCTCCGTCAGGCCGTTGCCGAGGCCGAGGCCGGCAGGGTGTCGTTCTTCGAGGTCGACGGCCAGGTTGTGCAGAAGCCGATCGACTACCCGGACTTCGAGCTCGACTTCCATGACCTGACTTCCTCGCCCGACCCGGTGGGGGAAGCCCGTACGATGTCCTCGTCGATCCAGCGCACGCCGATGGCATTGAACGGCCAGCTGTTCAAATTCGTGTTATTCCAGACACAGGCCGCCGAGTTCTATTTGTTCGGCTGCTGCCACCACATCGCAGTCGATGGATTGGGCATGGCGCTGGTATGCCGTCGGGTTTCGACGATTTATTCGGCGATGGTCGCCGGAAAACCCATTCCCGATGCCTATTTCGGTTCGGCGCAGGATTTGGTCGACATCGAGTCGGAATACGAAGCGTCGCCCGATTATCTGGACGACCAGGCGTATTGGAGCAGCAACCTTCCGCCGGAAACCGCATGGGTCGATCGGCCCGCAGCCGACACCACGAGCGGCAAAGACCACTACTCGCCGTCAGCTTCCGTCCAGTTGGACCCGTCCGTCACCACCCGGATCAAGGAGCTGTCCAAGAAGCTGGGCATCCGCCGGTTCTCCGTCACCACCGCGGCGTGCGCGCTCTTGGTGCGGGCGTGGTCGGGGAGTGGTCCTGAGGTAGCGCTCGACTTCCCGGTGAGCCGGCGGGTACGTCCGGAGTCGAAGACGCTTCCCGGGATGTTCGCCGGGGTGGTGCCGCTGGTGCTGAACACGTCACCGACGGCCACCGTCGCCGACTTCTGCAAACACGTCGACACGCGAATCCGGGAGTTGTTGCAGCACCAGCGATTCCCGGTGCACACCCTGGAGAGTGACGGTCTGCGGCAGGCGGCGAATCGGGTCGGGATCAATTTCCTTCCGATGAGGCTGACGCTGGACCTGGCCGGTTCCCCGGCCACGGCGTCGTACACGAATCACGGGCCCGTGGGGCACTTCAGTTTGTTCTTCATGGGCGCAGGTGACCAGCTCTTCCTCAGCACCGCGGGGCCGGGGCAACCGTTCGCGGACTTCGGCGTCGCCGACCTGGCGGCGCGCATGCAGCAGGTGCTGGAGGAGATGACCGCCGACCCGGAGCGGTGGCTGGCCTCGATCGATCTGCTGGCCGCCGACGAGCCGGCCCAAATCGACGAGTGGAGCAACCGGGCGGCCTTGACGGCGCCGGTGCCTACCCCGTCGTCAATCCCGGTGGCCTTCGCGGAACACGTGCAGCGCGCGCCCGAGGCCCTGGCGGTTACCTGTGCCGCCAAGTCGTTGACCTACGCCGAACTCGACGAGGCCTCCAACCGGCTGGCCCACCTGCTTGCCGGTCATGGCGTGGGTCCGGGTGACTGCGTCGCAGTCATGTTCCCCCGCTGCGTCGACGCGATCGTGGCCATGCTCGCGGTGCTGAAAACCGGTGCTGCCTACGTGCCGATCGATCCGGCGCACTCGGCGGCGCGCATGGAATTCGTGCTTGCCGACGCGGGACCGAGCGCGGTGATCACTACGGCGGACCTGCGCTCGCGCCTGGACGGGCGCGACCTGTTGGTCGTCGACGTGCACGACCCGGCGGTCGAGGCTCAGCCCAACACCGCGCTGCCCGCGCCCGCCGCGGACAACATCGCCTACATCATCTACACCTCCGGAACCACCGGGACCCCCAAAGGCGTTGCGATTCCTCATCTCAACGTCACGTGGCTGATCGAGTCGCTCGACGCCGGCCTGCCTAAGGGGCAGGTGTGGACGCAAAGCCATTCCTCGGCGTTCGACTTCTCGGTGTGGGAGATCTTCGGCGCCCTGCTGCGGGGCAGACGCCTGCTGGTGGTGCCCGAGTCGGTGGCGAGCTCGCCGGAAGACCTCCACGATCTGCTGGTCGCGGAGAAGGTCAGCGTGCTCACGCAGACCCCGTCCTCGGTTGCGATGCTGCCCGCGGACGGCCTGGAGTCCACCGCCTTGGTGGTGGCCGGCGAAGCCTGCCCGACCGACGTGGTGGATCGGTGGGCGGCGCCCGGGCGGGTGATGCTGGACGCCTACGGTCCGACGGAAACCACGGTGTGCGCGTCGATCAGCAAGCCGTTGACCCCCGGATCCGCTGTGGTGCCGATCGGTTCGCCGATCGCCGGCGCGGCAATGTTCGTGCTCGACAAGTGGTTACAGCCGGTGCCCGCCGGTGTGGTCGGTGAGCTGTACCTGGCCGGTCGCGGCGTCGGCTGCGGATACGTGCGCCGCGCCGGGTTGACTGCATCCCGGTTCGTGGCCAACCCCTTCGGTGGCCCCGGAGCCCGGATGTACCGCACCGGTGACCTGGTCTGCTGGGGCGAGGACGGGCAGCTGCAATACTTCGGCCGCTCCGACGAGCAGGTCAAGATCCGCGGCTACCGCATCGAGCTCGGCGAAATCCAGTCGGTGCTCAAGGGCCTCGACGGGGTGGAAAACGCCGCCGTGATCGCGCGCGAGGACCGCCCCGGCGACAAGCGCCTGGTCGGATACATCACCGGCACGGCCGATCCGGCCGCGATCCGAGCCGCGCTGGCCGATCGCCTCCCGCCGTACATGGTGCCCGCCGCGGTGGTGGTGCTCGAGGCGCTGCCCCTGACGGGCAACGGCAAACTCGACAAGCGAGCCCTGCCGGCACCCGAATACGCCACCGCCGAATACCGCGCCCCCGGCGACGCAGTCGAGGAGATCCTCGCCGACATCTACGCCCAGGTGCTGGGCCTGGAGCGGGTCGGTGTCGACGCTTCCTTCTTCGACCTCGGTGGCGACAGCATCCTGTCCATGCAGGTGGTGGCCCGCGCCCGTGCGGCGGGGATCCTGTTCCGGCCGCGCGACGTGTTCGTCGAGCAGTCGGTGGCCCGGCTGGCCCGGGTGGCCGAGGTGGCGGCCGACGGCGCGGGCGGTGTCGCCGACGACGGCGTCGGGCCGGTGGTGGCCACCCCGATCATGCGCTGGCTGCAGACCATCGACGGGCCGATCGAACAGTTCAACCAGACCATGGTGGTGCAGGCGCCGGCCGGGGCAGGCGAGGCCGACGTGGTGGCGGTGCTGCAGGCCCTGCTGGATCGCCACGCCGCGCTGCGGCTGCGCGCCGACGACGACGGTGCGGGCGGCTGGTCGCTGCACGTGCCCGAGGTCGGTGCGGTGGACGCGCGCGGCTGCGTGCACGCCGTCGAGACGCTGTCCGAAGAGACATTGGCGGAGGCGCGGTCGCGGTTGAACCCGGCCGCCGGGGTGATGGTCAGCGCGGCGTGGGCCGCGCCGACGGGCCAGCTGGCCCTGATCATCCACCACCTCGCAGTCGACGGTGTGTCGTGGCGAATCCTGTTGGAAGACTTCAACATCGCCTGGGCGCAGCATCACAGCGGGCAGCCGATAACCTTGCTGGCACCGGGCACGTCGTTCGCCCGGTGGTCGTCGCTTCTGGAGGAGTACGCCCAGCGCGCCGACGTGGTGGCCCGGGCGGACGAATGGCGACAGGTGGCGGCCACCCCGGCGGCGTTGCCCGCGGCGCAACCCGATGTCGACACCTATGTGACGGCAGGCCAGCTCTCCGTGTCGCTGGACGTCGACACGACCCGACTGCTGCTCGGCGAGGTGCCGGCCGCGTTCCACGCCGGCGTGGGCGACATCTTGTTGATCGCCTTCGGGCTGGCGTTCGCGGAATTCCTGGGTACGGGCGCGGCGCCGATCGCCATCGACGTGGAGGGCCATGGACGCCAGGAAGAACTGGCTCCCCGGGTGGATCTGTCGCGCACCGTCGGCTGGTTCACCACCAAATACCCGGTGGCGCTCAAGAGCCGCCGGCTGAGCTGGTCGCAGGTGGTGGCCGGCGAGGCCGCGCTGGGCGCGGTGATCAAGGACGCCAAGGAACAGCTGCGCGCCCTGCCCGACGGGCTGACCTACGGCTTGCTGCGCTACCTGAACGCCGAGGTGGACCTGGACGGGGCGGACCCGGTGATCGGGTTCAACTATCTGGGGCGGCTCGGCGCGGGCGCCGACCTGTCCGACGACTTTTGGCGGGTCAGCCACGACAGCCTGGCCGTTGCGGCCGTGGCCACCGCGGTGCCCATGCCGCTGGCGCACACGGTGGAAGTCAACGCCGGCACCATGGACACCGAGGCCGGCCCGCACCTGCAGGCCAACTGGACGTGGGCCCCGTCGGCGCTGGACCACGAGCGCGTTAACCGGTTGAGCCAGTTGTGGTTTGAGGCGCTGGCCGGGATCTGCGCGCACGTCAAGGCCGGCGGCGGTGGGTTGACCCCGTCGGACATCGCCCCCGCGCAGCTCAGCCAGCAGCAGATCGACGAGCTCTGCCGGCAAGGCAGCGTCGCCGACGTGCTGCCGCTGACCCCGGTGCAGCAGGGACTGCTGTTCCACACCGCCTTCGCGCAGGATATGGACGACCTGTATGCGGTGCAGCTCGGCATCACCGTCCGCGGCGCACTCGACGCGGCGCGCCTGCGCGAGGCGGTGCACACCGCCGTCAAGCGGCACCCCAACCTGGTCGCCCGGTTCTCGGAGGATTTCGGCGAGCCGGTGCAGGTCATCCCTGCCGATCCGCAGATGGCCTGGCGGTACGTGGAACTCGACGACGGCAACGTCGATGACGAGGTCGAGCGGCTGGCCGCCGACGAGCGCGCCGCGGTGTGTGACCTCGCTGAGAAGCCGTCGTTCCGGGCCGCGCTGATCCGTACGGCGCCCGACCGGCACCGGTTCGTGCTGACCATTCACCACATCGTGGTGGACGGCTGGTCGCTGCCGGTCCTGCTGCAGGAGGTCTTCGCCAGCTACTACGGGGAGCGGCTTCCCGCCGCCCCGTCGTACCGCAGCTTCGTCACCTGGCTGACCAATCAGGACCGCGCCGCCGCGCAAGCGGCATGGGCGCAGGTGCTGGCCGGCTTCGAGACCCCCACCCTCGTCGGCCCCCTCGGACACATCGGGCGGCGCGGCGTCGCCGCGTTCCATGTGCCCGCCGAGACCACGAAGGCGCTGGGCGAGCTGGCGCGCTCGTGCCGCACCACCATCAGCACCGTGTTGCAGGGCGCGTGGACCCAGCTGCTGACCTGGCTGACCGGGCAGCACGATGTGGCCTTCGGCACCGCGGTTTCGGGGCGGCCCCACGAATTGGCCGGCGCGGACGCGATGGTCGGCCTGCTGATCAACACGGTGCCGGTGCGCGCGACCGTCACCCCGACAACCACCGTCGCCGAACTGCTGGACCAGTTGCAACGCCTGCACAACGACACCGTCGACTACGAGCACCTGGCGCTGCCCGAGATTCACCGCGTCACCGGTCACGACCAGTTGTTCGACACCCTGTTCCTCTACGAGAACTATCCGATCGACGCGGGCGCGCTGTTGGGCGTCCACGAATTGGCCGTCACCGATTTCAGCAGCCGGGAGTACAACCACTACCCGCTGTCCGTTGTGGCCTCGCCGGGCCACGAACTGAGCCTTCGCGTCGAGTTCGACACCGAGGTGTTCAGCGCCGCCGCCATCGACACGCTGATCGAGCGCTTGCAGCAGGTGATGGTGGCCATGACCGCCGATCCCTCCCGCCGCCTGTCCTCGATCGACCTGCTCGACGCCGCCGAGCACGGCCGGCTCGACGAGTGGGGCAACCGGGCGGTGCTGACCGAGACGGCGCGGAAGCTGGCCTCGATTCCGGAGCTGTTCGCCGCCCAGGCCGCGCGCGCCCCGGAGGCAGTGGCCATCACCGACGGCGACCGTTCGTGGACGTACGGCGAGGTCGAAGAGTCCGCTAACCGGCTGGCGCACCTGCTGGTGAGCCGGGGCGCCGGGCCGGGGGAGCGCGTCGCGGTGCTGTTCCCGCGGACGGCCGAGGCCGTGGTGGCGATTTTGTCGGTGCTCAAGACCGGGGCGGCCTACCTGCCGGTCGACCCGACGGTGCCGGCGGCGCGGATCGAGTTCGTGCTTGGCGACGCCGCGCCGATCGCGGCCGTCACCACCGCGGACG
The DNA here is from genome assembly GCF_001667155.1 of Mycobacterium sp. 852002-53434_SCH5985345. Classification (NCBI taxonomy): domain Bacteria; kingdom Bacillati; phylum Actinomycetota; class Actinomycetes; order Mycobacteriales; family Mycobacteriaceae; genus Mycobacterium; species Mycobacterium sp. 852002-53434_SCH5985345. Next base: position 48,506 of record NZ_LZIE01000041.1, read on the forward strand.
TGCGATCGCGGCTGGACGGGTCGGGCCTGGAGATCATCGAATTCGACGACCCGGCCGTCGCGACCCAATCCAGCGATGGGCTGCCCGCGCCGTCCGCGGAGAACATCGCCTACATCATCTATACGTCCGGTACGACCGGCACCCCGAAGGGTGTGGCGGTGCCGCACCGCAACGTCACCCAGTTGTTGGAGTCGCTGGACGCGCAGCTGGCACTCGGGCAGGTGTGGACGCAGTGCCATTCGCTGGCGTTCGACTTCTCGGTGTGGGAGATCTTCGGGTCGCTGTTGTACGGCGGCCGGCTGGTCATGGTGCCCGACAGTGTGGTCCGTTCACCCGAAGAGTTGCACGCCATGCTGGTTCGCGAACAGGTCAGCGTGCTCAGCCAGACGCCGTCGGCGTTCTATGCGCTGCAGACCGCGGATTCGCTCGCCCCCGAGCTGGGTCAACAGCTCAAGCTGCAGACGGTGGTGTTCGGTGGTGAGGCGCTCGAGCCGCATCGGTTGGGCAAGTGGTTGCACAACCACCCGGGTCTGCCGCGGTTGATCAACATGTATGGGATCACCGAGACCACGGTGCACGCCTCGTTCCGCGAGATCGTCGACGGTGATGTCGACACCAACGCCAGCCCGATCGGCTTGCCGCTGGCGCATCTTGGCTTTTTCGTGCTGGACGGGTGGTTGCGGCCGGTGCCCGAGGGCGTGGTCGGTGAGCTGTACGTGGCCGGGCGCGGTCTGGCGCATGGGTATGTGGGCCGGCCGGGGCTCTCGGCGACGCGGTTCGTGGCGTGCCCGTTCGGCTCAGCCGGGGCGCCTGGACAACGCATGTACCGCACCGGCGACCTGGTCCGCTGGGGCGCCGATGGCCAGCTGCAGTACATGGGCCGCGCCGACGAGCAGGTCAAGATCCGCGGATACCGCATCGAGCTCGGCGAGGTGCATGCCGCGCTGGCGGCGCTGGACGGGGTCAACGAGGCGGCGGTGATCGCCCGCGAGGACCGCCCCGGCGACAAGCGCCTGGTGGGCTACGTGACCGGGACCGCCGATCCGGCCGAGATCCGCAACCAGCTCGGCGAGCGGCTGCCGACCTACATGGTGCCCACCGCGGTCGTGGTGCTCGAGGCGCTGCCGCTGACGGTCAACGGCAAACTCGACACCCGCGCCCTGCCGGCACCCGAATACTCCGATGCCGATCACTACCGCGCGCCGAGCACCGCCGTCGAGGAGATCTTGGCCGGCATCTACGCCCAGGTCTTGGGTGTGGAGCGCGTCGGGGTCGACGACTCGTTCTTCGACCTCGGCGGTGACAGCATCCTGTCGATGCAGGTCGTCGCCCGCGCCAGGGCGGCCGGCGTGGTCTGCCGCCCGCGCGACATCTTCGTCGAGCAGACGGTGGCCCGGCTGGCCCGGGTGGCCGGCGTGGCCACCGATGACGACGTCGTCGACGAGGGCATCGGCGAAGTGGTCGCGACCCCGATCATGCGCTGGCTGGAGAGCGTCGACGGTCCGGTCGAGCAGTTCAACCAGACCATGGTGGTGCAGGCCCCGGCGGGAGTGAGCGAAGCCGACGTGGTGCTGGTGCTGCAGGCTTTGCTGGACCGGCACGCCATGTTGCGGCTGCGGGTCGACGACGACGGCGCGGGGGACTGGTCGCTGCGGGTGCCCGAGGTCGGCGTGGTGGATGCCGCCGGGTGTTTGCACACCGTGGAGACGTTGTCCGACGCGGCGCTGTCGACGGCGGTCTCGCAGCTGAACCCGGCCAGCGGCGCGATGCTGCGCGCGGTGTGGGTGCCCTCCACGGGCCAGCTGGCGTTGATCATTCACCACCTGGCCGTCGACGGCGTGTCGTGGCGAATCCTGTTGGAAGACTTGAACATTGCGTGGGCTCAGCACCACAGCGGTCAGCCGGTGGCGTTGCCGGTGGGCGGGATGTCGTTCGCCCGGTGGTCGTCGCTGTTGGCGGAGCACGCGCGCCGGCCGGAGGTCGTGGACCAGGCGGAGGCCTGGCGGCAGATCGCGTCGACGCCGGCGCCCTTGCCGGCGGTGCGGCCCGACATCGACACCTACGTCAGCGCGGGTCAGCTCTCGGCGTCGCTCGACGCCGACACCACCCGGTTGTTGCTGGGCGAGGTGCCCGCGGCGTTCCACGCGGGCGTGCAGGACATCCTGTTGATCGCGTTCGGGCTGGCCTGGGCCCAGTTCGTCGGCACCGGC
>NZ_LZIE01000042.1:0-176374 GCF_001667155.1 Mycobacterium sp. 852002-53434_SCH5985345
AGAAGTCTTCGAGCAGCATCGGCCGATCGTGGCCGGCGATGAACTGCACACTGACGTTGAGCTGTCATCGGTGCGCAGAATCGCGGGCAGGGATTTGATCACCGTGACCAACACCTTCACGGACTCGGCCGGCGAACGGGTGCACACCATGCACACCACCGTCGTCGGTGTCACCGCGGACGATGTCGATCCAGCGATGCTGAGTGCCGCGGAGAACGTCGTGATGCACGACGTGAATCTCGCCGGAATCGATACCTCCGAAGCCGCATACCGCAAAACGGAACGTCCCGAGGCCGACGTGCGGATAGCCCAAGGTGGCACGCAACGCGTCCCGGGCACGCTCTCCTTCGATGACCTGAAGGTCGGCGATGAGCTGCCGGTGCACCACGCCCGACTGTCGCGCGGCGACCTGGTGAACTATGCCGGCGTGGCCGGCGACGCCAACCCGCTGCACTGGGACGAGAACGTCGCCAAACTGGCGGGGCAGCCCGACGTGATCGCCCACGGCATGCTCACCATGGGTTTGGGTGCCGCGTTTGCCTCCGCATGGTCGGGCGACCCCGGTGCGGTTACCCGCTATGCAGTGCGCTTGTCGCAGCCCGCAATCGTGTCGGCCGCGGGCGGTGCAGACATCGAGTACAGCGGCCGGATTAAGTCGTTGGACCCGGCGGCCCGCGCCGGTGTGATCATCGTCGGCGCTAAATCAGGTGGCCGGAAGATCTTCGGTTTGGCGACGTTGAACATCCGCTTCCGCTGAATGGCCGCCCCGCGGCGCGGGGGGCAGCGACGAAGGCCACCACGTTGGGGTCCGGCGCGGTGCACGGGTGGCTTTAGCCGTGAGCGTGTACCGGGATAACGAGATTTGCTCTCCCGCAGTCGTTTCGACGAGATGGTGTACTCGAGTGACTGCGCGTCACCGCGCCATGTTGGAGAACCGCGACAAGTGCAGCTGGTGCGCGACCGTGACGGTCTTGGTCGGGCCGTTACGGTGTTTGGCGAGAATGAAATCCGCCTCTCCTCCGCGCGGATCGTCGCGCTCGAACGCGTCCGGGCGGTTCAACAGGATAACCATGTCGGCGTCCTGCTCCAGCGATCCCGACTCACGAAGGTCGGACAGCATCGGCTTCTTGTCGGTGCGCTGCTCGGGGCCGCGGTTGAGCTGGCTGATCGCGACAACGGGGACCTCGAGCTCCTTGGCCAACAGTTTGAGTTGGCGCGAGAATTCCGAGACTTCCAGCTGCCGCGACTCAACCTTCTTTCCCGACGACATCAGCTGCAGATAATCGACCACGACCAGACGCAAGTCGGCCTTCTGCTTCAGCCGGCGCGCCTTCGCCCGGATCTCCATCATCGTCAGGTTCGGCGAGTCATCGATATACAGTGGCGCCTCGCTGATCTCGCTCATCCGCCGTGCCAGCCGCGTCCAGTCGTCGTCGCTCATGCGCCCGGAACGCATATCGGAGAGTTTGATTTTCGCTTCCGCCGACAACAGCCGCATGACGATCTCGGACTTGCTCATCTCCAGCGAGAAAATAACGCTGGCCAACCGGTGCTTGATCGAGCAGGACCGCAAAAAATCCAGTCCAAGCGTGCTTTTGCCCACCCCGGGACGAGCCGCGACGATGATCATCTGCCCGGCATGCAGACCGTTGGTCACCTCGTCGAGTTCGGTGAATCCGGTCGGCACCCCACGCGCCACGCCGCCGTTGGAAGCGATGGCGTCGATCTCGTCCATCGTCGGCTGCAGCAGATCCTCCAGCGGGACGAAATCCTCCGTCGTGCGCCGATCGGCAACCTCGTAGATCTCCGCCTGCGCGCGATCGACGACCTCGGCCACGTCGGCGCCCTCGGCCCCGGCGTAGCCGTACTGCACGACGCGCGTGCCGGCCTCCACCAGCCGGCGCAGGAGCGCCTTCTCGGCCACGATGGTCGCGTAGTAGCCCGCGTTGGCGGCCGTGGGCACGGTCGAGATCAGGGTGTGCAGGTATGGCGCCCCGCCGATGCGGCGCAGCATCCCCCGGCGGTCCAGTTCGGCGGCCACCGTCACCGCGTCGGCCGGCTCGCCGCGGCCGTATAGGTCCAAGATGGCGTCGTAGACGTTCTGATGCGCGGGGCGATAGAAGTCGCCGGGCCGCAACCGTTCCAGCACATCGGCGATGGCGTCCTTGCTCAGCAGCATGCCGCCCAGCACCGCCTGCTCCGCCGCGAGATCCTGCGGTGGCTGACGGCCGAAGTCCTCACTGGGCGCCGACGAATCCATGCCCGACGCCAAGTCATCGACGACCGCCATGGATCCCTCCTCCCCTCCCACGCATCCGAACGTACATTCGAAAACCGCTCTCGTCAGCGTAAGTCAAGGAGCCGACACTTTCGCCCCACAGCACTCGCACGCCTCGCGCCGGGACGACGTTAGACGTTGCTAGCTAGTAGGTAAAAGGGCCGCTGTTCATGAACCTGTGCATCGTGTGTGCATATCCTTCGACACCTGTGTTGAGTGGGGTGTGGAGAACCTGTGTATGAACTCAAGGGGCTCTGACATCGGTGCTGTTAAGGGCCATGTAACGCGATGAAAATCGTGTGGACAAGAATCTCTACGGCGTGTCGTCGCAGGTTACTGCGCCGGGCGTGTTGGCTTTCGGCCATATTTTCGCAGCGTTACGGCAGGGTAAATAGGGTCCGCCGAACACCCCGTGGCGATAGTTCGCTAGGACGCGCGTCCGCGACCATCCGCCCTGACGCCAGGCGGCGTGACCGCAGCACAACTGAGCCCGGGGGGGGGCGATGATGGCCGCCGCCGGGACTGAGCAAACGTGGGAGGCTTAGCTCTCCGCGACGACTTCGAGGGCGATCTCGACGTTGACCTCGGGATGCAGGTGCACCGACACCGGGTGGGTGCCGACCGCCTTGATGTGCGACTTGGGTAACCGCACGATTCGTTTGTCCAGGTTGGGTCCGCCGGCCTGCTTGATGGCCGCGACGACGTCACCGGACGTCACCGAGCCGAACAGCTTCCCGGAATCGGCCGCGGTCCGGACCGGCAGTTGGACGGGGCCCAGCGCCTCGATCGCGGTCTTGAGTTCGTTGGCGTGCCCGAGGTCGCGGACCGCCTTGCCTTCGCGGGAGCGGCGGATCTCGTCGGCCTGCTTCTGCGCACCGCGCGAGGCGACGATCGCCAGACCGCGCGGGAGCAGGAAGTTGCGGCCATAGCCGTCCTTGACCTCGACCGTGTCGCCGACGGTACCGAGGTGGTCGACGTCGGCCGTCAGAATCAGCTTCATCGTGTTCGTACTTTCGCTTCGGGTTCGGCGGTTATCGCGCCGAGGACGTGAAGGGCAGCAAAGCCACCTCGCGGGCATTCTTGACCGCGATCGCGATGTCACGCTGGTGCTGCACGCAGTTGCCGGTGACGCGCCGCGCCCGGATCTTGCCGCGCTCACTGATATAGGTGCGCAGCAATGCGGTGTCCTTGTAATCGATCGCTTGCCCCTTTTTCGAGCAGAAGACACACTTCCGCGTCTTGACCGGCTTTTCCGGAGCCGGACGCCGCTTGCTGGACTTAGCCATGACTGTCTTTCTTTCCGTTTCTTACTGTTGAAGTTCTTAGAACGGCGGTTCGTCGTCGCCGCCGCCGAAGGACCCGGATGCCGGGGCGCTGCCCCACGGGTCGTCGGCGGGTGCGCTGCTCGCCGGCGCCGATCCCTGACGGGATCCGCCGCCACCGCCGAAGCCGCCACCACCGCCACCGCCGCCGCTGCGACTGGCCTTGTTGACCTTGGCCGTGGCATACCGCAGCGAGGGCCCGATCTCGTCGACCTCGACCTCGAAGACGGTGCGCTTCTCGCCTTCGCGCGTCTCGAAGGACCGCTGCTTGAGTCGGCCGGTGACGATCACCCGTGAGCCACGGGTGAGGCTCTCGGCGACGTTCTCGGCAGCCTCGCGCCAGATGTTGCACCGCAAGAACAGCGCCTCACCGTCTTTCCATTCCGAACTCTGGCGGTCAAAGATCCGGGGCGTGGACGCCACGGTGAAATTCGCGACGGCGGCACCGGACGGGGTGAACCGCAGTTCGGGGTCGGCGGTCAGGTTTCCGACAACGGTGATAGTGGTGTCACCAGCCACAATTTCCTCCTCGTTCCGCCCTGCTACTCGCTTCTCCGACGGTAAATGGCACGTGTCCTGGCTGAGCCTACGCAAGTCCACCGACGGTGGGCCCACGACTCGGCCACGGGTGTTAGTGCTTGTCGGTGCGCATCACCTTGGTGCGCAAGACCGACTCGTTGAGGCTCAGCTGGCGGTCGAGCTCGGAGACCGTCGCCGGCTCCGCCTTCAGGTCGACGACGACATAGATGCCTTCGGCGTGCTTGGCGATCTCGTAGGCCAGCCGGCGCTTGCCCCAGATGTCGACCTTGTCGACGGATCCGCCGTCCTTACGGACGACGTTAAGGAACGTCTCCAAGGATGGAGCAACAGTGCGCTCGTCGAGCGTGGGGTCAAGAATGACCATGATTTCGTATGGACGCATGGAAACCTCACCACCTCCTCTGGTCTGTACGGCCACGGTCGTTCCGTGGCAGGAGAGTCGCCTGCGTCGGCAACCGCATCAGGCTACCGGATGGGTGGGTTGGCCTCCAAAATCGCGACGGATCCCCCCGCTCGGGCAATCCGGCTATTGCCGCGCGTCCAAGTATTCGGTGGCCCGGTCCACCGTCGCATGATCGGCCTTGGCCAGCGCGCCCGAATCGAACGGCGGCTGCGGGTCGTATTCGATGAGCAGCTGAGCGGCCTGCGCGGCCTGGCGGTCGACCAGGAGCTCGACCAGCCGTAAGGCCATGTCGATCCCGCTGGACACCCCCGCGGCGGTGATGATCCGCTGCGGCAGGTGCTCGACAACCCGGTCCGGCACGTACCGGGCGCCCAGCTGGTTGAGCAGGTCCCTGGCGCGCCAGTGGGTCGTGGCGGTGAGCCCGTCAAGCAGGCCCGCGGCGGCCAACAGCAGCGCGCCGGTGCACACCGACGTGGTGAAGGTCGTGGTCGGGTGCACCGCTTGCAGCCATTCGCGGATGGTGCCGTCGTGGATCAGCTGGCGCGTGCCGATTCCGCCGGGGAACAGCACCACGTCCGGCGAGGTGATCTCGTCGAATCTCGCGTCGCAGCTCAGCCCGAGCATCCCGTTTTCCGTCCGCACCTCGCCGCGTTGGTGACCGATGAACACCACCTCGATCGACGGGATGCGTTGCAGCACTTCGTAGGGCCCCACCGCGTCGAGCGCGGTCACCCGGGGAAACAGCGGGACGGCGACCACAGTCAAGGCGCCGCTCCGGCCGGCACAGGCGACTCGATCGCGGGCGCCGTGGCGCGGCGCATGCCGGCCGGTCGTAGCCAGTCCGGCAGCCACCGGGGCGGGGCGTCGGCCGCACGGTCGAAAGGCCCGCCCGACGGGTCATCCACCCGGCCGTTCCAGCGCACCAAGTCCTCGTCGGGCCGGTAGATCTGGCGGATAACCAACGCGCACAACCCGATCACGGCGATGTCGCGCAACAACACCGTCGTGGTGAAGAACTGCTCCGGCAGCGAGCGGTTTGGATTGCCATATAGGTAGTACATCCGCGGCACCCACACCACCGCATCGATGGTCATCCACGCCAGCAGGATCCGGCGATGCGGCAAAGCCAGCACCGCCAGCGGAACCAGCCAGAGCGAGAACTGTGGGCTCCACACCTTGTTGGTCAACAGAAAAACCGCCACCACCAAAAACAGCAGCTGCGCCAGCCGGGGCCGCTTCGGAGCGGTCAGCACGACGTATGCGATTGCCGCACAACCGATTGCGAACAGCACCGTGACCACGGCGTTCAGCACGGTGGGCGGCTCCCAAAAACCCAGCTTGGCATCGAATCCGTGCCAGCCGGTGAAGGATTTCACCACGTTATAGAGCGAATCCATGTCGTCGCCGCGTCGGGTGTTGAGCCGGAAGAATTCCGACCACCCGCGCGGAAACAGCACCAACACCGGCAGGTTCACCAGCAGCCATGTCACCGCGGTAGTTCCCGCGGTGCGAGCCAGAGCGCGAAAGCGCCCGGCCCGGATCGCCAGGACCACCATGGGACCGAGGAACAACAACGGATACAGCTTGGCGGCGGCGCCCAATCCGATCAGCACGCCGGCCAGCACCGGTTTGCGCCGCGCCCATGCCAGCAGCCCGGCCATCGCGAATGCCGTTGCCAGCGCGTCGAAATTGGTAAAGATCTGGAAGATCAGCAGCGGCGACGCGGCCACCAGCGCCGCATCCCATATCCGGCGCCCTGCCAGCCCGGCGGTCGCCCAGACGGTGCCGAGCCAGGCCAGCGCCAGACCGAACGCCGCGACGTTGAAGAACATCACCACCTCGGCGACCACCGGCAGCGGACCCAGCTTGCTCAGCGCGGTATAAGTTTTCGCCAGCGCCATCGACACGTACTGATACATCCCGGTCAGCACCGGATACTCCATGTAGCGCACCGCCGGCCGGCCGTCGTAGCGCGTCTGCGGGGTGCCGCTGCCGTCGGTCTCGACCCAGCTCGACTTGTACGGAAACTTGCCCTGGCTCAACAACTCCGCGCCGTATAGCGGAACGGTATCGGAGTAGCACAACTCGTAGTACGCGCGTTGGTTCTCCCAGTTGGCTACCCGCTGATCCCCGGTGCCGGTGCCGGTGCTCTGCAGGCAGGCCGCCTTCGTCGACCAGCCGAGCGCCAGGAATACCAGTCCCATCAGGAACATCACCCGCAGTGGCGTCATCACCCGGGCGCGCCCGATCAGCGCGTGTCTGCCCACCGGCCCACCGGCGGCTTCCGCCAGGGCGGCGCCCAACGAGTCGTTGCGGCTCGGGCAGTCGCGGTTGTCGACGCTACGCAGATCGCCGGCCAGCGGCTCCGGAGAAATGGCGGTGCTGCGTTGCTCAGCCTCGGTCACGGCGGCGGCTGGCCAGGCGGCGGGGGAGCTTGGGGGCCGCCCGGCGGCACACCCGGCTCTTGACCACCGGGGCCGCCGCCCGGCGGTGCCGGCCCAACAGTGACCGTCGTGGGCGGGCCGATCGGGATCGTGATGCCGGGCGCCACTTCGACGGTGGGCTGAATGACCGTCACGGAGGGCGGCGGTGGGGGCGGGGGCGCCGGGACGCCGGCATAGCCACCGATCTCCGTCGGCTTGGGGAACGATTCACTGGAGGTGCCCTTCAAGGCGCCGTCCATGGTGGACTTCCAGATGTCCGATGGCAGCCCCGAGCCGTAAACCGGTGCGCCCGAGGCGGTTACGAGTGGTACGTCGCCTTTCGCGGTGCCCACCCACACGGCCGTAGACAGCGACGGCGTGTATCCGACCATCCAGGCGTCCTTGTCGGCGGTGGTGTCACCCAGCTGCGTGGTGCCCGTCTTGGCCGCTGACGGCCTGCCGCCGGACAAGGAGTGGCCGCGCGAATAGCTCGCGATCGGCTCCATGGCCGCGGTGACGTTGTCGGCCACGGCCTTGGGGATGCGCTGCTCGCCATTGTTGTCGGACTTGCTCGCGTCGAAGAGCACCTGGCCCTCGGAGTTGACGACCTTCTGCACGAAATGCGGCCGGTGGTAGATGCCCGAGGCGGCCAGCGTGGCGTATGCCGAGGCCATGTCGATCACCCGGGTCTGGTACTGCCCCAGCACAATTCCGTTGTTGGGCGGCCCGCCTTTGCCGTCCTCGGACAGCGTGTGGTCCACGCCGGGGAAGCTGGTAGCGATGCCGGCCTGGTGCGCGGCGTCCGCGACGGCCTGCGGGCCGCCCTTGAGCTTGAGCATCAGCCGGTAGTAAGAGGTGTTCAGCGATTGCTTGAGCGCCTGAGCGATATTGCACGTTCCGCAGCCCTCGCCCTCGACGTTCGTGATCTTGATGCCGTCGACGGTCAGCGGCGAACTGTCGACCTGGTAACCCAGACCGATCCCCTGCTCGAGCGCGGCCACGAGTGCGAACACCTTGAACGACGAACCGGTCTGCAGCCCGGCCTGCGCGAAGTCGAAACCGTTGGCGTCCGTACCGCCGTAGTACGCGCGTATCGCGCCGTCGTGCGGGTCGATCGACACCACGGCCGACCGCATGTCGGGGTCTTGCCCGTCAAGGTATTTCGATACCGCCTTCTCGGCGGCCTGCTGGGCTTTCGGGTCGATGGTAGTGGTGACCTGGAGGCCCTGGGTGTTCAGAGTCCGCTCGTCGATGTTGAAGAGCTCCATCAACTCTTTGGTCACCTGGCGCTCGATCAGCCCGTCGGGTCCCGTCGTCTGGTTCTCCGCGCGGGCTTGGTCGGGCGGCACCGTCTGCGGGAACTCCTGCGCGGCACGGTCACCGGGCGACAGCGCCTTGGTCTCCACCATGCCGTCGAGCACCCAGCTCCAGCGAGCCCGGGCGCCCTGCGGATCGACGGCCGGGTCCAGCGACGACGGCCGCCGGATCAGCGCCGCCAGCAACGCTCCCTCCGAGACGGTCAACTGGTCGACGGGCTTGTTGAAGTAAGCCTTGGCGGCGGCGGAGATGCCGTAGGCACCCCGGCCGAAGTAGATGATGTTCAGGTAGGCCTGCAGCACATCGTCTTTCGACCACTCCCCCGACATCTTGGTGGCGATCACCAGTTCCTTGGCCTTGCGCATCAGGCCGCTGACGCCGTGTTGAGCCGAGCCGACCAGCGCGTTCTTCACGTATTGCTGGGTGATGGTCGACCCGCCCTGCAGGTCACCGTTGCCGAAGAGGTTGTTGTTCACCGCCCGGGCGAAGCCGCTGAAGTCGAACCCCGGGTTCGAGTAGAAATTGCGGTCTTCGGCGGCGATCACCGCCTGGCGCACGTGAACCGGCACCTGGTTGATGTTGACGTCAACCCGATTGCCTTCGGGCGGAATGATTTTGGCGATCTCTGACCCGTCGCTGGCCAGGATGGTGGAGACCTGGTTGGTGCGCAAATCGCCCGGCTTCGGGATATCGACGATGAAATACGCCATGGTGAACGTGACGATCGGCAACAGCACGAGCACCGCCGCCGACAGGTAGGCCGCTCGCCGCACCCACAACCAGTTGATCTGCTGGGTCCAGTGGACGTCACGCGGCGGCCGGGGCCCGAAGCCGTCCGGGCCACCGCGGCGACCCCCCGGCCCGGGCGGCGGTGGCGGCCCTTCCGGCGGACGGCCTCCCGCCTTCGGCCGGTCCCGGCGCGGCGACGTTCGGCTGTCCAGCGCCGCCTTGACCTCCTCGAGCGCATCACGCTGCATGGGAGTAGACGAAGGGCTGTCCAGCGCGGCTTTGACTTCCTCGATGCGGGGATCGGGCCGCCGGGGCGACCGGTCATCGACAACCGGCGGAAGAATCGTGGTCAGCCGGTCATCGGGCGGAACGCCACGGCGTTGGCCGGCCGCCGACGGCGCGCCACGCGGGCGCTCGCCGCTTCCATGTTTTCCCACCCGCTCAGTCGCCGACCCATCCGCGTCGCCGGACGACTGGTTGTGGGGTCCGTCGTTATTCAATGGCCGTGCGCGCGCCGTTTCGCGCCGTCCGCGTACCGCGGGTGCCCTTGGGTGGGCGCGCCGCTCCGAGCACGTACGACTTGACCAGATGATTCCACTCGCAGGTCCGGCATACCTCCACCACGTGGACAGCGAACTCCTCGAAGCGACTCGCCAGCAAAACCAACTCTTCGGCCGTACGTGCCGAGCCCGATACCGGGCCGAGGTGTTCGCCGAACACCCACGACACCAGTGTCAGCTGCTCCTTACGGCAGATCGGGCACATGACCTGACTCGGTTTCCCGTGAAACTTGGCGGCGCGCAGCAGATAAGGGTTCGCGTCACACACTTCGGACACGCCCGTGCGGCCCGAGTACACCTCGGCCAGCAGTGCTCGCCGCCGGAGCGCGTAGTCCACCACTTGTCGCTGCAGTCGCACGCCCACCAGAGTACGTCGCCATCCGGACCACCGATACGCAACCAAAGCTGTGGCGGCCCGAGCCGAGTAAAGGCGGGCGCATTCTGTGCCGGACCAGGCCCGGACTCTACGATCATCCCCGTGGCGAGATGGCTCGGGACGTCGCTGGGCGGCGGGGTGGCGGCAAGCACCCGCGCCAAAGACATCAATCGGCAGGACGCCTGCAGGATTCTCGACAACGCCCTGACCGACGGCGAGCTCTCCATGGAGGAGCATCGGGAACGGGTCAGCGCGGCCACCAACGCGGTCACGCTCGGCGATCTGCAGGCCCTGGTGACCGACCTGCAAACCGACAGCAGCGCGCTTCCGACGCCTGTCGCCAAGGCCCGGCCGGTGCCGCCGAAGCTCCGCGGTTGGGGGACGCTCGCCGCCGCATTGGTCGTCTCGGTGCTATTTGGCGTCGGCATCGGGTGGGGCATCTACGGCAACACCAAATCGCCGCTGGACTTCACCACCGACCCCGGAGCCAAGCCCGACGGCGTCGGCCCCGTGGTGCTGACACCGCCCACCCAACTGCATTCGGTGGGCGGGCTGACCGGCCTGATCGAGCAAACACGCAAACGGTTCGGCGACGCCGTGGGATATCGACTCGTGATCTACCCGACCTACGCGGTCCTCGACCGGCCGGACCCCTCAGACGATCGCCGGGTGCTGGCCTACACCTACCGCGGGGGCTGGGGCGACCCGAGCAGCTCGGCCAAAAGCTCCGCGGATGCTCCCCTTGCGGTTGACCTGAGCAAGTTCGACGTCACGGCGACCGTGGGCATCATGCGCGGCGCCCCGCAGACCCTCCACATGAAGCCGTCGGACGTCAAAACCGAGTACCTGAACATCGAACCGGCGACGGACCCGACGACCCCGGGCGCGCTCTCGCTATCGCTGTATGTCTCCAGCGACTACGGTGGTGGCTACATCGTCTTCGCAGGTGACGGCACCGTCAAGCAGCTCAGCTTGCCGTCGTAGCCGGGCGCGATTCGATTCGGCGCACCCGAACAAATAGCGGACGAACATTCGGTGGTGTTGTGGCGAATATATCGAGACGATACGATTACGCGAGGCGTCGAACCGTCGTAACCAACCATGCAAAGGGGGTGATTCGATGCTCGAGCTCGCCATCCTGGGTCTTCTCATCGAATCGCCGATGCATGGTTACGAGTTGCGCAAACGGCTGACCGGCCTCCTCGGCGCGTTTCGTGCGTTCTCGTACGGTTCGCTGTACCCCGCCCTCCGGCGGATGCAGGCCGAAGGGTTGATCGCCGAGGACGCCGCCCCGACCGGAACGCCGGTTCGGCGTGCCCGGCGCGTCTACCAGCTAACTGACGAGGGCCGTCGGCGCTTCGGTGAGCTGGTGGCCGACACCGGCCCGCACAACTACACCGACGACGGCTTCGGGGTGCATTTGGCGTTCTTCAACCGGACTCCGGCGGAGGCGCGCATGCGCATCCTGGAAGGTCGCCGCCGTCAGGTCGAGGAGCGGCGGGAAGGCCTGCGCGAAGCCGTGGCGCGGGCCAGTAACTCGTTCGACCGCTACACCCGCCAACTTCACCAACTGGGGCTCGAGTCCAGTGAGCGGGAAGTGAAGTGGCTCAACGAGCTCATTGCTGCGGAGCGGGCGATGCCCGGCCTCTCCGAGCAGACGTAAAACCCCTGCACGAATTCGATCAGCTGCGACACAAGTTATGGAGTTAGGAGAACGCCCAATGAGTGACCAGAACGCGCCACAGGCGTCGACCGAGGTACGAGTCGCCATTGTCGGCGTCGGTAACTGCGCGTCTTCCCTGGTACAGGGCGTCGAGTACTACCAGAACGCCGACGAGAACAGCACCGTGCCCGGCCTGATGCACGTGAAGTTCGGCCAGTACCACGTGCGCGACGTCAAGTTCGTCGCGGCCTTCGACGTGGACGCCAAGAAGGTCGGCTTCGACCTGTCCGACGCGATCTTCGCCTCGGAGAACAACACGATCAAGATCGCCGACGTGCCGCCGACCAACGTGACGGTGCAGCGGGGCCCGACACTCGACGGCATCGGCAAGTACTACGCCGACACCATCGAGGTGTCCGACGCCGAGCCGGTCGACGTGGTCAAGGCGCTCAAGGAGAACAACGTCGACGTGCTGGTGTCCTACCTGCCGGTGGGCTCCGAGGAGGCCGACAAGTTCTACGCCCAGTGCGCCATCGACGCCGGCGTGGCGTTCGTCAACGCGCTGCCGGTGTTCATCGCCTCGGACCCGGTGTGGGCCAAGAAGTTCGCCGACGCGGGTGTGCCGATCGTGGGCGACGACATCAAGAGCCAGGTCGGCGCCACCATCACCCACCGGGTGATGGCCAAGCTGTTCGAGGACCGCGGTGTGCAACTGGACCGCACCATGCAGCTCAACGTCGGCGGCAACATGGACTTCCTCAACATGCTCGAGCGCGAGCGGCTGGAGTCCAAGAAGATCTCCAAGACGCAGGCCGTCACCTCCAACCTGCAACGCGAGTTCAAGACCAAAGACGTGCACATCGGCCCCTCCGACCACGTCGGCTGGCTCGACGACCGCAAGTGGGCGTACGTGCGACTGGAGGGCCGCGCCTTCGGCGACGTGCCGCTGAACCTGGAGTACAAGCTCGAGGTGTGGGACTCGCCGAACTCGGCGGGTGTCATCATCGACGCGGTGCGGGCGGCCAAGATCGCCAAGGACCGCGGCATTGGCGGTCCGGTGATCCCGGCGTCGGCCTACCTGATGAAGAGCCCGCCGCAACAGCTGCCCGACGACGTAGCGCGTACGCAGCTCGAAGAGTTCATCGAGGGCTGACCCCCTTCCACAGATCGTGCGGTGAGGTCGCTCCGGTGACCTCACCGCACATTCGTGCCTGCGGGTCTCGTTGTCACCCCAGCGTGACGCTCGGCGACCGCAGCCACGCTGGCGTGACGGCCGGTGCCGTGGCCGCTAGAGCGAATTCATCCCCGCGGCGCTGTGCGAGTGCTTAGCATCATCTCTCGATGACCGTGCAACCCGCCGCGTTCCTACGCACCACCCTCCCCCTGGACCTGTCCCGGCTGAAGGAGTTGGACAGCGGCCGGTACCACTCGATCTGGCTGCCCGACCACATGGTCAGCTTCTGGCCCGATTCCATCTGGACCCCCGAGTTCACCGACCTGGCCACCGCCTCCCCGTCGCCGCACCGCCACCTGGACGGCCTGGCGGTAGCCGCCGCGGCCGCCGTCCTGACGGAGAAGGTCCCGCTCGTCAGCGCAGTCGTCGACACCGTGCGCCGCCACCCCAGCATGCTGGCCCAGACGGCGCTCACGATCGACCACCTCGCCAAGGGGCGTTTCATCCTCGGCCTTGGCAGCGGCGAGAGCGAGAACACCCTGCCCTACGGCTTCGATTTCTCCCGGCCGGTCAGCCGCTTCGAGGAAGCCCTTAGGGTGATCCGGCTGCTCTGGGAGAGCGACGGCCCGGTCGATTTCGACGGACAGTTCTACTCGCTGCGCCATGCCCGGCTGGACACCGAACCCTACGCAGGCCGGCCACCGCAGATCTGGATCGGCGCAAGCGGCCCACGGATGCTGGATATCGCTGGCCGGCACGCGGACGGGTGGTGGCCGGCCGGCGCCTGGACACCGGAGCAATACGCCGAAATGCTCGCCGCGGTAAGGGAATCCGCCGAACGCGCCAGCCGCGATCCACAGTCGATCACACCATGCTTCATCCAGGTGTGTCTGATCGGCGCGGACGAGGACGCCCTCGCCGAGATCCTGCAAGCACCGCTGGTGAAGGCGTTCCTGCTGCAGGTATCGGCGGATACGTTGCGCGGCTTCGGATTCGAACACCCGATGGGTGATCGGTGGCGCGGATTCCAAGACATCGACCCCGCGGTGCTCACCCGCGAAAGGATTCTGGACTTCCTCGACAAGGCGCGGCCGGAGATGGTGCTCGCCGCCGTCCCGCACGGGACGCCGACGCAGGTTGCCAAGATCGTGAAGACATACGTCGACGCGGGACTGCGCGTCCCCAAGATCCTGGACTACGGCGCGATGGCCGGCCTGAGCCACGCCGCGGCTTCGGCCGCCAACGTGCGCGCCGCCGAAGACGAGCTGATGCGGCTGTGCGGGGAGCGGTCGTGACGGCGCCCCTGGACGCCGCCAGGCTGCTCGCCGACGCGGAGGCCGAAACCGGACTGTGCGACTACGGCGATCCCACCTTGCCGCAACGCTTCACCGTCGCGGTCGACCATCTCAACGGCCTCGGCATGAACACCGAGGGCCACCGCCAGGCGGCGCAGGTGTGTCGATGGTTGCTGACGTCGCGGCTGGAGTTCATCGAAGACCGCAACCGCTACCCGATCGCCGACGAGGTGATCGTCGGTCCGATGTTCGTCACAGGCGAACCCCGGTCGGGCACAACGCTCATGCACGCGCTGATGTCCGTTGATCCGCGTGCTCGGGCGCTGCGCTTCTGGGAGGTGATGTATCCGTCACCGCCGCCGGGTCTGGCAGATCCCGATGACGACCGCAGAGAGTGGGCCGACGCGGACTGGCGCGAGATCAACGCGAAGATGCCCAAGTGGCTGCACAGCCACCCGTACAACGACATGCTGGGCGACGGTCTGCCTGAGGACGAGCGCACCTGGGCGTTCGACTTCCGGGTGATGACGCCCACCGCCTGGTGGCGCGTGCCGATGCAGTCTCTGGTCGGCGGCCTGGCCACCGATCCCGCGGCGCAATACCGGCTGCACAAGGCCATGCTGCAGCAGCTGCAATATTGCCGTCCCCGAAAGTACTGGGTGCTTAAGGGATTTCACGGTTTCCGCCTCAAGGAACTCTTCGACACCTATCCCGACGCGCACCTGGTGTGGCTGCACCGCGACCCCGTCCAAGTCGCCGCGTCGCGCACCATGATGATGGCCGACATCGCCGAAGGCATCGTCGGTCCGGTCGACCTGCACGCCGAAGCGAAGAAGCACCTCGAGATGACCCGCGCCAGCATCGCCAACACGATGAGCAATCCGTTGGTCGACGATCCCCGTATCCTGCACGTGCGCTACGCCGACTTCGTCGCCGACCACATCGGCACCGTCCGGCGCTACTACGAGTTCTGCGGTCGCGAACTGTCGGACGACGCCGCATCGGCGATGCGCGCGTACCTGGCCAACAATCGTGGCGACCGCTACGGCAAATTCACCTACTCCACCCAACTGCTGACCGACATCGGCGAGGACCTGGATGCGCTGCACGCGGAATTCCGGCCATTCCGAGAACGATTCGGTGTCGCCATCGAGAACCGCGCCTGACATGACCGGCCCACACCAGCGTCTGTCGGTGCACAACGTCACCTTCCAAGGTGAGTCGCTGGCCGAACTGGAAGCTCATTGGGCAGCGCTCGGGGTCTCCCGGCTGAGCATCCTGGACAGCCAACTTCTCGAGCCGTGCTTCCCAATGCTGTTGCACGGCAACGCTTATTCTGTGGAGGCCGTCTACCACCTGTTCGCCGGCGGCAGGCTGTCCAGCGACCCGCACGCCGCCCGCGAAGCGCTGTCCACCGTGATCGACGCCTCCGCCGCCGTCGGAGCCCGCACCGTTTACTTGTTGACCGGCGGGCGCGGTGACCTCGCCTGGGCGCAGGCCGCGGACCGATTCTGCACGATGATCGCTCCCTGCGCGGCGCAGGCCAAGGCGGCCGGGGTGGCGCTGGCCGTCGAGAACGCATCCAGCCTGTACGCCGACATCCACCTGGCCCACACCCTGCGCGACGCGGTCGTGCTGGCCGAGATGGGCGACCTCAGTCTGTGCATCGACGTGTTTCACTGTTGGGCGGAGGGGGATTTGGAGGCGATGGTGCAGCGGGCGCTACCGAGGACCGCGCTGATCCAGCTCAGCGACTATGTGCTCGGCGACCGGGCGCTGCCGGCCAGGGCGGTGCCCGGCGACGGCACGATCCCGCTCGAAAGCTTCGTCGCCCAAGCGCTCGCCGGCGGCTACCGCCACGGTTTCGACCTGGAACTGATCGGTCTCCGCATCGACCGGGAGGGACACCTGGAAGCCGCCCAGCGCGCATGTGACGTCGTCAGCGCGATGCTCGACAGGCTCGGTGCGTGAGCATGGCCTTCGGCGACGGGCCCGACGACGCGGCGCTGCAGCAGGCCTGGACGGACTTCTGTGAGCGACTGCAGCAAGCGGGCGAACAGGCCTTCAAGC
Organism: Mycobacterium sp. 852002-53434_SCH5985345; assembly: GCF_001667155.1. Taxonomy (NCBI): domain Bacteria; kingdom Bacillati; phylum Actinomycetota; class Actinomycetes; order Mycobacteriales; family Mycobacteriaceae; genus Mycobacterium; species Mycobacterium sp. 852002-53434_SCH5985345. Next base: position 16,151 of record NZ_LZIE01000042.1, read on the forward strand.
AGGCCAACCCGGCGTCGGGCGTCCATCGGGTCGACGCCTACCGGTTCCTGACCCAAAACCTCGGCCAGGCCTTCGATCTCGCGCTCGAGACTCGCAACACCCGCTACCCGGCGCTGCACACCTTCTGTGGTCCGACCCGCAAGCTGGGCGGCGACTGTGCCGACTTCACCTACCAGCAGGCCTGGATCGACGGACAGTCGACGTATCGGCTCACCGGGACACGCGGCACCGCAAGGTTTTTCAACGTCACGGTGCAGGGTCCACGTACGCCGGGCCCGGGCGTGCTGCACGAACCGTTCGGGGACACACCGGAGACCAACCTGCTCGGTCATCAGCTCCAGGTCGGCGATGACGGGGAATTCGAGCTCTACATCGGCGGGCCCGAGCGCGGGCCCAATTGGCTGCCCACCACCACGGGGTCACGGAAGCTGTTCATCCGCCAGGGTTTCGACCGCTGGGAGGAGCTGCCCGCGCAGCTTCGCATCGAACGAATCGACATGGAATCCCCGAAACCGTTGCCCTCGCCTCCCGAGATGGTCGAGGCGATGCGCTGGGCCGGTGAGTTCGTCACGGGCCTGATGGCCGACTGGCCCGAGTTCCCCTTCACCTACGGCGGCGTCGACGCCAACCACCCCAACGCGTTCCCCCAAGTCGACGCGACCGACGCCGACGCCAGGCGCGGCCGGGCCGCCGCCAACATGTACTGGGAACTCGCGGACGACGAGGCGCTGATCGTCGAATTCGGCGCCCACGACGGGTTGTGGATGCTGACCAATATGGGCGTCTTTTTCAACAGCATGGATTACCTGTACCGGCCGGTGAGCTACACGCCGAGCCGCACCAAGACCGACGCCGACGGCCGCGTTCGTCTCGTCATGGCTCATCGTGATCCGGGCGTGCACAACTGGCTCGACACCCAGGGCTTTGCCTGCGGCAACCTGACCTATCGGCACATGCTCGAGGGCGAACCCGCCGCGCTGAGCACCCAGGTCGTCAAGCATGGCGAACTGCTCGCCGCCCTACCGGAGGACACAGCCATTGTGAGCCCCGCCGAGCGCACCGCCGCGATGTGGGAACGATTCCACGGCATTCGCCGTCGCTACGTCCTCTAGTCATGGCGACGACGCTGGTTCTAGGGCGGCGCCGCTAGTGTCTAGACCGTGGCCGATATCTCCGAAGACGCATTCGACGGGCTGAACGAGTTCTCGCTGCTATCCGAGAATGCCGAGCAAGCCGGCGTCACTGGCCCGCTGCCGGACGTGCGACGCGTGGAGGCGGGCGCCGGCGAGGCCAAGATCAGCGCCCTGCGCTGGGGCGGCACTCCCCCGCGGATCGTTTTTCTGCACGGCGGCGGGCAGAACGCGCACACCTGGGACACCGTCATCGTCGGCCTCGGCGAGCCCGCGCTGGCGGTGGACCTCCCCGGGCACGGCCATTCGGCATGGCGCGAGGACGGCGACTATTCGCCGCAGATCAACGCCGACGCCCTGTTGCCGGCGGTACGTGAGCACGCAGCGAGCGCCGATCTCGTCGTGGGCATGTCGCTGGGCGGGCTGACCGCGTTACGGCTGGCCGCCGTGGCGCCCGAACTCGTCAACGAACTCGTCTTGATCGACGTCACCCCGTCGGCGCTGCAGCGGCACTCGGAGATGACCAAGGAACAGCAGGGCACGGTCGCGTTGATGCACGGGGAACGCGAATTCCCCAGCTTCCAGGCCATGCTGGACCTGACGATCGCGGCGGCGCCACACCGCGAGGTAAAGGCGCTCCGCCGCGGCGTGTTTCACAACTCGCGCAGGCTGGACAACGGCAACTGGACGTGGCGCTACGACGCCATCCGCAAGTTCCCCGACTTCGACGTCCTGTGGGAGGACGTGGACCGGCTGTCCGCGCCGATCACCCTTATCCGCGGCGGCAAGTCGGGTTTCGTCAGCGACGACGACGCGGCCGAACTCAGCCGTCGCACAAAGCATTTCCGCGCGGCGCACGTCGTCGAGGATTCCGGCCATTCCGTGCAAAGCGACCAGCCCCTCGCCCTGATCGATCTGCTGCGCGGGGTGCTCGACGCGGGCTGAGCCTACGGTGGTCTCATGACCCCTGATCTCCCTATCCGCATCGGCGTGCAACTGCAGCCTCAGCACGCGCCGCAGTATCGCCAAATCCGGGACGCCGTGCGTCGCTGCGAGGACGTCGGCGTCGACATCGCCTTCAACTGGGACCACTTCTTCCCCCTCTACGGTGATCCCGACGGTGCGCATTTCGAATGCTGGACAATGCTCGGGGCGTGGGCCGAGCAGACATCGCGCATCCAGATCGGCGCGCTGGTCACGTGTAACTCGTACCGGAATCCCGAGCTGCTGGCCGACATGGCCCGCACGGTCGATCACATTTCCGGCGGCCGGCTCGTGCTCGGGATCGGCTCGGGGTGGAAGCAGAAGGACTACGACGAGTACGGCTACGAGTTCGGCACCGCAGGCAGCCGCCTCGACGACCTCGCGGGCGCGCTCCCCCGGATCAAGGCGCGACTGGCGAAACTGAACCCCTCGCCGACCCGCGACATCCCGGTCCTGATCGGCGGGGGCGGTGAGCGCAAGACGCTGCGGCTGGTTGCCGAATACGCCGACCTATGGCACAGCTTCACCTCCGCCGACGAGTTCCCGGCCAAGGCGGACGTCCTGGCCCGGCATTGCGCCGACGTCGGCCGCGACCCGGCGAGCATCGAACGCTCGGCCGCCGTGCAGGACCGCGGCGGCCTGATCGACAATGCCGAAAAACTCTTCGGCCTCGGAGTCACGCTGCTGACCGTCGCGTGCGACGGACCGGAGTACAACCTGGGCGCCGCGGAAGCGCTGTGCCGGTGGCGGGATAGTCGTTAAACCCGTCCCCGACCATTTATTGGTGAAACACCGGAAAATACGAGCCCACTCGTGAGAAACTTCTCGCGCTGATGGCCGCACCGGGTTTGAAAGAGACTCAAGGACGAAATGCCGAAGAAATACGGGGTCAAAGAAAAGGACCTGGTTGTTTCGCACATCCTTCACCTCTTGCTCACGGGGAAGTTGCGCACCGGCGACCGCGTCGATCGCAATGAGATCGCGCTGGGACTGGGTGTAAGCCGCGTCCCAATTCAAGAGGCGCTGGTGCAACTCGAACACGACGGCATCGTCTCCACCCGCTATCACCGCGGCGCGTTCGTGGAGCGGTTCGACGAAGCTACCGTCCTCGAGCATCATGAGCTCGAGGGTCTGCTCAACGGCATCGCGTCCGCGCGCGCGGCCACCAGTCCGACGCCGCGGATCCTGGGGCAACTCGACGCCTTCATGCGATCGCTACGCACCGCGAAGGATTCGCGGGCCTTCTGCGACATCGCCGCCGAGTACCGGCGCACCATCAACGACGAATACGCCGGGCCGCGCCTGCACGCGACGATCCGCGCCTCGCAAAACCTGGTTCCCCGGGTGTTCTGGCTGATTTATCAGGGCAGCCGCGAAGAGATGCTTCCGTTCTACGAAGACGAGACTTCCGCGATCAACCGGCGCGACCCCGAGGCCGCACGGGCCGCGTGCGTGGGCCGCTCCTACCTGATGGCCCAGACCATGCTGGCCGAACTTTCCCGGCGCAGGGTGTTCACCGCTCCCGACGACGTGAGCCCGGTCGTGCCCGCACCGCTCGAGGTGCTCGTCGACGCCGAAGCCGTGGGCGTCGAGCCGTCGCTGGCGCTGTAGGGCACGCTCACCCCACGAAGCCGCCGCCCTGTCGATACGGTGGCAGGGATGAATGCGCGCGTGGACCGGCGCACCCAGCGCCGCGCAAGGCTGTTCGGACTGGCCGCGACGACGGTGCTGGTGTGCGGCATGGCATTAGGCGGGCCGGCCGCGCCCGCGGCCGCCGACTGGAATCAATGCGCGCCGGCCGGCTTGGAGAGCGCAAGGGCCCTGCCTAAGGATCTGACCGAGAGCCAGCCCACCCCCCAGGAAGATCGGGACACGACACCATCGGTCGAACCGCTCACCGCGGTTGACGTCGGAGCGCTCGGGCTCGGCACGCCGGGTGTGCTGACGGTGGGCACGCTGTCGGACGCCCCGCCCAACATCTGCATCAATCCCACCGGCGAATTCAGCGGCTTCGACAACCTCCTGCTGCGCGCCATCGCCGACAAGCTGCACCTGCAGTTGCGCTTCGTCAGCACCGACTTCTCCGCGTTGCTGGCCCAGGTGGCGTCCCGGCGCTTCGACGTCGGATCGGCGTCGGTGAAAGCCACCGACCAACGCCGTCACACCGTCGCTTTCACCAACGGCTACGACTTCGGCTTCTACTCTTTGGTGGTGCCGCCCGGCTCGCCGATCCACAAGTTCGGCGACCTGGCCGCCGGTCAGCGCATCGGCGTAGTCCAGGGCACTGTCGAGGAGTCGTACGTCGTCGACACCCTGCATCTGCAGCCGGTGAAGTATCCCGGCTTCGCCACCCTGTACGCCAGCCTCAAGACCCGCCAGATTGATGCGTGGGTGGCGCCCGGAACGCTTGCCTCGACCGTCGTTCGGCCGGGTGATCCCGCGGTGACCGTCGCGAACACTTTCAGCCCAGGCAATTTCGTGGCTTACGCCGTCGCCAAGGAGAACAAGCCGCTAATCGATGCGCTGAATTCCGGGCTGGACGCGGTGATCGCCGACGGCACGTGGGCCAAGCTGTACTGCGACTGGGTACCGCGCACGCTCCCACCCGGATGGAAGCCTGGATCGAAAGCGGCGCCGGCCCCGAGCCTGCCGGATTTCGCCGCGATGGTCGCAAGCCAGCACCGCGCGCCGACAGGCCCGGCCGCGCCCAAATCGGCGCTGGCCCAGTTGCGCGATTCGTTCTTTGACTGGGACATGTACCGCCGAGCCATCCCCGTTCTGTTCACGACGGGGCTGCCGAACACCTTGATCCTGACCAACTGCGCCATCGTGATCGGGTTGGCGTTGGGGATGGTGCTGGCAATGGCGGGCATCTCACATCGGCGCTGGCTGCGCTGGCCGGCACGGGTATACACCGATATCTTCCGCGGCCTGCCCGAAGTGGTGATCATCCTGCTGATCGGAATGGGCGTCGGTCCATTGGTCGGCGGACTGACGAACAAGAACCCTTACCCCTTGGGAATTGCAGCGCTTGGGTTGATGGCCGCCGCCTACATCGGCGAAATCCTGCGCTCCGGAATACAAAGCGTGGACCCCGGCCAGTTGGAGGCCTCCCGCGCGCTGGGCTTCAGCTACACGACCGCGATGCGACTGGTGGTGGTGCCGCAGGGAATACGGCGGGTATTGCCGGCACTGGTCAACCAGTTCATCGGGTTGTTGAAGGCATCCGCGTTGGTGTACTTCCTCGGCCTGATCGCCGATCAACGGGAGCTCTTTCAGGTGGGCCGGGATTTGAATGCCCAGACCGGAAGCCTCTCACCGTTGGTGGCCGCCGGCCTCTTCTATCTGATACTGACCATCCCGTTAACGCATTTGGTGAATTACATCGACGCGCGCCTGCGCCGCGGCCGGGGCGCCCCCGACCTCGACGACAATGCGGAGATGCTGGCCACGAAGTTCGGCCAGGAGATCACGTGAGTGTCCCGAGCCGTCGGTCGGTTTCTTTGGCCGCCAAGGATCTTCACCAGACCCTGGGCGGGAACAAGGTGCTGCGTGGCGTCGATTTCGAGGCTCCGGCGGGCACCACCATCGCCGTCATCGGACCGTCCGGCTCGGGCAAGTCGACGCTGCTGCGCACCTTGAACCGGTTGTACGAACCCGATAGCGGCGACATCCTGCTGGACGGTCGATCGGTGTTACGCGACGATCCCAACGAGCTACGACAGCGCATCGGCATGGTGTTTCAGCATTTCAACCTCTTCCCCCATCTGAGCGTGCTGAAGAACGTTGCGATGGCCCCGCGCAAGTTGCGCCACCTGCCGCCCGGCGAGGCCCGCGACCTGGCGCTGAACCAATTGGAGCGAGTTGGCCTGAAGCACAAGGCCGATGCCCGGCCCGGCATGCTGTCCGGAGGGCAACAACAACGGGTCGCCATCGCCCGCGCGCTGGCCATGGCTCCCCAGGTGATGTTCTTCGACGAGGCGACTTCGGCGCTGGATCCGGAAACGGTCAAAGGGATTCTGCAACTCATCGCCGACCTCGGCGCCGACGGCATGACGATGATCGTCGTCACCCATGAAATGGGCTTCGCCCGCTCGGCATCCAACGCCGTTGTGTTCATGGATCGCGGCAAGGTGGTGGAATCCGGGCCTCCGGAGCAGATTTTCGAAGCCGCGCAGACCGAACGGCTACAGCGATTCCTGTCCCAAGTACTTTGACTACCCCACTGCTACTAATTACTCGGCTTAGCTAGCTTGTACGTGCCTGATATAGCGTTAGACTCCCCGTTTATGGCGGACAGCGAATCCCCCGCGGCCGACGTCACCGAGCTTGCGGAAGGTTTGCACCGTGCGCTGTCCAAATTGTTTTCGATTCTGCGGCGCGGGGACCCGAGCGGCACCGCGGCCGCGGGCGAATTAACGTTGGCGCAACTGTCGATTCTGGTCACCTTGCTGGATCAGGGGCCGATTCGGATGACCGACCTGGCTGCCCATGAGCGGGTCCGCACTCCCACCACCACCGTGGCGATCCGCCGGCTGGAAAAGCTGGGGCTGGTGAAACGCTCGCGCGACCCGTCCGACCTGCGTGCCGTGCTGGTCGACATCACCCCGCGCGGGCGTGCCGTCCACGGCGAGTCCCTGGCCAACCGGCGCGCCTCGCTGGCCGCGATGCTCAGTCAGCTGCCCGCGTCCGACCTCGGCACCCTGATGCAGGCGCTGGCTCCGCTCGAGCGGCTGGCCTGCGGCGAACCGGCGCCCGCGCCCGCGGGTGCGCCGCCCGCCCGTAAAGAGGCTTGAAAATAACTGCCTTTCAACGAGTTTGGCGGTGCCCGTAGACTACGGTGCATGCCAACTGCACTCATCACCGGCGCCGGCGGCGGCATCGGTTCCGCGATCGCCACCGCGCTGGCCCCCACCCACACTCTGCTGCTGGCCGGTCGGCCCTCCGACCGGCTCGACGCCGTTGCCCGGAGGCTGGACGCGACGACGTTCCCAGTGGACCTCACCGACACCGCGGAGATCGAGGCCGCCTGCGAGATCGTGGACGAACTCGATGTGCTGGTGCACAACGCCGGGGTGTCGATCCCCGGTCATGTCGCGGATTCCGACGTCGATGAGTGGCGCGCCACCTTCGCCGTCAATGTGCTTGGACCGGTGGGACTTACACTGGCGCTGCTACCGGCGCTGCGGCGTGCCCGAGGGCAGGTGGTCTTCATCAACTCCGGTGCGGGGCGCAACGTTTCGCCCGGCATGGCCTCCTACTCGGCCAGTAAGTTCGCGTTGCGCGCCTTCGCGGACTCGCTCCGCGCCGACGAACCGCAGCTGCGGGTGACGACGGTCTACCCGGGCCGCACCGACACTGAAATGCAGCGCGAACTCGTCGCATTCGAGGGCGGGACGTACGACGCGGCGAAGTTTCTCAAGCCGGAAACCGTCGCGGCAGCGGTCGCCAACGTGCTGGCGACGCCGCCCGACGGCCACGTCCACGAGGTGGTGCTGCGGCCCGCGGGCCGGTGACTCGCGACCCGCTAGACGACCAGGTTCACCAGCCGGCCGGGGACCACGATCACCTTGCGGGGATTGGCGCCCGCCAAGAATGCCTGGACCTTCTCGTCCGACAATGCCGCGGCCTTCAGGGTGTCCTGATCAGCGTCGGCGGCCACCACCACCCGTCCACGCACCTTGCCGTTGACCTGGACCGGGTATTCGACGCTGTCGTCAACCAGGTAGGCCGGATCGGCCTGCGGGAACGGGCCGTGCGCCAGCGACGTGGAGTGGCCCAGCCGCAGCCATAGCTCCTCAGCCATATGGGGAGCCAGCGGCGCCAACATCAGCACCAGCGGCTCGACCGCGGCCCGGGGAACGGCGTCGCGGTGCTCCTTGGTGAGGTGGTTGGTGTACTCGATCAGCTTGGCCGCTGCGGTGTTATTCCTCAGTGCGGCATAGTCTTCCGATACCCCCGCGACGGTGCGGTGCAGCGCTCGCAGGGTGTCGGAGTCGAGCTCCTGTTGTCCGGCCACGTCGAGCACCCGGGTCCGGCCGGTCTGTTCGTCGACCACCAGCCGCCACACACGCTGCAAAAAGCGGTGCGCCCCGACGACATCCTTGGTGGCCCACGGGCGGGAGGCCTCCAGCGGGCCCATCGACATCTCGTACACCCGCAGAGTGTCCGCACCGTACTCGTCGCAGATCTCGTCGGGTGAAATCGAATTCTTCAGGCTCTTACCGATTTTGCCGAATTCCTGGAAGACCTCGATCTCACCGCCCGGGCCCGGATAGAAGAATCCGCCACCGCGCTCCACCACCTCGTCGGCCGGGACATACGACCCGCGCGAGTCGGTGTAGGCGAAAGCCTGGATGTAGCCCTGGTTGACCAAGCGGCGGTACGGCTCCCGGGAACTCACGTGGCCCAGGTCGTACAACACCTTGTGCCAGAACCGGGCATACAACAGGTGCAGCACCGCGTGTTCGGCGCCGCCGACATACAGGTCGACACCGCCGGGGTCCTGCGGGCCGTGCTCGGCCGGCCGCGGCCCCATCCAATAGGCCTCGTTCTCCTTGGCGCACAACCTTTCCGAATTGTGCGGATCGGTGTATCGCAGTTCATACCAGGAGCTACCGGCCCACTGCGGCATCACGTTGGTGTCGCGGGTGTAGGGCTGCAGACCGTCGCCCAAGTCAAGTTCGACGTGCACCCACTCGGTCGCCTTCGCCAATGGTGGCGAAGGCTCGCTGTCGGCATCGTCGGGGTCGAACAGCACCGGTGAATAGTCGGGCACATCGGGCAGCTCGACAGGCAGCGCGGCCTCGTCGAGAGCATGGGCGCGCCCGTCGCTGTCGTAGACGATCGGGAACGGCTCGCCCCAGTAGCGCTGCCGGGCGAAAAGCCAGTCCCGCAGCTTGAATTCGATCCGCGCCCAGCCGCGGCCGTCCGCCTCCAAGCGGGCAGTGATCGCTTCCTTGGCGGCCGGCACATTCATTCCGTCCAGGTAGCCGGAGTTCACCAGCACGCCGTCGCCGGGGTAAGCGGCCTCCGAAATATCGCCCCCGGCAATGACTTCCACGATGGGAAGGCCGAACTCATGGGCGAAATCCCAGTCGCGCTGGTCGTGGCCGGGAACCGCCATGATGGCGCCTGTGCCGTATCCGGCCAGTACGTAGTCGGCGATGAAGATCGGCACCGGCTTGCCGTTGGCGGGATTGGTCGCGTAGCTGCCCAGGAAGACGCCCGTCTTCTCCCTGCTCTCCTGGCGCTCGAGGTCCGACTTCGCCGCGATCGCCTGCCGGTACGCGGCGACGGCCTCCCCCGGCGTTGCGGCGCCGTAAGTCCAACGGGCGTCGGTCCCCTCGGGCCAGCTCGTTGCGACCAGCCCGTCGACCAGGTCGTGCTCCGGGGCGAGCACCAGGTAGGTGGCACCGAACATGGTGTCCGGCCGGGTGGTGAACACCTCGATGTCGACCGTCTCGCCGCCGGCGTTGTTCGCCGAGAACAGCGCCCGGGTGCCGGTGGAACGGCCAATCCAGTTGCGCTGCATGGTTTTGACCGGCTCCGGCCAATCCAGCAACTCCAGGTCGTCGAGAAGCCGGTCGGCGTAGGCGGTGATCCGCATCATCCACTGCCGCAAGCGTTTCCGGAATACCGGGAAGTTGCCGCGATCACTGCGACCGTCGGCGGTCACCTCTTCGTTGGCCAGCACCGTGCCCAGACCCGGACACCAGTTGACCATCGAGTCGGCGCGGTAGACCAATCGATGGCCGTCGATCACGTCGGCCCGCTCCCCCGCCGACAGCGCAGACCAATCACGGCCGTCTTCGAGCTGCCTTGCGCCGGAATCGAATTCCGCGATCAGCTCGGCGATCGGGCGGGCCTTGCGGGCCGCGGTGTCGAACCAGGCGTTATAGATCTGCAGGAAGATCCACTGCGTCCACTTGTAGAACTCGACGTCGGTGGTGGAAAAGCTGCGCCGGCTGTCATGGCCGAGACCCAACCGGCCAAGCTGACGGCGGAAGTTCACGACGTTGGCCTCGGTGCGGGTGCGCGGGTGAGTGCCGGTTTGCACGGCGTATTGCTCGGCGGGCAGCCCGAAGGAATCGAACCCCAACGCGTGCAGGACGTTATGTCCGGTCATCCGGAAGTAGCGGGCGTAGACGTCGGTGGCGATGTAGCCCAGCGGATGACCGACGTGCAGCCCCTCGCCCGACGGGTAGGGAAACATGTCCTGCACGAACAACTTGTCAGCGGGGACCGGGCTGCCATCCGTCGGGGCCAACGAGCCGACCGGGTTGGGCACGTTGAACGTCCCGAGCTTCGCCCAGTTCTCCTGCCAGGTGCTCTCGATACGGCCCGCCAGCGCCGCGGTGTAGCGATACGTCGGCGCATCGGGGTCCGTCTGAACGGCACCGGAGTTGCTCTCGGCGGTGGTCGGGGATTCGGTCACCTGAACAGGGTATAAGGGTCACGTCGGGCCTAGCGCCGGCCACAGGATGATCTCGGTTCCGTTGCGCACGGATCAGGGGTTCATCCCAGCTGTATTTCGAGCCTATCCATGGCCTTTGACCTGTAGTTACAGTCGGCCTCTGATGACCTGGCAGTGCGCCATTGGAAGGACCGAGGCAGATGATTGAGATCGTCCCCGCCCGCCGTGCGCTCCTCGGGGGTATGGTCGCCGGCCTGATCGGCATGGCGGTTGTCACGAGCGCCCAGGCATTGGCGGACCCCTTACTTCCCGCGCCAGCACCCGCTCCTGCCATCCCGGGGCCGCAGAACGTCGCGGCCGCGCCCGGACAGGCGCCCGCCAACCGGTTCCTCGCCGCCCCCCCGGCGGCGAATCCGGTCGCATCGCCGACGACCCCGGGTGCAACGGTGCCGGCGGCGGCCGCGCCCGCCGCGCCGGTCGCCCCGGCGGTCACTCCAGCCCCGGCCACTTCCGGGACGATCCGTGAGTACCTCCAGTCGAAGGGCGTCAAGCTTGAGGCGCAAAAACCCCAGGGCCTCAAGGCACTTGACATCACTTTGCCGGTGCCGGCCCGCTGGACTCAGGTGCCCGATCCCAACGTTCCCGACGCGTTCGCGGTGATCGCCGACCGGCAGGGCAGCAGCATCTACTCCTCGAATGCACAGGTGGTGGTGTACAAGCTCGTCGGTGATTTCGACCCCCGCGAGGCCATCAGCCACGGCTACGTCGACAGCCAGAAGCTGCTGGCCTGGCAGCCCACCAACGCCTCGATGGCCGATTTCGGCGGCTTCCCGTCGTCGATCGTCGAAGGCACGTACCGCGACGGCGACATGACGCTGAACACCTCGCGGCGCCACGTCATCGCCACCTCGGGGCGCGACAAGTACCTGGTGTCGCTCGCGGTGACCACCGATCGTGCGGTGGCCGTCGCCGACGCACCCGCCACCGACGCCATCGTCAACGGCTTCCGCGTTACCGTTCCCGGGTCCCCGGCGCCCGCGCCGGTCCAGACCCCGGCCGCCTCGCCGGTCGGGCTGACCCCGGCCCAGGCTCCCGCCCCGCAGGTTCCTGCCGCAGCTCCCGTGCCGCAGGTTCCTGCCGCTGCTCCGGTCCCCCAAGTGCCTGCCGCGGCTCCCGTCGGGCAGATACCGGCCACCGCTCCGGTCGGGCAGGCGCCCGCCACAGCTCCGGTCGCCCAGGCTCCCGCCGTGGCTCCGCTCCGGCAAACCTCGGCCACCGCTCCCCCGGTGGGCTTGCCCCCGGCGCCGATGCCCAGCCGTCAGCCCACGCCGAACCTGTTAGCCCTGGTCCCCGGCCTCCCGCCGCTGCCCAATTTCTCGTTCCTGCAGCACTGAGCGGTGCCGCGGCTCCTCCGGAGCCCGCTGAGCGGACCGGTGTCCGGGCTCGTATTGTGAGGCCATGCTTATTGCCGGTGTGCTGTGCATGTGTGCGGCGGTGGCCTCCGCCGGGTTCGGAACTTGGTCGTTGGCGCGCACCCAGACCGTCGACCCCACCGCGCTCGCGCTGCGGTCCATGGCTCCGGCGCAACTGGCGGCGGCAATCATGCTGGCCGCCGGCGGTGTGGTGGCGCTGGCAGCCTCCCCGCACACCGCGCTGGTGGTATTGATCGTCTGTGTGGCCGGCGCCTTCGGAACGGTGGCCGCCGGGTCATGGCAGAGTGCGCGCTTCGCGCTACAGCAAGAAGCGGCGGCGCCCGGCTGCGGGGGGGCCTGCGCCGGCTGCACGCAGTCTTGCCACTGAAGCCCGAGCGGACCCGGGGGAGTGCCCCTAGTTGCGGCTCAAATCTATCGGGTGGGTAGCAAGCAACGACAAGGGCAACGGCTGGCGGCGTAGCACGTGCGCCCACAGGTCGGACCTCGACCCCGCCAAGACGTCAGATGGCAACGCGGACAAGACGATCCAGTCGTCGCGTTCGATTTCACCTTCCAGCTGGCCAATGGTCCAGCCTGAGTAGCCCGCGAAAATGCGCACTCCCTCCACCAGGGGAGCGATCGTGTCGGGGTCGGCGTCGAGATCGACCATCACCACCCGGCCATCCACATGCCGCAGCCCGGCCACCCCCTGCGGATCGGCGCCAACGCGCAATGCCGCCAGGCATAGCGCCGCGTCCCGCTTCACCGGGCCGCCGATGAACATCGTCTTCGGCTTGGCCGCCAACTTGGTCCACTGCGGCAGCACGTTGTAAACCGCGGTCTCGCTGGCCCGGTTCAGCACGACCCCCAACGTGCCGCCGTCGTTGTGCTCGACGATGTAGATCACGCTGCGCCGAAACGTCGGTTCGAAAAGATCGGTGTTGGCAAGCAGCAACGTCCCCGCGCGCACCCGCTGCGCGGCCGGCGCGACATAGTCCTCTGGGTCCTCGGGCGGCGGCACCCAACCATCATCGCATCCGGTGCCTGGGACCCGGGGGAATCAAGCGCGGGGCGTGAAGATTTGTACTGTTGGTAAGTCGGCTCGGACGGTGACGAGCTTGCTAGCCCCAACTTTGGAAGTCGGTTTAGTGATCCAATCCCGGATGCACTCAAGCGCACCCGTCGAAATATGGCGGTCGGTGCGCAGTTTGCCAGACTTCTGGCGCCTGCTGCAGGTGCGCATGGCAAGTCAATTCGGTGACGGGCTGTTCCAGGCCGGTCTGGCCGGAGCGTTGCTGTTCAATCCGGACCGGGCCGCCGATCCGATGGCAATCGCCCGGGCGTTCACCGTGCTGTTCCTGCCGTACTCGCTGCTGGGGCCGTTCGCCGGCGCGCTGATGGACCGCTGGGACCGGCGGCTGGTGCTCGTCGGCGCCAACGTCGGCCGCCTCATCCTGATCGCCGCGATCGGCACGATCCTCGCCGTCAGAGCCGGCGACCTGCCGCTGTTGTTGGGCGCGCTCTTCGCCAACGGCTTGGCCCGGTTCGTCGCGTCCGGGCTGTCGGCGTCGCTGCCGCACGTCGTGCCCCGCGAACAGGTCGTGACCATGAACGCGTTGGCCAATGCGTCCGGGGCCATCGCCGCCTTCATCGGTGCCAACTTCATGCTCGTTCCGCGGTTCCTGGTCGGCGCGGGCGACAAGGGCGCCTCGGCGATCATCTTCCTCACCGCGGCACCCGTGTCGATCGCATTGCTGCTGTCGCTACGGTTCGGGTCCCGCGTGCTGGGCCCCGACGACACCAAGCGGGCGATCCACGGACCGGTCCTCTACGCCGTGGTCACCGGCTGGCTGCACGGTGCACGTACCGTGGCGCAACGGCCGACGGTCGCCGCCACGCTGTCGGGCCTGGCCGCGCACCGGATGGTGATCGGCATCAACTCCCTGCTGGTCTTGTTGCTGGTGCACCACCTGACCGACCCCGCAGTCGGGGGACTGGGCACAGCTCTGGTGTTTTTCGGCGCCGCCGGCCTGGGCGCGTTTCTGGCCAACGTGCTGACGCCGCCGGCGGTTCGTCGCTGGGGGCGCTACGCGACGGTCAACGGTGCGCTCGCGGCCTCGGCGATCATCGAGGTCGCCGGAGCGGGGTTGCTGCTACCGGTCATGGTGGGGTGCGGCTTTTTCCTCGGTGTGACCGGGCAGATGGTCAAGCTGTGCGCCGACTCGGCAATGCAGATGGACGTCGACGACGCCCTTCGCGGACACGTGTTCGCCGTCCAAGACGCGCTGTTCTGGGTGGCGTTCATCGCCGCGATCACGGCGGCCGCGGCGTTGATTCCCGCGGATGGGCATGCGCCCGCAGTCGTCCTGGTCGCTTCCGGGCTCTACCTGGCCGGCCTGGCCATGCACGGCATCCTGGGCCGGCGCGGCAACCAGGCGAATAATCGCTACCCGGCGGGCGCAACCGACGATCGGAGGCAATGATGGCGGGTCCGGAACCGATTGTGGCCGACCTACGCGCCGAAAGCGACGAGCTTGACGCCCTGGTAGCGCCGCTGCCAGCCGAACGCTGGGCCGAACCGACGCCCGCGCCGGGTTGGACCATCGCGCATCAGATCGGGCACCTGCTGTGGACCGACCGTGTCGCGCTGACCTCGGTCACCGACGAGGCCGGCTTCGCCGAACAGCTCAAGGCCGCCGCCGCGAACCCGACGGGCTTCGTCGACGCGGGCGCCGAAGAATTGGCGGCTATAGCGCCGGCCGAGCTGCTCGCCGACTGGCGCTCGACCCGTTCCCGGTTGCACGAAGAGCTGCTGATGGTTCCCGCCGGGCGCAAGCTCCCGTGGTTCGGGCCGCCGATGAGTGCGGCGTCGATGGCCACCGCGCGGTTGATGGAGACCTGGGCGCATGGCTTGGACGTCGCCGATGCGCTGGGCGTGAAACGGGTGGCCACCGACCGGCTGCGCTCGATCGCCCACTTGGGGGTGCGTACGCGCGACTACGCCTTTTTCGTCAACAATCTCCCGGCTCCAGCCGAGCCGTTCCTGGTCGAGCTGCGCGGACCCGGTGGTGACACCTGGAGCTGGGGATCGCCGGACGCGGCGCAACGGGTCACCGGTTCCGCCGAAGACTTCTGCTTTCTGGTCACCCAGCGGCGGCCGCTCAGCGCCCTCGACATCACCGCCGATGGGCCCGACGCGCAGCGCTGGCTGGAGATTGCGCAAGCCTTCGCCGGCCCTCCCGGCGCCGGTCGATGAGCGCGCGAGCGCGCGAAGAGAGCCGGCGCCCATCCGACGCACGCGCCGGTCGATGAGCGCGCGGTTACTGCAGCGGGCCGCCGTAACTTGCCCGGTTCTCGGCTTCCGCCTCCTCGCGCAGCGCTGAGATCGCGAGGTTCAGCCTGTCGGCAAGCTCGCCGTGGGCGTATCCGGTCATCACGCCGGGGTGCAGAGTCAGCTTGAGCAATCGGCCATCGGAATTCGCCACGGCATAGATGTCACCGAGGTCGACGCTGTAGGTGACGGCCTCGGCCTGGGCCACCAGGGCTTCCCACTTGTCGGCCGCCTCGCTCAGTTCGCGGAGAACTGATTCGACGAGATTCTTGTCGCTGAGATCCGCGCGACCGCCCGAATCCGACACGATCACAGTATCGTCGCCCCCTCCAACCAGCGTCAATTCAAACTCGCGGGTGACCGGTGCACCCCATGGCGGCTACGGGGCGGGCGCCTCGGTGGCGAGTTTCTGGTACCAGGCGAGGTGATAGTTCGCCGATACCGTGTCTCCGCTCGCGATGCCTTCGGTGGCGGCCATCAACAGACACTTGAGCAGGAGAGCCGGGTTCACGGTCGGGTACTGGACCAAAAGTTGGTAGCGCGCCGTATCGAGGTGCACGCGCAGCACGTCGACCTCTTGGTCGATGACAACCGCTTCCGCGGCGGCCGCGTCCGCCAGCCTCTGCACGATGCGGGGGAGTCCGTCAAACCGGCGCGTGGTCTCACTCAGCACCCTGGCCAGATCGCTTATGGGCGGCAGCTCGCGCGGTTCCAGCGACGATTTCGTGGCGGTGAAGTCGGGCGAGCGGCGCAGCGAATCACCAGGAGCGTAGGTCACGACGCGCGCCGCGTCGCCGATCAAGGCGGACACCCGGCCGGTACGTCGCTCGGGTTCCAGCAACCGAACGCCAGCTGGGAGATTGATCCCTGCCGGTATCCAGCCGTGCGCGAGGTCGGTGACCAGGACGGTCGTGCCGTCCAAAAGGTCGCCGACCGCCCAGTTGAGCCGCGACTCTTGGCGGACCACGAATTCGAGGAGCCGATTCAGCCGGTCCGTGTCGAAACTCGTTGCGGCGATGTCCTTTTGCCGGAGGGGCCGAGCGGCGGGCTCCTGCGGTGCATCCGGCTCGTCCTGGCTCGCCGGGCCCTCGGCCGGCTCGTCAACCACGGGGGCGGGCTCCGTGATGACGGGGATGACCTGTGTCTCCTCCATCGAAGCCACCGAGTCCTCGGCGGGTTCTGGCTGCTGTGCCGGCTGTTGCGCCTCGTCCTGGGCCGGTGCCGGCTCTTCGGGCACGGCGTGGTGACGACCGTTGGCGACGGCTTCGTCGACGACGGGTTCCGCCTCGGTGATGGCGGGAATGACCTGCGTCGCCTCCATCGAGGTCGCCGGGATGTCGTCCTCGGCGATCTGGTGGCTGTCCGGCTCGTCAACCACCGCCTCGGGCTCGGTGATCGCGGGGATGACCTGCGTCTCCTCCATCGGCGCCCCCGCGACACCGTCCGCGGCATCGATGTCGGACCCCCATTCGGGCTGGTCCTGCTCGGTTGCCGGCTCCTCCACCTCCAGGTGGTGACGGCCGTTGGCGACGGGCCCCCAATCGGGCTCGGCATTCGCGGTTGGCTCGACGACGGGCTCCAGCTCCGTGACAAAGGGAATGACCTGCGTCTCCTCCATATCCGGCGCCGCGGCCTTCTTTTCGACGGCGGTGTCATGGACAGGTGCCTCGGCCTCGTCCCCGCCTTGCGGCATGGAAGGGGCCGGCTTGTCCGCAACCCGCCAGCGCGGCCGGCGCACGTCCCTGGTGGGCGCTTCGGAAGGTCGCGAGTTCGGGACAGCAGGGATGACCTGGGTCTGGTCCATGTCCGATGACTGCGGCTCGGTGGCCTCCGGGCGGAGATATCCAGCAATCACCCCGGCCTTCGCCGCGTGCAGCTGGCGAATCGTCGATTCGACTCGGCGGACGGCGCGGCCCCGCGCCTCGTCGATGACCCGGGCCTCCTGCGCCTGACGCGCAAGATCGGCCAGACCCGCCCGCTTGACCATTTTCAGCTGCTCGTTGGCGCTGTCGGCGATCCGCTGCAGGTCCGTCTTTAGATAGTCTGCGAGCGTGGCATTTTCGGCGGTGATCGTTGACAGCTCGGCAGGCCAAAGCCCACCGACCACCCACGGGGTGCAATCGATGGGAGAGCTGAAGGCCGGCATCGCCAGTGATTCCCGGGTAGCTCTCCGGAGGCGCTGACGCGCCGTCATCCGACCGAAGATCGCCACCGGCTCAGCGTACCGGCATCTGCCGGATGGCTTATTCGATCAGTGAATTGTGCAGCTTTGACGGCCTGAGTACCGTGCAGATATGGCTGAATCTGCCCTGCAGCAGCAACTCGATGAGGTGCGTGCCTTACTCGCCCGCGCACGAGAGTTGTTCGGCCCCAACCCCGTAGAGCCGCCCACCGACATCGCTCCAGATCCCGAGGCGGCCAAGACCTGGCTGTTGTAGGCCGCTAGATGGCGCTGTGACGGCGGCGCAGTTTGTGCGCGAGTAACTTCTCGATCGCCGCATCGAGGTCTCGCGGGGTTGGAACCTCGGCCGAGGGGGTGTGACCGGCCGCCACGATCTCGTCGCGAATCTCGAGCAATGCCTTCAGGCAAGACACGTCGGCGGTCAGCAAAATGCCTCGTGCCAGCGTCTGGGCGTCGGTCTCCATCGCCTCTTCGCTCAGCGCAACGCTGTGCATATACCCGCCGCGGCAGGAGCGTACCAGGATGTGCCCACTCGGGTGAACGGTGTCAAAAGCGGGATTCGCGTCCGTCATCGACCGCGGTCAGCGATGCCGCCGAGGCTGCGCGCCGCATCCTGCTCGTGCTGTTCCCACATCGTCGCCGACGCCGCCAATTTGTCTGCCAGGTCGGCGTGGTCCGCCGCTTGCTGCTCGTAGCACTGTCGTCTGAGCTCAAGCAGTTCCCGCCCGGCGTCGCGAAGTTCACCGAAGATCGGGCCCAGCGAATCCAGGCTTTCCTGGATCGCCTCGTGCGACGACGGGACCGTGCGCAAGTAATCGGAGGTTTCCTGGTGGCGCGCAGCGGCTTGACGCAAGTGCGCGGGGACCACATGGATCGAATCTGCCATCCGCTGTCTCCTGTTCACGGCCGCCGGCCAGACCGGCGAGATAACTATTGTCAGGTGGTCGACGAGGTCGCCGGCCGCGTGGGTGTCGGTGTGTCGGGCGTCGCCGGCGCGGTCGCGGCTGCGGCCGGCGGATGTTCCCAGCCTAGAAAGCTTGGGCCGCTCACGGTGGCGATGTCTTGAATTTGGCCATCGAGTAGGGCTTTTCCTGCGCCGAGGGCAAGCGCGTGCCGGTCGATGAACATTCCGATATCGGCCGGAGCGACGTGCGAGGCGTCGATCGGGTTGGTCACCGCGGTGCCCGGCGGTGGGATCGTTATTCCCTGCTGTTGGAAGGCATCTGGTATCGCCACTCCGCCGACCGCGGCTTTGATTGCCGCCGCCAGCTGGGGGCTGGCCGCCGTAAACGTTTCCCCGTCGGGCAAAGTCACCGTGGTCGGGCCCGCCGGTGGTGATTCGCCCTCGAGCGTCGCAGCGTCCCCGTCGGTGTCGCCGGGTTGATCGGATGAAGCCTCGGTCTTCGGATCCGAATCGTCCTCGGAGTCCGGCACTCCTTCGTCGTCGAGGCCCTGCAGCGCCGGATCCGCTGTGTCGTCGCCCTGCAGGTTGGGAAGTGGCAGCCCGGCCGGCGTCGCGCCGAAGCTCGGCAGTCCCGAACCAAAGTTGGGCATGGGCGGCAGCACAGGAGCCATGGGCGCCGCCGGAGCGCTCGCTACCTCCGGCACAGCGCCTCCAGACGGATCATCGGTTGCGCCCGGATCGTCCGCGAACAACGAATCCAGCAGCGGATCCCACTCGGAATCCTCTGTCGTGGCCGCATCGGCGCCGACCGTCTGGGCCGGCGGCCGTTCATCGGGACTGCTCGGTTGGCCCTTGGATGCGTCATATAGCGATGTCCAAGCGGCCATCAGCGCGGACTTCGACGTGTCGTCGAGGCTCGCGTTGAGTACCACCGCACGAATGTCTCTGAGCTTGCCGATCAGGAATCGCTGGAAGTCGCGCGCTCCGGCCGGAGTGTCCAGGTCCGATCGTGTTCGCACCGCGGCCTCGGTGTCTTGCTGCAGCTTGGTCAGCGCTTGACGGCCTTCGACAGCGTTGAGGTGGGCGTTCAAGATAGCCGTGATCACCTGCATGTCCAGTTGAGAACTCGCCGAATTCTGGTGTGAAAGAGCAATTTCAGCGTGTGCGATCGCTTCCGCCGCCTCGCCCTGCTCCCGATCCGGTGCGGCCGCATCTCGTTGGCGGATCTTGCCCGCGATCGCCTGCAGCTGTTCGGGGCGCGTCGTCGGGGTGATCACTGCGGCCAGCTCACCGGGCGACAGACCCGCCACCCACGCGTTTGGGTCACCGGTGCGGTCTCGGACATATTTCACCGCGGCAAGCAGCTCCTCGTGCGCCGACATCAGCTACGCACGTCCTTGCGGGATGCGTTGCGACCCCTCCATGCCCGGCGACAGTACCCAGGCCGGTCCCCGCCATCAATTCACCGTGCCGGGCCGGTGTGGATGACACCGAAATCGCCGCCTTGCTAGGCATTGCCGGCGGCGTACCGGTCCCGGAGGCCTTCCAGCACAGCCTTTTTCGCTCGGCTGAGTTCGCGGGCGCCCTCGACGACCGCGGTGATCTCGCGCTGTTTGGCCAGCAGGAATCGCTGAAACTCGCGGGCCCCCATGGGCGTATCGACCGCGAGGTTCGCTTGGTGCACGGTGGCGTGGTCGATCTGCTCGGCGATGGCATCCAGACGCCTGGCGCCCTCTCGCATCGCGGCATGCGCGCTGGTGAGCACCTCTGCCAGCACGCGGTCGGCGTCGGCCGCCGTGCCGTGCTGGCCGGCCAGAGCCGACTGCCGCGCCTGCATGGCGGCTACCGAAGGTCCTGCTTGTTCCGTCATCGGCTCACCCTGTTTGTCATAGCGGTCGGCGAATCGCAACGTTGGGGCCTAGTGGGCTGATCCGCACCGAGGCGCCCGAGTAGGGCGCCTCGACTACTAGATTGTTGCCGATGGCCAGCTGGACATGCCCGGCGTGCGGGAAGACGAGGTCGCCCGGCCGGACTTGCGAACGGGGCACCGGGATCCCGTCATTGATCTGCTGATAAGTGGTGCGGTCCAACTGAATTCCCGCTTGCGCGTAACTCCACTGGACGAGCCCCGAACAATCGAACCGGTCGGGCCCCGTCGCGCCCCACACATAGGGGCGGCCCAGGCGCGACAGTGCGGCGCGCACCGCGATTGCGGCACGCCCGTTCAATCCGGCGGGACGGTGGCGCCGGAGTTGGTAGCGCAGCGCCCGCAGTTCGGCGAGGCGTCGGCGCGCCCGGAAGCGGGCCGACAGGACGTGCGCGCGCTGGGCCCGCAGTCGCGCCGCCCGACGACGCATCGCCTCGCGCTGCGCCATCGGTGTCGCCGGAACCTCCGCGGCGTCGGCACGGGCTTCATCAAGAACGCCGCCAGTCAGGTCGCGAGCCTCGGCCCGATCGCGATGGGCACGGGCGATGACGCCCGCCGCGGCGGCGTCCGTGGCGGCGGCGGCCGCAAGCCGTTGCCGGCTGTGGTCCACCGCGAGCCGATAGCCGCCGCGTGCCACTCCATCGTTCAGCCCGGCCGTCCTCTGCAGCAGATTGCGGTAATGCCCGGTGCCCGCGTCCACCGAAGACGGGCGGATGCCACCGGCGAACATGTCATGAGCACGGCTGAGCACCTCGATCTCGCTCTGGGTCACGGCGCCCCCTCGCCCAGCTGGCTTCCCGACTCCACGGCGTCGGTGAAGGCGCGCACGCGGGGGAGTGCCCCCGGGGGGATCACCCCCCGGTTGCGGATGTCCCAGAGTTCCTCGACGTCGACACCCACCAATGCAGCGATCACGGTCTCGGGCAGCGACGACTGCGCACATGCCCCGTCGAAGCGGGCGCTCAAGCTGGTTGGCAGTCGTTTCAGCAGGGCCGTGCGCGTCGCCTCGAGGGCTTGGAGGTGCGTCATCAGCCGGTCCGTCGAGTCCGCGCCCGCGTTCACGGCGACCCGCCAGGAGCCGGCTGCCAGCATCTCTGCCTTCACGCACTGAGCGATCACAGACAGAATATACGTCTCATATTCGTTTGATGTTGTCGCAGGCAAGCGATCGATGACGGATTTGAGGGCTTCCAGTTGGGCTTCGGCATATCCTTCCAGCACTTCTGTGTCGCTGTGACGGTCGACAACCACAGGCCCGGTGCGCCTGGCGGGGGCGGCGGCAGGCGGTTGCGCGGCCATCAGCCGGGCCAGTTCCGCGTCCGGATCGGCCGCCACCAACAACCGAGAATAGGTGCCCGGCGGGAGGCCTAGGCCATTCTCGACCTTCTGAACTGTGCTTTTGTGCGGCTTACGGGCCCCGCGTTCCAGAAAGCTCAGGCCCATGATGCTGACACCGGTCGCGGCCGCGAGGTCGGCTAGCGACCAGTCGCGCGACTCTCGCAGAGCGCGGATTGCCGCACCTGCCGATTCACGGCTCACCGCAGGCTCCGGCCATAGGCCGGATAGTACACAGGCCGCAGCGTATCCCTATGTATATACGTTTTCGTCTCGTTTCTCTTGCGCTCGGGCGCCATGTCTGTATACGCTTTTGCCTACGTTTCAAGCTCGACAAGGAGACCGACATGGGACACCCCTGCGCTACCAACCCGGAACTGTGGTTCGGCTACCCCGACGACGACGGTGGCGACGGCGCGGCGAAGGCCCGTGCGTACGAGCGGTCGGCCGTCGAGGCGCGCATTCAGTGCCTGCGGCGCTGCCCGCTCGCGCAGCAGCGTCGGTGCGCCCAACATGCCATCGCGCACCGCGAGGAGTACGGCGTGTGGGCCGGCGTCAAACTTCCCGGGGGTCAATACCGCAAGCGCGAGCAGCTTGCCCAGGCCCACGACGTCCTGCGGCGCATCGCGTCCGGCGAGATCAACTCACGCCAGCTACCGGAGAATGCGGCCCTGCTCGCCAACCACGAGCATGAGGCCGTTCCGGTGACCGCGGTGGTTTTGCACCTGCCCCTGGCGCAAGTGGGGCCTCGTTCCGCGGCCTGACGCTCCGTCCTGGGTATGGCCGTTTGCTAACTCACCCAACGGGGTAGAGCTTCGGCACGAACGAGTCAGTCGACCCAGAGGCGGGATCCATGACGTTCGACCTGACCCCGACGGCGGCGCAGCACGACCTCGCCCGGCGGACGCACGAGTTCGCCGAAGAAGTGATCCGCCCGGTGGCGCTCCACTACGACCAACGGCAGGAGTTTCCGTGGCCGGTCCTGGAGGAGGCGGCCCAGCGCGGCTTTTACAGCCCCCTGTTCTACCGCGACCTGATCGGCGATCCGACCGGCCTCTCGTTGCCGATGTTCATGGAGGAGCTGTTTTGGGGCTGCGCGGGCATTGGGCTGGCGATCGTGATGCCGGCGCTGGCTCTTTCGGCGATCGGGCAGGCAGCATCTCCGGAGCAGATGTTGGAATGGGCGCCCGAATGCTTCGGCACCCCAGGCGATCTCAAGCTTGCCGCCCTTGCGATCTCGGAACCCGAGGGCGGCAGCGACGTACGAAATCTGCGCACTCACGCGCGCCGCGACGGTGACGACTGGATCATCGACGGCCACAAGATGTGGATCGGCAACGGCGGGATCGCCAACGTGCACGTGGTCAACGCGGTGGTCGACGAGGAACTAGGCCATCGTGGTCAGGCGCTGTTTGTGGTGCCCGGTGGCACCCCGGGGCTCAAGCTCGTGCGCAAGCTGGACAAACTCGGCTGCCGTGCGTCACACACCGCGGAGTTGCTGTTCGAAGGCGTTCGCGTACCGGGCGCCAATTTGCTTGGGGGACAGGACAAATTAGAGCACAAACTCGCCAAAGCCCGCGAGGTGGTTGCGGGCGCACAGCGATCGGGCTCGGCGACGTTGGGCACGTTCGAGCAGACGCGGCCGATGGTCGCCGCGCAGGCCATCGGGATCGCGCGCGCCGCGCTGGAATACGCGACGGAATACGCCACGGAGCGCGAGGCATTCGGCGGACCGATCATCGACAACCAGGGCATCGCCTTCCCGCTGGCGGAGCTTGCCACCCAGATCGACGCGGCACGGCTCTTGACCTGGCGGGCGTCGTGGATGGCGGCCAATAACGTTCCCTTCGAGCGCGGGGAAGGGTCGATGTCGAAGATGGCCGCCAGCGAGGTCGCCGTCAAGGCCACCGAGCGCGCCATTCAAACCATGGGCGGCTGGGGCTACATCACCGATCACCCGGTGGAGAAGTGGTATCGGGATGCCAAGCTATACACCATTTTTGAGGGGACCAGCGAGATTCAGCGGATGGTGATCGCGAACGCGCTCGGTGCCGCTGTCGGCACGCCGCCACTGCATGTGGTGCTTGAGCCGTCCGGCGGCCCGCTGAACCGGGTTTTCGGTCGCGGCACTCCGCTGCGCTCCCGCGTCGCCGACACAGCGCTTTCCATGCAGGATCGGGTGCCCGAACCCGTCATGCGGCTGGCCATGAGGGTGCTCCGACCGCCGGGCAAGTAACGAGGTCTGGGTACGGTCGAGCGGACCATGAGCAACCTTGAGCCGACACCCGTCGAAGTCGCCTGCGCTACCGCGCCAGGCGTGGGAACCGAGGTGCTGGCGCCCAGGGAAGTTCCGCTGGGCGGCCCGCGGGCCATGCGGGTGCAACGCACGCTTCCGCAACGGCACCGTTCGCTGATCGGGGCGTGGTGTTTCATCGACCATTACGGCCCGACGTCTGCGCGGATGGACGTTCCACCTCATCCGCACACCGGACTACAAACGGTCAGTTGGTTGTTCAGTGGGGAAGTGGAGCACAACGACAGCGCCGGAGTGCACGCGGCAGTACGGCCGGGTGAGCTGAACCTTATGACTGCGGGTGCCGGCATTTGTCATTCCGAGGTGTCGGTTACGCCGCCGGCATCCTTGCACGGTGTCCAGCTCTGGGTGGCGCTTCCCGATTCGGATCGCGACACCGGCCGCGACTTCACCCACTATGTGCCCGAGCCGGTGTCGCTCGCCGGCGCGACGGCGCGGGTGTTCCTCGGCGGACTAGCGGGCAGCCCGTCACCGGTGCATACCTTCACCCCGCTGCTGGGCGCCCAGATCGATCTCGACGCCGGCGCCCGCCTGGACATCGATGTCGACCCGGCATTCGAGCACGGTGCGCTCTGCGATCTGGGCGCCGTCCGGGTGGAGGAGACCGCCCTGGCGGTTGCTTCCCTGGCTTACCTAAACCCTGGCCGTTCCTCGCTTCAACTGCGAAATGTCGGGGACGAGCCCGCGCGGGTGCTGCTGCTCGGCGGCACACCTTTCAGTGAAGAACTAGTGATGTGGTGGAACTTCGTCGGGCGAAGCCACGACGACATCGTGGGTTACCGCGAACTGTGGGAGGACGGCGACGAACGCTTTGGCACCGTCCACGGCTATCGGGGTTCGCCCTCCCGACTATCCGCCCCGCCGCTGCCGACCACGCGGCTGCGGCCTCGACCCGTACCGCAAAGAAAGGAAAGCAACCATGACCGCCGATAAGACCGGAGCAGAAGCGACCGTCAGCCTGGAGGAGGGCCGGTACACCATTGCCGTGGACGGCAAGCAGGTCGGCCTCGCCGACTTCGCCGACCGGGGTGAGCAACGCGTCTTCTACCACACCGAAATCGACCCGGCGTATGGCGGACGCGGCCTGGCGACCATCCTCGTCGAAGAGGCGCTCAATGAGGCCCGCGGCGAAGGCAAGCGCATCGTCCCCGTGTGCTCGATGATCGGCACGGTCCTCAAGAAGCATCCCGAATTCGACGACATCACCGACGCCGTTACGCCGGAGATTCAGCGGTGGGTGCGGTCGTCGTAGCCGAGGTTTTGTCAGTTTTGGCTCGGGGGACCGAACAACCTGGTTGCGCGTAGCTGTGCAAGCGCGTTGAGCTCCTCGCAAGCGCGAGCGGCTTGTTCGTCTACGAATAGGTTTTCGACCCGGCCTATGTTGTCGCGCACCCATGCCACTGTCGCCTCCAGGGGGACAAGCTTCGTTGAGTCGTAGTGATCGAGGTGCTGGCGAATGAGCGCTGCGTCGAACCACTTATCGGGCGACTCTGCTCCCTGAGTTGGTGCGACAGCTATCGTAATTGTGCCTCGGTCATTGGCTACATCCCAGCTAAGGATGGGGCCCCGGAGCGTAAGGCTTGCATTGATCGTTGAAACGCCTGACGTCGCTGAGTCTGTGATGCGGTAGCGAGAATCCGCATATAAGAACTCAAAGTGCATTATAAAGATCTCTAATAAGGTCTTCATTCGGCTTCCTTGGGTCTGCCAACCTTGTATCTGGGCCGAGCTCAGTTAAGTCCTTGTTGTTTCCGCCACGTTGACCAGTAGGTGTTCGCATTGCTGCGGCGCAGCACCTTTATGTCATCACAGATAGCTTCCAGATTAGAAGCATCCGAAAAGAGTTGTTCGACGCGGTCGCCATTCTCGCGCATCCAGTGCGATTCGTCCGGAGCCGGCAGATATCGAATTTCCGCTTCCTTGTCAAGATATTGCTTGATAAGCGACACCCAGAACCAATTTCGAGGCGTCAAGAGATGTGTTGGTGCAACCGCAATTTGCATTTGCCCGCGCTCATTGGTCAACGCCCATGTGAGCGTGGGTCCAGTCAGGGTCAATGAAGCATTGGCTCCGTCCGCCGCGGTCTCAGAATCGGTGATTCGGTAGCGTGGGTCGAGATACAGGAAGTCGAAGTACACCAAGAAAAATTCCAGCAGGGCCCTCATCAGCGACCTCCTGATCGTGGTGGAACAAACGTAAAGTCGTCGATCTGCTGATAGCCGTGAGATTCGAGATATCGGAGCTCAGCACCAGTAAACGTAGTTGGTCTGATCTCGTCGAAGGGAACCGATAACCTGATCGTGTCCCGATTAGCGATAGCCACGTCGAGTACATGCTGATTTGCTGCCAGTTGCTCGGTTGGCGTCAAGGAGTTCCACACTGGGCCCAGGTCGAAGTAGCTGGCTCCACGTTGCTGCGCGACATCAATGTAGGAGAGGCCTCCGTCCGGTGGTCTAAATGGGCCGAGGACGGTTTCGCCGCTTCCGGTCAAGTGTTGCTCCGACAACGTTCGCAGCTCTGGCGTCATGTAGCTCAGCGGGTTGTCCAGGATGAACTCTGGATGCGCTGGGTCGATCACAACAGGCGGCGGGGGGATGTCCGGCGCCACAGGTACATGCGGACCCGCGGGGGCATGTTCGGCGGGAACCTCACCACCACCCGGGTGCGGCGCATGCTCGACGACAGGTGGCGGACCGGGGTGGGCGGCGCCCGGCACGGGCTGCCCGCCGACGTCCGGGATTGGCGACCCATGCGGGGGAAGGTCCGCTTCGGCAATTGCCGCGCGGATCTCGGCCGCGCTTAGTGCCCCGGGGAGGACGTTGTCGGCGGAAAGGCCCTGCAGCGCTTCACGACTGAAGAGTGTCTTCAGGCCCTGCCAGGCCACCTCTCCGCCGGCCTTGAGTTCAGGCCCGCCGACGGCCAGCGTGATGGCGCTCCACAGCGGCTCGGGGGTGGCTTCCACCTTCCCGGGATCCGGTGTGCGCATGCCGGTCAACTTGCCGCCGCTGAACGCATAGGACGTGCCGGTCGCTTGATCGAAGAATTCGCCCGTGCCGTCCTTGAGCTGGCCGAAAACCTGCACAGGCTGGCCGTCGACTTTGTAGGTGAACATGAAATGGCCGTCGGGAGTGGTGCTCACCGACGCCGGATCGATGCTGTTGTAGTTGGGGATCTTTCCCAGGTCGTCGAGGGCTTTGGCCAGATCGGCCTTGAGCTTGGGAAGTCGGGCACTGGCTGCTTCTCCTTCCGGAGAGCCGGGCCCGTGCGTGTAGAGGTCAGCCATAGCCTTGTCCAGGGCAGTCTGCGCGGCACGCACCTTGCCCATCTGATCCACCACCGCCTGGTCGGTGATCTGCCGAATGTTGGCGAGCGCATTGCGCTGTTCCTCCGACGGCGGGGCTACGCCGTCACTGTCGAGGCCATGCAGCGGGGCCCCGTCGTAGCCATCGGTGTGCAATCCATCCAGAGATTTCTGCAGAGAATTGGAGTAGCCGTTGCGGATCGACAACATCTGAGCGAGAGCGGCTTTCGTGTCCCGTAAGGCATCTTCTTCACAGGTTCTGATGAAGGCGTGCAGGGCATCCACGTCCGCAGCGCTGAGGTGTTTGTCTTGCAACATCGCGGCGGCTTGGCACAGCAAGTTGGAGATCCCCTGCAGCTCGGAGTCCAACTTGGCGATCTGTGCGGCGCCGGCTTGTTGCGCTTCGGCCAGGGCGGCGGCGATGTTCTCCAGGTCGGCACCGATCTTGGGTAATTGAAGGGACTGCGCTCCCAAGGTTTTCGTCACCCGCTGCACTTCGGCGGTGTCGTTGATCGGGTGGTCGCCGGTCTGATGGTTCCAGGCGGCGTCGAAACGGTTGCGGGCTTGCTCGAACGCGTGGTCTGCCTCTGCAGTGCAACGACCGGCCTCGCGAAAGGCCGCGGCCAGATTGGAGATCTGCAACGGATCGCCGGCCTGCAGGCTGCGGTTGATCGCCCATGGGTCACCGCCGGCCTCAGCGATCAGCGCATCAATGTCTATGTACGGCAGGCCCATAGCACCGCCCGTGGCAGCGCGGCGTTATGCCGATCTCGCCTCGTGGGCCGCGAAGCCTGAGAGCGCGCCGAACCCGAGCGTATAGCCGCGACAACCATTGCCACCCCTCCTGAGCTGGCAATTACGCTACTAACGGGAACGGGGCCGTCAATTCACTACGCCGGCGCGGGTTTAGGGGGCCAAAGAGATATGGCGCTGTTGTTGCTCGTCCTCAAGGTTGCGTTGATCGCCTTCATCGTCGTAGGAACCGGAGCTCTGATCGCCCGCGCGATTAGGCGTTCCCGGGAGAACAGATCGGATCCGCGGTGGAAGGGGGGCGGCGCCCAACCCGGCTACGAGGCCTCGGCGCACGGCGCTATGCCGAATACACCGCTTCCCGAGTGGGCCTACCGGGACGATGAGGGCGACGACGAACACGGCGACGGCCGGCTGCGCTGAGGACGTGGTTGCGCCCTGAAGAACACGGCCCGGAAAAACACGAAGGTCACGAGCCCCTTGCGGAGCCCGTGACCTCAACGCATGCGGCTCGGGGAGCCGCTCAAATGTGGGCGAAGGGGGACTTGAACCCCCACGTCCCGAAGGACACTGGCACCTGAAGCCAGCGCGTCTGCCATTCCGCCACTCGCCCGGAAAACAACCGGTGGACCATACCACTCTAATAGCCGCATTCCCCAACCGCCTGGTCGGGCCTGGGCGCCGTGGGACGCTGGGGGACAACGCGTCTGAACAGGGCCGACGCAGTTCTCAGAGTTTCGACGGTGCCGCTGTATCGCGCTGTCCCGATACCATGCTGGAGTGGGAACTCACCGCGTGAATCGTTTGCCGCGCGCCAGCGACATGCCGTGGCAAGTGCGGGCGAACGCCAGCGCATGAGTAGCCAACGGGGGCTGGCGGCGCGGATCGAGCGCAAGCTCGAGGCGACTGTCGACAACGCGTTCGCCCGGGTTTTCGGCGGCTCGATCGTTCCGCAGGAGGTCGAGGCCCTGCTGCGCCGCGAAGCCCGCGACGGTGTTCAGACGCTGCAGGGCAATCGCCTTTTGGCCCCCAACGAATACATCATTACCCTCGGTAGGCACGACTTCGAGAAGGTGGGCGCCGACCCCGATCTCACGTCGGGCGCTTTCGCTAGGTACTTGGCCGACTACATCCATGAACAGGGGTGGCAAACGTATGGTGAGGTGGTCGTCCGGTTCGAGCAGTCGTCGAACCTGCGAACCGGCCAGTACCGCGCCCGTGGTGCTGTCAACCCCGATGTGCAGCCCCGCCCGACGGTCAACGATCCCGTCCGGCCACAATCAAATAGTGCGTTCGGCGCAGAACGAGGAGTAGCACCAATGACTGACGATTCGAGCTACCGCGGGGCTCAGGGGCCGGGGCGGCCCAGCGATGAGTATTACGACGACCGCTACGGGCGTCCGCAAGAGGGTGGCCCGGAACCGCAGGGGGGACCTGATCCGCGTGGTGGGTATCCGCCCGAGCAGGGCGGCTATCCGCCGCAGCAGGGCTATGCGCCACCCCGCCACCCCGAGCAGGGCGGCTACCCCGAGCAGCAGGGCGGCTACCCCGAGCAAGGTGGTTACCCAGGCCCTGGCGGCGGCTACCCCGAGCAACGCGGCTACCAGGGCGGCCAAGGCGGCTACCCCGAACAGCGCGGCTATCAAGGCGGTCAAGGCGGCTACCCCGAGCAGGGCCAGGGCGGTTACCCGCCCCAGTACGAGCAGCGTCCTCCTGCGCCCGGCGGGTACGGCGGCCAAGGGTACGACCAGGGCTACCGCCAGGGCGGTGGGTACCCACCTCCTGCCGGCGGTCAGCCTGGCGGCGGCCAGCAGGGCTACGGCGGGTACGGCGAATACGGGCGCGGACCGGCCCGCCCCGAGGAGGGTGGTTACGCTCCGCCCGAGCAGCGGCCGGCCTACCCCGAGCAGGGTGCCGGGTATGAGCAGGGCGGCGGCTACGAGCAGGGTGGCGGCTACGAGCAGGGCGCCGGTTACGAGCAGGGCTACCAGCAGGGTGGCGGATACGGCCGGCAGGACTACGGCCCCGGGGATTACACGCAGTACGCCGAGAACGTGCCGGGCGGGGGGTACCCCGGTCAAGGTGGATACGCCGAGCCCGCCCAACGCGACTACGAATATGGCCAGCAGGCCGAGTACGCCCAGCCGAGTGAGTATGGCCAGCCGGCCGACTACGGGCAGCCGGCCGGTGGCTACGGCGGTTACGGCGGCGGCTATGGCGCGGCCGGAACGACGGTCACCCTCCAGCTCGACGACGGCAGCGGCCGGACCTATCAGCTGCGTGAGGGCTCCAACATCGTCGGCCGTGGACAAGACGCGCAATTCCGGTTGCCCGACACCGGGGTGTCACGGCGTCACCTCGAGGTCCGCTGGGACGGGCAGGTCGCCCTCCTTTCGGACCTGAACTCGACCAACGGCACCACGGTGAACAACGCCCCGGTGCAGGAGTGGCAGTTGGCGGACGGCGACGTCATCCGTCTGGGCCACTCGGAGATCATCGTCCGGATCCACTAAACGCGCTGGGCTCAACGCTGCCGTGCTTCGCCCCGCGTCGACCGCCGTCCAAGTATCGTGACGTTGCCGATGTGCTCGGGGTCACGGGCGCCAGGGGGACGACGCAGGACGGAAAGGACGCCAGATGCAGGGACTCGTACTGCAGCTGACGCGTGCCGGATTTTTAATGTTGTTGTGGGTATTCATCTGGTCCGTGCTGCGGATCTTGCGGACCGATATCTACGCGCCCACCGGTGCCGTCATGGTGCGCCGCGGGTTGGCGCTGCGCAGCACCCTGCTGCCTTCGCGGCAGCGGCGCCATGCCGCGCGCTACCTGGTGGTGACCGAGGGGGCGTTGGCGGGCGCGCGCATCACACTCAGCGGGCAGCCGGTGTTGATCGGAAGAGCCGACGACTCAACCCTGGTGCTCACCGACGACTACGCCTCGACGCGGCACGCCCGGCTATCTCAGCGCGGTTCGGAATGGTATGTCGAGGATCTAGGATCGACCAACGGCACTTACCTTGACAGGGCAAAGGTGACCACTGCGGTACGAGTTCCAATAGGAACGCCGATTCGAATCGGCAAAACGGCGATTGAGTTGCGCCCGTGACCCTGGTTCTGCGATATGCCGCGCGCAGCGATCGCGGCCTGGTGCGCGCCAATAACGAAGACTCCGTCTACGCTGGCGCGCGGCTGCTCGCCCTGGCTGACGGCATGGGCGGTCACGCCGCCGGCGAAGTGGCCTCTCAGCTGGTGATCGCCGCGCTGGCCCATCTCGATGACGACGAACCCGGCGGCGACCTGCTCGCCAAGCTCGACACCGCGGTGCGCTCGGGTAACGCGGCCATCGCCGCGCAGGTGGAGGCCGAGCCCGAGCTCGAGGGGATGGGCACGACGCTCACCGCAATCCTGTTCGCGGGCGACCGAATTGGCTTGGTACACATCGGCGACTCGCGCGGGTATCTGCTGCGCGACGGTGAACTCACCCAGATCACCAAGGACGACACGTTCGTCCAGACCCTCGTTGACGAGGGCCGAATCACCCGCGAAGAGGCACACAGCCACCCGCAGCGGTCGCTGATCATGCGCGCGCTGACCGGACACGAGGTCGAGCCGACCCTGACCATGCGCGAGGCGCGGGCCGGTGATCGCTACCTACTCTGCTCCGATGGGCTCAGCGATCCGGTGAGTGACGAAACCATCCTCGAGGCGCTGCAGATCCCCGACGTGGCCGAAGCCGCCTACCGCCTCATCGAGCTGGCGTTGCGCGGCGGCGGCCCGGACAACGTGACGGTGGTGGTCGCCGACGTCGTCGACTACGACTACGGCCAAACCCAACCGATTCTGGCAGGCGCGGTTTCCGGCGACGACGACCAGATGACGTTGCCCAACACCTCCGCGGGCCGCGCCTCCGCCATCAGGCCCCGCGAAGAGGCCGCCAAACGTGTTGCGCCACAACCGGAAACACCCGCCCGACCGCGATGGCCCAGGCGGCGGATGTTCTTCGTCGTGACACTGGCGTTGTTGGTTGTTCTCTCGGGCATGGCCATCGGATGGTGGGTCATCCAGCGCAATTATTACGTCGCCGAATACGACGGCAAGGTATCGGTCGTCCGCGGCATTCAGGGGTCGCTGTTGGGCGTGCCCCTGCAGCAGCCGTACCTGGTGGCCTGCCTGAGCGCCCGCAACGAACTCTCCCTGATCGGTTACGGCGAATCCGGTCATCCGAACTGTCAGCTGATGACGCTGCGCGACCTTCGCCGGCCCGGACAGGTTCAGGTTCAGACCGGGCTGCCCGGTGGAAGCCTGGACCAGGCCGAGTCCCAGTTACGACAGTTGCTGGCCGAATACCTGCTTCCTACTTGTCCATCGCCGCGCGCGACTTCGCCGCCGGGCGCCCCGCCCACCGGGAGCGGCACCCCCGAATCAAGTGTCGCGGCATCGCCAGCACCCACCACCGCACCGACCGCCGCTTCTTCCGGCCCCACCAGCACCACAGCCGGCCCCGCGACCACGTCGCCGGTGGGCCCCACGACCACTTCCCAAACGGTCACCGCGCTTCCAGCGCCTCCACCGCAACCGGGCATTGACTGCCGGACGGTGGCATGACGACCCAACTCCAACCGCCCGTCGCGGTCACACCTCCGCTGCCCACCCGTCGCAACGCCGAGCTGCTGCTGCTGTGCTTCGCCGCAGCGATCACCGTCGCCGCGTTGCTGATCGTGGAGGCGAACCAGGACCGCGAATTGCGTTGGAACGTAATCAGCTACGGGCTGGTGTTCATGCTCGTGTTCGGGTCGGCGCACCTGGCCATCAGGCGATTCGCCCCCTATACCGATCCGCTGCTGTTGCCAATTGTGGCGTTGCTCAACGGACTTGGCCTGGTGATGATCCATCGGCTCGACCTGGTCGACAACCAGCTCAGCGGCCGCCACCACCCCAGCGCCACCCAGCAGATGCTGTGGACCCTGGTCGGGGTCGTCACGTTCGCACTTGTGGTCACGTTTCTCAAAGACCATCGGCAGCTGGCGCGGTACGGCTACATCTGCGGAATCACCGGCCTGGTGCTGTTGGTGATTCCCGCGCTGCTGCCGGCATCGCTGTCCGAACAGAACGGCGCGAAAATCTGGATTCGCTTCCCCGGGTTCTCGATTCAGCCCGCAGAATTCTCCAAGATCTTGTTGCTTATCTTCTTCTCCGCGGTGCTGATCGCCAAGCGGGGCCTGTTCACCAGCGTCGGCAAGCATTTCATGGGCCTGACCCTGCCGCGCCCGCGCGACCTCGCACCCCTGCTGGCCGCCTGGGTGACCTCGATCGGCGTGATGGTCTTCGAAAAGGACCTTGGTACCTCGCTGCTGCTGTATGCGTCCTTTCTGGTGGTGGTTTACCTTGCGACACAACGCTTTAGCTGGGTGGTGATCGGCCTGGTGCTGTTCGCGGTGGGCAGCGTCATCGCGTATTTCGTCTTCGCGCATGTGCGGGTCCGGGTGCAGATGTGGTGGGACCCGTTCTCCGACCCCGACGGCAGCGGCTACCAGATCGTCCAGTCCCTGTTCAGTTTCGCCACCGGCGGCATCTTCGGCACCGGGCTGGGAAACGGGCAACCCGACACCGTGCCGGCCGCGTCGACGGACTTCATCATCGCCGCGTTCGGTGAAGAACTCGGGCTCGTCGGGCTCGCCAGCATCTTGATGCTGTACACCGTTGTCATCGTCCGCGGCATGCGGACCGCGATCGCGACGCGGGACAGCTTCGGCAAGCTGCTGGCCGCGGGCCTGGCCTCCACCCTGGCCATCCAGCTGTTCATCGTCGTGGGCGGCGTCACGCAACTCATCCCGCTGACCGGTCTGACCACCCCGTGGATGTCCTACGGCGGATCGTCGTTACTGGCGAATTATGTGTTGCTGGCCATCCTCGCGCGCATCTCCAACAGCGCCCGGCATCCCTTACGCGGCCGTGAGCGCAAGGACTCGCCGATCGCGGCGGCCAAGACCGAGGTAATCGAGAAGGTATGAACACCTCTCTGCGCCGCATCTCGATCACCGTCATGGCGCTGATCGTGCTCTTGCTGCTCAACGCCACGATGACGCAGGTGTTCGCCGCCGACTCGCTGCGCGCCGACCCGCGCAATCAGCGTGTCCTGCTCGACGAGTACTCGCGTCAACGCGGCCAGATCGTCGCCGGCGGCCAGTTGCTGGCCTATTCGGTGGCCACCGACAGCCGCTTCCGCTTTCTGCGGGTTTACCCGAACCCGGCCGTCTACGCGCCGCTCACCGGCTTCTACTCGCTGCGCTATTCCAGCACGGGCCTGGAGCGCGCCGAGGACCCATTGTTGAACGGCTCCGACGAGCGGCTGTTCGGGCGCCGGCTGGCCGATTTCTTCACCGGCCGCGATCCGCGCGGCGGCAACGTCGACACCACCATCAGACCGCGGGTCCAGCAGGCCGGCTGGGACGCGATGCAGCAGGGGTGCGGTGGACCCTGCAAGGGCGCCGTCGTCGCTCTCGAGCCCTCCACCGGCAAGATCTTGGCCATGGTGTCATCGCCGTCCTATGACCCCAATCTGCTGGCGTCGCACGATCCCCAGGTGCAGGCGCAAGCATGGCAGCGGCTTCGCGACGACCCCGACAATTCGCTGACCAACCGCGCCATCTCGGAGACCTACCCGCCCGGGTCCACGTTCAAGGTGATCACCACCGCGGCCGCACTCCAGGCCGGGGCGACCGACGCCGAGCAGTTGACCGCGGCGTCCTCCATCGTGCTGCCCGACAGCACCGCGACGTTGGAGAACTACGGCGGCCAGCCCTGTGGCAACGAGCCCACGGTGTCGCTCAAACAAGCGTTCGCCCTGTCGTGCAACACCGCGTTCGTCCAGCTCGGCATGCACACCGGATCGGACGCGCTGCGCAGCATGGCGCGCGCGTTCGGCCTGGACACCACCCCCAACGTCATCCCGCTACAGGTGGCCGAGTCAACCGTCGGGATCATTCCCGACGCCGCGGCGCTGGGCATGACCAGCATCGGCCAGAAGGACGTCGCGCTGACACCGCTGGAGAACGCCCAGGTCGCGGCGACCATCGCGAACGACGGCGTCACGATGCAGCCCTACCTGATCGACAGCCTCAAGGGCCCGGACCTGGCCAACATCAGCACCACGGTCCCCTATCAGCAGCGCCGCGCGGTGTCACCCCAGGTCGCCGCTAAGCTGACAGAGCTGATGGTCGGCGCCGAGAAGGTCGCACAGCAGAAAGGGGCCATTCCCGGCGTGCAGATCGCATCCAAGACGGGTACCGCAGAGCATGGCACCGATCCGCGTAATACGCCGCCGCACGCGTGGTACATCGCCTTCGCGCCCGCGCAGACGCCAAGAGTCGCCGTGGCAGTGTTGGTAGAGAATGGCGGCGACCGCCTGTCCGCGACGGGAGGTGCACTCGCCGCGCCGATCGGACGGGCTGTGATCCAAGCCGCGCTCCAGGGAGGACCATGAGCCCGCGAGTTGGTGTGACGCTGTCTGGCAGATACCGCCTGCAGCGCCTGATCGCCACCGGCGGCATGGGTCAGGTCTGGGAGGCGGTGGACAGCCGGCTTGGCCGGCGCGTCGCGGTCAAGGTGCTCAAACAGGAGTTCTCCCAGGACCCGGAGTTCATCGAGCGGTTCCGCGCCGAGGCCCGCACCACCGCGATGCTCAATCACCCCGGCATCGCCCAGGTCCACGACTACGGCGAGAGCCAGCTGGACGGGGAGGGCCGCACCGCCTACCTGGTGATGGAGTTGGTGAACGGCGAGCCGCTGAACTCGGTGCTCAAGCGCACGGGCCGGCTGTCGCTGCGGCATGCCCTGGACATGCTCGAGCAGACCGGCCGGGCCCTGCAGGTCGCGCACGCCGCCGGCTTGGTGCACCGCGACGTCAAGCCGGGCAACATCCTGATCACCCCGACCGGCCAGGTGAAGATCACCGACTTCGGTATCGCCAAGGCGGTCGACGCCGCGCCCGTCACCCAGACGGGGATGGTGATGGGCACCGCCCAGTACATCGCCCCCGAACAGGCCCTCGGCCACGACGCGACCCCCTCCAGCGACGTGTACTCCCTCGGCGTCGTCGGCTACGAGGTGGTGTCGGGCAAGCGGCCGTTCACCGGTGACGGCGCCTTGACCGTGGCGATGAAGCACATCAAGGAGCCCCCGCCGCCGCTGCCCGCGGAGCTGCCGCCCAACGTGCGGGAACTCATCGAGATCACGCTGGTCAAGAATCCCGCGATGCGCTACCGCAGCGGCGGCCCGTTCGCCGACGCCGTGGCGGCGGTGCGCGCCGGCCGCCGTCCGCCGCGACCCAGCCAGTCACCGCCCCCCGGTAGGGCATCGCCGGCGGCGATTCCGTCCAGCCCGACGACCCGGGCGGCCGCCGTGCCGAGCACCCGGAGCGCGGCGCCGCGCCGATCCCGGCCGGCCACCGGCGGTCATCGGCCGCCCCCGGCGCGGCGCACCTTCTCGTCGGGTCAGCGGGCATTGCTGTGGGCCGCCGGGGTGCTCGGAACGCTGGCCATCATCATCGCGGTGCTCATCGTCATCAACTCCCGCGCGGACACCCAGCAGCAACCCCCGCCGCCGACGGTCACCGACACCGGCAGTCCGCCCCCGCCGCCGGCGAGCAATACCCCGAGCGGCTCCGCACCACGGCTCAATTGGACGGATCGCGGGACGATAAGTAATTCTGGACTGCAACGAGGGCCGGCCGAGTACGGGCGGGGTGAACCACCGACGCTCAGCGCATCACCGGCCCGACACGAGATGCCACGATGACCACCCCTCAACACCTGTCTGACCGCTATGAACTGGGCGAAATCCTCGGATTCGGGGGTATGTCCGAGGTTCACCTGGCCCGCGACGTCCGGTTGCACCGCGATGTCGCGGTCAAAGTGCTGCGCGCCGACCTGGCCCGCGATCCGAGCTTCTATCTGCGGTTCCGCCGCGAGGCGCAAAACGCCGCCGCCCTCAATCACCCCTCGATCGTCGCGGTCTACGACACCGGCGAGGCGGAGACAGCGACGGGCCCCCTGCCGTACATCGTCATGGAGTACGTCGACGGTGTCACGCTGCGCGACATCGTCCATACCGACGGGCCGCTACCCCCGCGACGGGCCATCGAGATCATTGCCGACGCGTGCCAGGCGCTGAACTTCAGTCACCAGAACGGCATCATCCACCGCGACGTCAAGCCGGCGAACATCATGATCAGCAACACCAATGCGGTCAAGGTGATGGACTTCGGCATCGCGCGCGCGATCGCCGACAGCGGCAACAGCGTCACCCAAACCGCGGCGGTGATCGGGACGGCCCAGTATCTGTCGCCCGAGCAGGCCCGCGGCGATACCGTGGACGCCCGGTCCGACGTCTACTCGCTGGGTTGCGTACTCTACGAAATCCTTACGGGCGAACCGCCTTTCACCGGCGACTCGCCGGTCGCCGTCGCCTACCAGCACGTGCGGGAAGACCCGATTCCGCCGTCGCACCGGCACGAGGGCATCTCCGCCGACCTCGACGCCGTCGTGCTCAAGGCGCTGGCCAAGAACCCGGACAACCGCTATCAGACCGCCGCGGAGATGCGCGCCGATCTGGTGCGGGTGCACAACGGCGAACCGCCCGAGGCGCCCAAGGTCCTCACCGACGCCGACCGGAGCTCGCTACTGGCGACGGGCGGAAACCTGCCCGGCCCGCGCACCGACGCGCTGCCCCGGCAACCCCTGCGTCGCATCGACGACCGCAACGGCGGTTCGGTCGGGCGCTGGATCGTCGCGGTCGCCGCGCTGGCGGTGTTGACGATCGTCGTCGTCATCGCCTTCAACACCCTCGGCGGCACCACCCGCGATGTGCAGGTGCCCGACGTGCGGGGCCAGGTCTCCGCCGATGCCATTGCCGCGCTGCAGAACCGCGGCTTCAAGACGCGCACCCTGCAAAAGCCCGATTCGACGATCCCGCCCGACCACGTCATCAGCACCGACCCCGGGGCCAACGCCTCGGTGAGCGCGGGCGACGAGGTCACCATCAACGTCTCGACCGGTCCCGAGCAACGCGAAGTGCCCGACGTGTCCTCGTTGGGTTACTCCGACGCGGTCAGCAAGCTCAAGGCCGCCGGCTTCAGCAAGTTCAAGCAGGCCAATTCACCGTCGAGCCCGGAGCTGCTTGGCAAGGTCATCGGCACCAACCCGCCGGCCAACCAGACGTCGGCGATCACCAACGTCATCACCGTCATCGTCGGCTCGGGGCCGGAGACCAAGCAGGTGCCCGACGTAGCGGGTCAGACCGTCGACGTCGCGCAGAAGAATCTCACCGTCTACGGCTTCACCAAGGTCACCCAGGCACAGGTGGACAGCAACCGGCCGGCCGGTGAGGTGATCGGCACCAATCCGCCTAAGGGCCAGGTGGTTCCGGTGGATTCGGTGATCGAGCTACAGGTGTCCAAAGGCAACCAGTTCGTGATGCCCGACCTGAGCGGCATGTTCTGGGCGGACGCCGAGCCGCGGTTACGGGCGCTGGGTTGGACGGGGGTGCTGGACAAGGGGCCCGACGTGGACGCGGGTGGCTCGCAGTCCCACCGGGTGGTGTATCAGAACCCGCCGGCCGGCACCGGGTGCAACCGCGACGGGATCATCACGCTGAAGTTCGGCCAGTAGCCGCCGGTTCGGCCGGGAAATAGGGCTGCACCGCGGCCCGCACCTCGTTCTCGAGCCGGCGGACCAGTGTGTCGTTGCGGGCCCACCCGCAGTAGGCGAGCCAGTTCGCCAGCATCCGGTGGCCGCCCTCGGTCAGGATCGACTCCGGATGGAACTGGACACCGTGAATTGGCAACTCGCTGTGCCGCACCCCCATGATGACGCCGCCGCGGGTGCGCGCCGTCACCTCCAGCACCGGGGGCAGCGACTCCGGCAGGATGGTCAGCGAGTGGTAGCGCGTTGCCGTGAACGGATCCGGAAGCCCTTCCAGCACACCGGTATTGGTGTGGAAGACGTTGCTGGTCTTGCCGTGCAGCAGCTCGGGCGCGCGGTCCAC
Organism: Mycobacterium sp. 852002-53434_SCH5985345; assembly: GCF_001667155.1. Classification (NCBI taxonomy): domain Bacteria; kingdom Bacillati; phylum Actinomycetota; class Actinomycetes; order Mycobacteriales; family Mycobacteriaceae; genus Mycobacterium; species Mycobacterium sp. 852002-53434_SCH5985345. The sequence continues at coordinate 55,179 of NZ_LZIE01000042.1, forward strand.
GGTGGCGCCGAAGGCGACGCCGATGGCTTGGTGTCCGAGGCAGACCCCAAGCAGCGGGGTGCGCTCGGCGGCACACGCGCCCACCAGGCCGATCGAAGCGCCCGCACGTTCCGGGGTGCCCGGACCGGGGCTGAGCAGCACACCATCGAACCGCTTGGCGACGGCTGCCTCGTCGGTAAGCCGGGGGTCGTCGTTGCGCCACACCTCGGCCTCGACGCCCAGCTGGCCGAGGTACTGCACCAGGTTGAACACGAAGCTGTCGTAGTTGTCGACGACCAGGATCCGCACCGTGCCAGGTTACCGTCCGCTGGAAATCAGTAGCCGATGGTTCCCATGGGCTGCGCGAAATGCAGCCGGTCCGGCTCGGTGTGGCCGACGACCTGCACGTCGGGCTTGACCTCTTCGCGGTAGCCGAGCCCGAATCGGACCACGTACTGGCGGTACAGGGTGACCAGGGGAGCGGCGGCCAGGGCGGCTTGCATGGCGGCCGCGTTGCCGATCGCGGTGATCGTGTAGGGCGGGCTGTAGGTGCGCCCGTTGAGCAGCAGCGTGTTGCCGACGCAGCGGGGCACGGACGTGGCGATGATGCGCTGGTCCTGCATCTGGATCGCCTCCGCGCCGGCGCTCCACAACGCGTTGAGGACGGCCTCGATGTCTTGCTGGTGCACCACCAGGTCGTCGGGCGACGCATCCCGCGGGAAGCGGCCGTTGGCGTCCCGTGGCGCGTCGTCCAACGTGACAGCGAGGCCTGGGCCGTGGACCGGGTTCATGTCCGCCTCGGCGGCCAGCTCGGCGGAGCGGCGCAGCATCGCCGCCAACGCCAGATCCGAGGACCGTCCGTGCGCGGCATCGATCTTGCCGGCCAGCGAGTCGCGTTGGGCGTTGAGATGGTTCACCGAAGCTTGGGCCTCGCGAACCAGATCGACCAGCCGGGGGGCGTCACTGCGACGGATCTCGGCGCCGCCGGACACCCCGTGGGTGGCCGCAAGGAGCAATCCCGCCGACAGGCACACCACCGGGACGCCGAAGCGCCATGGTGACCGGCGTCCGTCGCTCATTCGGCTCTCCAATTTCCTGGTCGGCGTGCCGGGTGAGTTAGTCTCGTAGCCAAGCTGTGCGTGCAGCTGCGGTCTTTATCGTTGCACCCGTCCCACTCACCGTCTTGTTGAGGTAATCATGCCCAAGTCCAAGGTCCGCAAGAAGAACGACTTCGCCGTCGGCGCGGTCAGCCGCACGCCGGTGAAGGTGAAGGTGGGACCGTCCAGCGTCTGGTTCGTTGCCTTGTTCGTCGGCCTGATGCTGATCGGGCTCGTCTGGTTGATGGTGTTTCAGCTGGCCGCCGTGGGCAGCCAGGCGCCGACCGCCCTCAACTGGATGGCGCAACTCGGTCCATGGAACTACGCCATCGCGTTCGCTTTCATGATCACGGGTTTGTTGCTGACGATGCGCTGGCACTGAGCGACATCAGCCGCGGAATGAATTCATTTTCGGGTTGCTCCGTTACCGCGCCAGCAACATTCCCACCCCCCAATCACACGCGTGTGATTTATCCCCACTGTTGATAGCGTCTGTGGATAACTCCATAGGCCGTGGTGGGAGGGGCTGAACGGCGCATGCAGCAAACACAGTGGGAGCCGCGCACGCCTGGAATCGCTGGTTGTGGGGCCGCCGGTGTTCTGATGGCTATCGCCAGTGTGACCGTGGTCACAGACGCGCCGGGGCGGATTCTCACGGGGATTGCCGCGGTGGGTCTGATCTTGTTTGCGGGCGCGACGTGGCGCGCGCGGCCGAAGCTGGCAATTACCGCCGACGGCTTGTTGCTCCGGGGATGGTTCCGGACGCAGGTATTACGACCCGACGACATCAAGATCATCCGAATCACCGAGTTCCGGCGCTACGGACGCAAAAACCGGCTACTTGAGGTCGAGACCGCCGACGGCGGGCTGGTTCTGTTCTCTCGCTGGGACCTCGGGACGGACCCGCTCGAGGTGCTCGACGCGCTGACCGCCGCCGGTTACGCGGGCCGTCACCCGCACTGATCGAAAGCGGCCGGTGGCCCGGCTTACGTGATGGTGATCGACTCGATGACCACCGGCTCGGTCGGGCGGTCGTTGGCGTCGGTGGACGTCGTCGCGATCGCCTCGACCACTCGCTGCGATTCCGGGTCCGTCACTTCGCCGAAGATGGTGTGCCGCCGGTTCAGGTGGGGTGTCTTGCCGACCGTGATGAAGAATTGCGAGCCGTTGGTGCCCGGGCCCGCATTCGCCATCGCCAGCAGGTACGGCTTGTCGAATTGAAGTTCGGGGTGGAACTCGTCGGCGAACTTGTAGCCGGGGCCGCCGCGACCGGTGCCGGTCGGGTCGCCGCCCTGGATCATGAAGCCCTGGATCACCCGGTGGAAGACCGCGCCATCGTAGAACGGACCGGAGGACCCGCCCGATGCGTTCTGGGTCGAGTACTCCTTGGTGCCCTGCGCCAGGCCAACGAAGTTGGCGACGGTCTTGGGCGCGTGGTTGCCGAACAGGGCGACTTTGATGTCGCCGCGGTTGGTGTGGAGCGTGGCGGTAGCGGTCTGATGGGGGCTGTTGGTCACGGCATGAGAGTCTGCCATTACGCGCGGGGCATGCCCACACCCGGTGTCGCTCAAGCCGAGCCGCCGCCGAAACTGCGTCGCGCGCACAACGGTTCCGCCGACGTCCCTATGCTGGCAGTCTGTTCAGCACGCACAGAAAGGCGGCAGATGAGCGCAAAGGCGGAATCCCGGCTGAGCCCGCGTGAGCGACTGGCTCGCGGGCTGACTTACTCGACAGTGGGACCAGTGGACGTCACCAGGGGAGTCGTCGGCCTGAGCGTCCAGTCTGCTCAGTCGACCGCAGCGCAGCTCCGTCGCAAATACCAAGAGGGGCGCCTGGCCAAGGAACTCGCCGCGGCCCAAGAGACGCTCGCCCAAGAGTTGGCCGCCGCGCAGGAGGTGGTTTCGAACCTGCCTCAGGCGCTGCAGGACGCGCGGCGGGCGCAGCGCCGGAGCAGGCGTCCGTTGGTGTTCGCGGGCGCGGCCGTCGTGATCCTCGCCGGCGGCGCGGTCGCGTTCAGCCTGGTGCGGCGATCGGTTCGTGCGAAACCCCAGGAGCCGCAGTCACGGCCGCCGAGTGTCGAGGTGCAGCCGCGCCCCTGACGACGGCCGGCCCTATGGCATCGCCTCGGCCCAGTCGGTGTGTCCTTCGAAGCCAAGCGTTCTCGCCATGTCGCGGTAGCGATCTCTGAGCCGCGAGTAGGCCTCCATATCGCCCCGCGCCCGCGCCAGAAGGGCGCGCAGCCGCTGCAGCCAAATTTCACGTATCGCCAGGCCCTCATCGGCCGGTGCGTCCGCCAACCGCTCGATTGCGGCCCCGGCTTCGGCAACGTCACATTCGGTCCCGCGGTCTAGCAAGGTCTCCACCAGAACCGACGTCGCCGGAATTCCCCAAGACAGGAGTTGGCCGCCACGGGCGAGATGGTCGACCGCGGCGCGCATCTGCGGTATCGCTTGATCGCGATCCCCTCGGCGGGCCGTCTCACGGGCCACATACGCGTCGAGCAGCTGTAGATCGCACAGGAAGTGGCCCCCGCGCAGGAAAACCTCGTGGACCTCCGCCAGCAACTTCTGCCCGCGATCACGCTCGGCATCCGTGTGGCGGTGCACCAGCGCAAGGCCCAGGGTCAACCAGGCGAAACCCAACTGGAGGTTGTCGCCGGATCGTTCGGCGATGGTTAACGCATCCTCGATCTCCCGCACCGTGGATTCGTCGGGCCGCAGCGCGCCGGCCGGTATCCCCGCGGAGTACACATAGCTCACGAGGGTGACGTAGGACAGGGAGTCGGCGCCCTGCGCCACGGTCAGCCCGCGCCGCAGGTCCTCTCGCCATCCCGGGCGACCCAGTGCGTAACGGGCGATGGCCCGTTGCGCGTAGGCGAGGGCCAGGGGAGACCCGAAAAGCAGGTTGCCCTTGGCGGGGTCACCGGCGGCCAGGTCGATGACCCGCTGGGACAGCCGGAGCATCTCCGACCACTCGCCGCTTGCCATCTTGGCGCGGATCGGCGTGAAGGACAGCGCTACCGTCAGCGTGGGATCGCCGATGGACTCGACCAGGGTCACGGCCTCCGAAGCTAGCTGCGAAGCCTCGACAACGCGGTCCTGGTGCGTGTGATCAGCCACCAGCGCTGCCATAGCGATCGCCAGTGACGCCTTGTCCCCAGCGGCGGTGCACAACCTCCGCAGTTCATCAAAACGCTCACCGGCCACGCTCATCCGGACGCGCCAGGCGGTCGCGCACAGCATGGTGCGCGGGGCGATCCGCATGGCTGCTCGGTGCGGGTCCTCGGCGGGCAATGCGTCGGCGATCCTTCTTGCAGATTCCCAACCCAGACGTGCCGCGGCGATATCGCGGTAAGTCGCCCACGTTGCGGCGCGCATATGCCACCCGTAAGCATCCTGAAGGTCACCTGCGGCTTCGAGATGTTCGGCGATCAGCGCCGCGTTCTGGTCGGCGGATTCCGGCCCGCGGGCCTCGATAGCAGCTGCCAGGCGCCGGTGCATCTGGGCGCGGTCGGATTTCAGTTGCGATTCATAGGCGACCGCCCGGATCAGCGGGTGGCGGAACGCGAACTCGGCCCCCGGTGTGAAACGGACCTGATCGATCAGCGCGGCGCTGAGAAGCCCGTCCAGGGCAGGGGCGTTGCCCACCGCGGCGAGCAACTCGGGCGTGAAGCGCGAGCCAATTACCGCGGCGGCGTTCAACGTCTGCTTGGCATCGGGATCCAGGCGGTCGATGCGCGCGGAGATGGTGGCCTGCAGGCTCGCCGGAACGGTGACGTCGGCCAGGTCTGTCGTGCAGGTGAAACCGCCACGGTCGCCCTCGAGCACACCGCGCTCGGCGAGCTCACGCGCCATCTCCTGTGCGAAAAACGGGTTACCGCCCGCCCGTTCGGCAACAAGCGACTTGATCCCGGCGACCGACGGATCGGTGCCCAACAACTCGTCAAGCAGCGTCGCGGTTTCCGACTCACTCAGCGGCGTCAACGAGATCGCCTGTGCACCAAGGACATTAGACAGTACGCCGCGGTATTCGGGCCGGTATGTGATCAGCACCATCGACGGCGTTCGGGGGATGATGGTGAGTAATTCGGCCAGCAGCGACTCACTGACCTCGTCGATCCAATGCACGTCCTCGACGACGTAGAGAACCGGTTGGGTGCGCGTCAACGAGATTGAGTTGATCAGTGCGGTCAACCGCCGGCGCCGCGCATCGGGACGGATCGTGGGGGGTAGGGTCTCGGGTTCTCTAATGCCCATCAAGTCATACAGCAGCAGCAAATCCTCATCGGACGCATCGGGGACGCTGGCGCGCACCTGTGTGCGCGCCGCCTCGTCGTCGAGCTCGGTTATTCGGGCGGCTTCGCGAAGTAGCCGTGCCGCCACGACAAAGGGGACGTCGCTGGTGTGCGACTCACAGAAGACTGCTGACACCTCGAAACCGCGCCCCCGCGCCATCGCGATGGCCTCATCAGCGAGGCGCGTCTTGCCGATGCCCGGTGGTCCAGCAACGCAGATAACGCAACCCCGCCCGCTCAAGGACCGATCCAGGAGGCCCGCGACCGTCGCAACTTCGAGTTCTCGTCCTACCAGGGCGCCCTGCAGGGACCGGCTTCGTTGCCAACCACCGGTCATGCCGAGCAGGCGACGGGACAGCACCGGGGCATCGCTGCCCTTGATGTGCACCTCCTCGGCGGCGCCCAACACGGCGGCTTCCTGAACGAGACGTGCGGTGGATTCGCTCAACATCACCTCACCCGGGGGCGCCACAGATTCCATCCGTTGGGCCATCCCGACTTGCTCACCGATCGCGGTGTAGCGGAACGGCCCGGAACCGATTTCGCCCGCTATTACCTGGCCGGAGTTCAGGCCTACCCGCAACTGCAGGTCCACACGGTCGCGCTGTCGGACGTCGCTCGCGAGCCGCTTGATCTCCTCCTGAACTCCCAAGGCCGTCAGGCAGGCGCGAACCGCGTGGTCCTCCATTGCTACGGGCGCGCCGAACACCGCCATGATCCCGTCGCCGGTGAACTTGTCCACCGTGCCCCCGTAGCGGTGCACCACGTCGGTGCAGCGGTCGACCAGTTCGGCCATGATTTCGCGCAGCCGCTCCGCGCCGACGGCCGCGGCTATGTCCATGGAATGCACAACGTCGGCGAACAGCACCGACACCTGCTTGTACTCCGCGTGGGCCGTGGGTTGGGCAACTGGTGAGCCGCATCCGTGACAGAACCGCGCATTCTCGAAAAGCTCGGTGCCGCATGCCTGGCACGTTGCTACGGCCGCCATCCGACCTCCGCCAATCCCGGCCCCCGCGTTTGCTGTTCAAAGAATAGGCCGTTGTGCACCGGGCGAGGGAGTATTGGCTTCACACGGCGTGACGCCGGCATGAAGTCTCGAGACGAGGCGGATCAATTCTTGGCGAAGCTGAACAACCGGTAGGAAGCCTCGCCGTTTTCCAGGCGCCGGTAGATCAACGAACCGCGCCCCCCTGCATAGTCCTCGGCGATGCCACGTAGGAATCCGATGTTGGGCAGACGCCGAGTGATTTGGTCGAACAGGCGATTTTGCTCCAACCCGCGCATGACCTGTGCGTTGATCGCCGTCTCTGAGATCCGGCGCAGGGAGATGCCGGCCAGGTCCGCTTCCCAGGTGGCGATTTCGTCGGCATAGCGGATATCCGCGTACAGGAAATGCCCGCCCGGCCGCAGCACGCGTTCCACTTCAGCGAAGAACCGGCGGACGTTGCGGTAATTAATCGCGGCTTCGACGTTGATCACCGCGTCGAAGGACGCGTCGGGGAAGGGCAGGCTTTCCGCGTTACCCTGCACGAACTGCAGGCCGGGCAGATCGTGCCTCTTTCGGCAGAAGTCTATTCCGACCGTATTGAGATCCAACCCCGTGTAAGAGGCGGGGTGCAGCGTTCGCACCAGATACGAGGCACCACCGCCGTGGCCGCAACTGACTTCCAGCACATCCTTGCCGGCGAGATCCACCTGGGTCGCCGTGCGGTGATAGAGCTGGATGGGAAACCGATCGCGCTCGTCGTCCGCCGCCAGCGACAGGGCCAGCGGCGGATCCTCCTCATATCCGTAATTGAGGAATAAGACGTCGTCCCTCGTGAGGAGGCGGCTGAGAAACCGATAGCCGTATTTGAAGCGCAAATCCAATAGCGCCACCAAGATTGGCGCGGAGTTCAGCCGGCTGATCACGTTCTCTATCGGCGTACGTTGCAGCCGCCCATCGTGTCCGGCGCAAAACCGACGCGGTGATAATGGCCGGGGTAGCCTGACGCCCATGCTTAAGTGTCCCATTCCGACACTGCTGCGCGAACGCGCCAGCCTGCAGCCCAACCGGACGGCGTTCACGTTCATGGATTACGAGCTGGATCGCAACGGAATCGCCGAAAGCGTGACATGGTCGCAGCTGTACCGGCGAGTGCTTAACCTCGCACCGCAGTTGGGGATTCACGGGCGGCCGGGGGAGCGCGCAGTGATACTGGCGCCGCACGGGCTGGACTACATCGCCGCCTTCCTTGCCGCATTACAGGCTGGGCTGATTGCGGTTCCACTCGGTGGGGCCAGCGACGAACGTGTCGGTGCGGTACTGAAAGACACCTCGCCCTCCGTCCTCCTCACGACATCGTCGATCGCGGACGACGTCGCCCGGTATGTCGAGGCGGGGGCCGGGGACTCCGTTCCGTCGATCGTCGCGGTTGATTCGCCGGCCCCGGGCTCGACGAACGCGCCGCGCGCGCGGGTCGACAGCTCAATCGACACCATCTATTTGCAATACACGTCCGGGTCGACGCGCACCCCCGCCGGAGTGATGGTCTCCGACAGGAACATCATGGCCAATTTCGGGCAGATCAATGCCGCCTTCTTCGGCGACCACGGCGGCGTGGCCCCACCGGACACCACTGTGGTGTCGTGGCTGCCCTTCTACCACGACATGGGGTTGCATCTCGGAATCATCTTTCCGGTGCTGACGGGGTTCCACACCGTGCTCACGACTCCGGTGGCGTTCCTGCAGCGGCCGGCCCGGTGGATGCAGTTGCTGGCCTGCAACAGTCACGCACTATCGGCGGGGCCTAATTTCGCCTTCGAATTGGCCGCAAGAAAGACCTCGGACGACGACCTGGCCGGCCTCGATCTGGGAAACGTGCTCAGCATCCTCAACGGCAGCGAGCGAGTCCAGCCCGCGACGCTGCGACGCTTCACCGAGCGCTTCGCCTCCTTCAACCTCCCGGAGCGGGTGTTGCGGCCCTCGTATGGAATGGCGGAGGCAACGCTGTACGTCGCGACCCGCGAAGCGGGTCAACCACCACAAGTCGTGCACTTCGACTCCGAAGAATTGACCGCTGGCCTCGCGAAGCGGTGTGCGAGCGGGGGCGGTACCGCACTGGTCAGTTACGGCGCGCCACGCTCACCGATGGTGCGCATCGTCAATCCGGAGACACGTATCGAATGTCCGGCGGGAACGACCGGTGAAATCTGGGTGCATGGGCACAACGTCGCGTCCGGCTACTGGCAGAAACGACCAGAGTCTGAAGAGAAATTCGGCGCAACGCTTGTCGATGCGACGGCCGGCACTCCCGAGGGGCCCTGGCTGCGGACCGGAGATATGGGGTTCATCGCCGACGGCGAACTGTTCATCATCGGCCGTATCAAGGATCTATTGATCGTCTACGGCCGCAACCACTCTCCCGACGACCTCGAGGCAACGATCCAGAGCATCGCGCCGGGGCGGTGCGCAGCAATCTCGGTTCCGGCCGAGGGCACCGAAAAAGTCGTCGCGATCATCGAGTTCAAGAATCGCGCCGACGCCAGCGAAGCGGGTTTCGATGCCGTCAAGCGCAAAGTCACTTCCGCGATATCCACCGTGCACGGACTGAGCATTGCCGATCTCGTTGTGGTAGCGCCCGGTTCGATCCCCATCACCACCAGCGGCAAGGTCCGAAGAGCGGCCTGCGTCGAGCGCTATCAACAGAATCAGTTCGCGCGGTTGGATGCCTAGCGCTGGCGGCTGGCCGCTTCACGTCGACTGAGCACTCACCGGAGGCCACGGGGTCGCGATGAAGATTTCGGATTCGCTTCGCACCGAAGCAGAGCGCGCGTCAGCCGCGGCGCGTTATCGGCTGGGCGGCAACGCCTTCCGATTCCTGTGCGAAACCCACCTAGAGCTTCCGCCGCATCCGCCGCCCGGCCGCCGTACGCTTGCGTTGTTTGCCCACTTCGATCCCCAGGGCGTCGTCGACCCGTACGTCGCCTATTACCTGAAGGCGTTGCGGGAGCAGGGCGCGACCATTGTCTTCGTCTCCGGCTCGCCCACTCTCACACCGGAGTCCGTGGCTTCCATCCGCTCTCTGTGTGCCGGCATCTACACCCGCCGCACACTCTCTTACGATTTCGGATCGTGGCACCTCGCGTGGTGCGTTCTCACGCACCGCGGGTGGTCGCTCGATCAGTTCGACCGGTTTCTGGTCGCCAATGACAGCGTGTTCGGTCCGCTCTTTTCCCTCGAAAACATGTTGAGCTCGTTTCACGGTGCCGACATGTACGGCGCGGTCGAGAACACCCAGTTGGTTCCCCATCTCCAATCTTTCTTTCTGGCTTGGGATCTCAATCCGCGCACACGTCCGTTTCTCGAGGATTTCTGGAACGGCTTCCAGTACGTGGTCCACAAACAGACGGTCATCTGGCGCTACGAGATCGGCATATCTGCGCGGGCTCGCAAGGCGGGCCTCAGCCTCAACCCGTTCGTCTCCGCCGCCGCCATCGAACTCGCCTATGGCCGCTCATCAGCCCATCCGTGGGCGAATAAACGCTCCGGCCGCAATAACGGGACCCTGCACTTTTGGGACGGACTCATCAAGGACTTCCGGTTCCCTTTCCTCAAGACCAACCTGGCGCGATACGACATGCCGTGGCACGCGTCCATGGCGAACGTGCGCGATGTCATCGAGCGACACACCGACTACCCGTTCGAGCTCATCCAGGCGCACGTGGACCGGCTGGGCCGGAGAGCGCCCTCCTTGGTTAGCGGCTACGCCCGGCCGACGGCTGGGTGGACCTACGCTGGGCGCACCGAAGCTCCCCGCCGGAGGCTGCCCCGTTCGAAATGAACGACGCTGGCGGTTCAGAGGCTGCTGACACCCGCGGCCAACAGCATGATCCCAGCGAGAGCGGGTGCCGCGATCAGAAGCCGTCGACGGTGAGTGGCGAACCACCTTTGCAGCTGGACCATCGCCTGCTGCGTCTGCGCCGGTGCGACAAGATAACTGACGAGGGGGACCTCGACGAGAGCGAGCACCACGACGATGAATATCACGACTGCGCCGAGTTGAGCGCCGATGGCTGCTCTCGAGGAGGCGATGATGATGAGGACCACGAGATAATCGGCGAGTGGCACGGTCGTCATCAGTCCGATCCCGAACGCCACCCACGGATTTCCGCCCTGCAACGCGCGCCGGATGCGCGCCGTGAGCCGGGCGGCCGCGGTCGGTCGGGGCAATTGCTGGCCTGAGGACGACGGGGCGCCGCGGTACGCCCACACTCCTGTCGCGATCGCCAGCGCAAGCACGCCGACCGCGATCTGGAAGTAGGCGCCCGTGAAGCGCATGACCGTAGTCTTCGCATCTTCCATAACCGTCGGTGGGGAATTCCGCAGAAGTACGAAGGCGCCGACGGCCGGGCCCAGGCCCGCTGTCATGCCGCCCCACCAGTAGGCAAGGAGGTTGTGTCGGGGCCGGGGGCGTGACATCAAGATTCCGCCGACGACCAGACGCGTCGGGTCGAGCGACAGCCAAAGAGCGATCGGCAGCACCGTTCCCCACATCATCGAACACGCTCCCCGCGGGCGACCGCCTCCACGAGATCGGCTGCCGCGCTGATGCTTTCGGCAGGCTTGGTCATGCGACCGGCGAAATCGCGAGCCCGGGCCGTGTATTGCGGCGCAAGGATTTCACGGAGGTGTCTCACGAGCGATTCCACGGTGGTGCTCACCAGGCGCTGGGATCGGCCAACTCGCATCCGGGTGACCTGCGCGGCCCACAGCGGCTGCTCGGCCACGTCCCAGAGGATCAGCATGGGAATTCCGGCTCGCAGACCGGCGGCCGTGGTGCCCCCGCCACCGTGGTGAACAATCGCGCGGCAGAGCGGAAGGGTGACGGTGTAATTCAGCGGGCCCACCAGTCGTATTCGGTCGGAATGCGGCGTGCAGTGTGGGCTGGTCGCGCCCGAATACACCAAGGCCCGTTCGCCGAGGTCCGCGCAGGCCGCGGCGATCATGGCGATCGCGTCGGCGGGCGACCGGACCGGTGTGCTGCCAAACCCGAAGTAGATGGGGGGCGTTCCCGCGGTAGCCCACGAAGCCACCTCACCGTCGTCATGCGTCGGTAATTCCATCGTGAGCGCGCCGACGAACGGCCGGCGGCCGTTCCATTCCTTCGACAGGCCCGGAAAACACGCTCCGTCGTAGGCCTGGATTTCGAGCGATCCGCGTTGCGCCATCCGTTTCGCCGCGGGGGCCGTTGCCCGCGGTAGGCCCAGTTGACGGCGTTGCGCGTCATCGACCTCCTGGGTGATAAGCCAGTACAGCCACCACGCCGTCCTCAACGTAGCGCGGACCAGGGGAGCCGGCGATGGTATCGACGGAAGAGCCAGCTGGCCATTGACGCAGATCGGCATGTGGTGAAGCGCAGCCACTGGAATGTCGTAGTACTCCGCCACATTGGCGACGACCCCGTGGTACGTCTGGCCGGTTACCAGTACGTCGGCCCCGTCCGCCACCGAAGTCAGCGTCGAACTCATCTGCGCCCAACCCTCGATGAAAAGCTCCTTGCCCGCGCGGACCAAGTTGATCGGGTTTTGCGGCTTGAAGGCGTGGTGGTGGAAATCCGCGAGCGCCTTGACCTGCTCCTGCGAATCCGGCCCGTACCCGACCGCAACAAGCCCGGCCGACTCCACAAAGCCAATCAGGTCGGGCGGCGCCGCCACGCGTACTTCGTGCCCTCGCCGCATCAGCTCAAGGCCGACAGCGGCGCAGGGCTCGACATCGCCGCGCGTTCCGTGGGCCGCCAAGACAACTTTCATCGACGCAACCGGCCCCGTCAATCGTCGTCCGCGTAGGCAAGATCCGTGACCTCGGTCCTTGCCGCACTCGAACCGTCGTCCGCCAAGACGCGCTTGAATACCGCTGTCAGCGCGTTCAGAAATCGGGTCACGGAGTCCCTCGCCACCGGATTGTTCGGGAAATTCACCCAAATCGACACCTCGTCGAAGAGCCGGATCACCGAAATATACAAGTGAGCCGGATCCCTTGGGTCGCAATAGATTTTGACGTTCGCGTTCTTCATCTGGGAAGCGACGGTGGCGGAAAAGGGCGGCAGGCCGGCATCCATGTAATTGACCATGGTGCAATTCGGTCCCCACTCCCTGAGCCAGGGCGCCAACTTCAGCACGTCGTTGAACGACACATTCGCGAGATCCAGATTCGAGTCGAAGGACGCCTGCGCGGCGCGCGCGGTCTCTGCAAAAGATGCCGGGTCGACGGGGACGGTGAACGGAACCACGCCGGTGAACCATCCCATGGTCGAGAATTCCGCGAGGGTCCTGCGTTTGTCGATCGGCGCGAGCCCGTAATACGTCGTCGCGCCGGTCAACTCGTACTGCGCGAGAGCCACACAGGCGAACAGGCCCCCGCTGATGCGCGCGGCCGCTCGGATGCAGAGTGATTCGAATGCGGCGGTCTGTTCCTGACCCATCAGGCGCTGGACGACGAGGTCGCCACCGGAAGGCACGGACAAGTCGCCGAGCGGCAGGGGGAAGTCCGGTAGCGTTCCGCCGTTCCGTTCGGCGAATTCGATCCACCTCCGCACCTCGGGGGAAGACGCCGCCAGGCTGGCCAGGTGTTGCTTCTCTCGCATGCAGAAATCGTCGTGACTGGCGGGCGATGGTGACGAACCGAGCGCGCCCCCGGTGATCAGGCTGCGGTAGTTCATCAAGATTTCCGTGTACAACCCCGAGATGATCGTCGGGTCACAGTGCACGTGATCGACGATCGCGAAGAAGGTGAAGTGGTCCGCGCGCTGGATGATGCCGAACCTGAAGCAGTCCCATTGCACCGGGTCGGGGGTGGACAGCACGAACTGACGCCACTCGGTCGGTGTCATCGTGTCACGCCGGGTCGGAACGAACTCGATATCGGCGGGATCATCGATGGTATGCCGCACAATGCATTCCGCGTCTTGGTATGCGAACCAACTGTGATACGTCTTGTGTCGGCGCAGGTGTGCATTGATGACGTAGCTCATGGCACGGACGTCGCACCGGCCGGGTTCGTCGCCGCACCCGATGACCAGCCGGGCATAGTCGAGCCCGCGGGCCGCGTAGCGGGAAAAGCCGCGCAGGTGGGCTTCCTGCATGGCGCTCAGCGGCACATCGCTTATCGGCGCCTGCCGGGCCTTCTCGAGGGAGGACGGTGAGGCTTCCCAGGACACGATCCTGCCCGACTCGGGCACCCAGTCATGAACCGTTCCCACGAACAACCCGCGCGCCGGCCCCGCACCTACGAACACTCTTCCTCCTTCTGTCCGCTTGCGCCGGAACCGCGGTCGGCAGTTGCAGAAAGGGTTTCACACAGTAGCCCGGCCAGACCCCGAATGGTGGTGATGTCGTTGGTGGTGACGCGCACCCCTGTTTCCGCCTCGATACGGGTGCGCAGCTCAAGGTTGCCCATCGAGTCGAGGCCATACTCGGAGAGCGGGTGATCCGGGTCGATGGTGCGCCGCAGAATCAGGCTCACGGCGTCGGAGACCATGCGGCGGAGCCGAACGGGCCGGTCTTCCGGCGACAGGGCCTTCAACTCGCCCAGCAATTCGCTTGCGTCCGTCGAGCTTTGGCCCCTGGAGCGGAACAATTCAGCGAACCTGCTGCGTTGCGCGTAGGCGGCGAACCACGGGGTGCCCGTCAGCTTTGCATACCCGGCGTACGCGCGGTCGTGGCGCAGGAGTGCTTGAAACGCGTAGGCGCCCTCGTCGGCGGTGAAAGCCGTGTCGCGCCAGTGCGCGATCGCGGTGCCTTCGCCGTCCTGCCCGGGGGCCACGTCTTCGCCGGTCGCGGACCTGAGCTCGGCGGCGCGGCCGACCTCGGCCCATAGCGCCCACCCGATCGCGGTGGCGGGAAGGCCGCGGGCTCGGCGCCACCGCGCGAACGCGTCCAGCCAGCTGTTCGCGGCGGCGTACGCCGATTGTCCGGGCGAGCCCACCAGACCTACCGCCGAGGAGAACAAGCAGAACCAGTCCAGGGCGAGAGCGGCCGTCGCCCGGTGTAAGTTCCACGCCCCGAATACCTTCGGAGCCCAGTTGCGGTCGATCAGCTCGTCGCTCGTGGTGGCGAGCATCGCGTTCTCGAATACCGCGGCGGCGTGCAACACCCCCCGCAACGGCAGGCCGGTGGCAGTCGCCGTCGCCACCAAGCGCGTCGCCGTGCCGGCTTCGGCGATGTCGCCGCAGTCCACCTCGATGTCGGTGCCCATCGCGCGGATGAGTTCGATCGTCTCCAACGCCCTGGCATTCGGTTGCGATCGCGAGCTCAACACGATGCGGCCACAGCCGGCCGCGGCCATCTTTTCGGCAAGGAAGAGCCCGATCCCGCCCAGGCCGCCGGTGATGATGTATGAGCCGTCGTTGCGGAAAGTCGGGCTCTGACCGGGCGGTACCACGACGTTGGTGTGACCGGTCTTGGGCATATCGAGTAGAACCCTGCCCGTGTGCTCCGCCTCGCTTTTCACGCGTAGAGCCGCGGTGGCATCTCCGAGCGCGTAGTGAGTGATGTCCGGCAACGGCAGCTCATGCTCTGCGACAAGGCGATACACCGTGCTAAGCAATCCGCCCACCCGCTCCGGGTGGCTCTGCGACATCAACGTCAGATCGACGTAGTGGAAGGTGAGGTTGCGATGGAATGGGAAAAGCTCCAGTCGGGTGTTCGCACAAACGTCCTGCTTGCCGATTTCCACAAATCGGCCACCGGCGGCCAACGCCTCGAGGCCCGCGCGTTGCGCGGCCCCCGACAGCGAGTTGAGCACGATGTCGACACCATATCCGCCGGTGTCGCGGCGGATCTGCTCCGTGAACTCGATGCGACGGGAGTCATAGACATGCTGGATCCCCATGTTGCGCAACAGCTCACGCCGCTGCTCACTGCCGGCCGTGGCGAAGACTTCGGCTCCCGCGGCGTGGGCGATCGCGATCGCCGCGCGTCCCACGCTGCCGGCTGCGGAATGGATCAACACCCGGTCACCGGTGGCGATCCTGGCCTGATCGTGTAACGCGTGCCAGGCCACGGCGTGCGGAGTGGTCACCGCAGCCGCCTGGTCAGCGGTGAGACCCGGTGGCAGCGTCGCGGCCAGCCGGGCGTCACAGGTGACAAACGTTGCCCAGCAACCGGTTGCAGAGAAACCGCCGACAAGATCACCCACCCGATGGGTGGAGACTTCGGGACCAACCGCGGTGACGACTCCGGCGAAGTCCCTGCCCAACTGTCGTGCATCCCCATCGTCACCAGGGTGCTGGCCGGCGGCGATCAGGATGTCGGAGAAGTTGACGCTCGATGCGGTGACCGCAACCTCGATCTCCCCCCGACCCGGCGGAACTCGTTGAAAAGCGGCCAGTTCCAGCGTTTCCAGATCGCCAGGCGTCCGGATCTGCATGCGCATCCCGTCGTGGGGGTGATCCGCCACGGCGGTTCTCCGGTCCTCAGGCCGCAGCGGCCCAGGAGTCACGCGCGCGGTGTGCCACTGGCCGTTCCGCCAAGCCGTCTCGTCCTCGTCCGAAGGCCCCAACAGTTGTCTGGCCAGTTGCTCGGCGTCCGTGTCTTCGTCCATGTCGATCTGGCTCGCGCGCAGGTGTGGATATTCAGTGTTGATGGCTCGCACCAGGCCACGGAGCCCGGCCTGCTCCAGGTTGTTCACGTCCCCAGGCACGACGGCCTGGGCGTTGCGCGTTACGACGTACAGACGCGGCGGCTCGCGGTCGATCTCCGTGATCTGCCGGGCAATTCGCACCAGATGCCGCACATAGTCCCCGCCACGGCCAGCGCACTCCTCCTCGGGGTTGCCGTTTTTCGGGCCGGTGAGGATGACCACCCCGCCGACCCCGCGGGCACCAAGATGCGCACCCAGCGATTCCGAGTTGGCCCGGTGATCGCAGTGCTGCGGCCAGGTCATGGTGATGCAGTCGGTTCCCCCGGATTTCAACGCATCGGCCAGGCTGGTCGCCGTCACGTCCGCGGTGGCGGAAGTGCTGATCAGCAAGCATGATTCCCGGCTGACGTGCTCCACGTCGGGCAGCGCTCGCGGTGTCCACTCGATGGTCAGGAGTCGCTCGTTCAGCACGCGATCGCGATGGGCGCCCTCGGCGGCCCCTGTGCTGACTTGCAGTCCGCTCACGGCCAGCAGCACTGTCCCGTGTTCGTCAAGCACGTCGAGGTCGGCCTCGAGGCCGGCCCCGTCGGCCGTGGAGACCTTCGTGTAGCAGTAGCGCGCGCCGCGGGTAGGGGCGTAGAGCCGAACACCGCGTACGCCAAGCGGCAGCAGCAGACCGGCGCTACCCGCAACCCGGGCCGCGGGGTGCGCCGCAACCGATTGAAAGCAGGCATCAAGTAAGGCGGGGTGGATGCCGTAGGCGCTGTGTTGCGAGCGGATGGCGCCGGGCAGCGCGACCTCCGCCAGCACCGTCCCGCCGCCCTCGCCCGCGGTGTAGGCCGTGGCCAGTCCGGCGAAGGCCGCGCCATACTGCAAACCATGGTCGTCGAACTGCTGCCGTAATACGGCGCCATCCAGCCGGCACGAGTGGGTCGCGAGCAGGGCCGCAATGTCGTAGGCGGCTGGACGGTCCTCCCGTCCTCGCGCCCGCAGCACCCCCGTCGCCCGCCGGACCGGCTTGCGCTCCTGAAAGCTCTGCACCACGAAATCGGCGATGCCGGGCGCGTTCACCGACGCGTCCGCGGAGACCGGAGTCTCGGCGTCCAAGAGCAGCGTCGCCTCGAAAGTGATATCGCGGACCTCCGACTTTTCGCCGAAGATCGTGCGCGCCGCGGCCAATGCCATCTCGCAGTACGCCGCCCCCGGGAGAACCGCGACGTTGTGTATGCGGTGGTCGCCCAGCCACGGCTGCGTCGCGGTTCCGACCTCGCCTTGCCAGACGTGGCGCTCGGGTTCCTCGGGTAATCGCACGTGCGGCCCCATTAGTGGATGCACCGGAACGGTCCAGGCGCCTCGTGCCCGCGAATCCTGACCGCCGCGATTCAGCAGCAGTGGGCGGCGGCTCCAGGACGGGAGCGGAACGTCCACCAGCCGCCCCTCGGGGTAGAGGACCGAGAAGTCGACGGCCGCGCCCGCACTGTGCAGATCCGCCAGCAAGCCGCGCAGCCCGTGCCGAGGCTCCTGCTCGCGGCGCATGGCAGCGAGGGCGGCCAGCGGCATACCGAGGCTGCCCGCAGTCTGTTCGACCGCATGGGTGAGTAGCGGATGTGGGGCCAACTCCGCGAATACCCGGTAGCCGTCCTCCAACGCCGCCTGCACAGCGGCGGCGAAACGCACCATGTGGCGCAGATTGTCCGACCAGTACCAGGCGTCACACACTGGCTGCTCGCGCGGGTCGAAGGCGGTCGAGGAGTAGAAGGGCACGTCGGGTGTCCTGGGGTCGAGCCCTGCCAGGACGTCGGACAGTTCGTCGAGGATCGGATCAACCTGGGGGGAGTGCGAGGCCACGTCGACGGCGATTTCGCGCGCCGCCACGTCGCGCTGCTCCCACCCGGCGACCAGATCTCGCACGGCCTGCGCGGCGCCGCCGACCACCGTGGACTGCGGCGAGGCCACCACTGCCAGCACGACGTCGTCGACGCCGCGAGCCATGAGTTCCAGGAGCACCTGCTCGGCCGGCAGTTCCACCGACGCCATCGCACCGGAGCCGGCGATCGTCGCCATCAGCCGCGAGCGGCGGCAGATCACGCGTACGCCGTCCTCCAGCACCAACGCCCCCGCCACAACCGCGGCCGCGACCTCACCCATCGAGTGGCCGATCACGGCCCCCGGCCGCACGCCGTAGGCCCTCATCGTGGCCGCCAGCGCGACCTGCATCGTGAACAGCGCGGGCTGGATGCGATCGATCCCGGTAACCGTTGCGGGCACCGAAATCGCTTGGGTGACGGAGAATCCCGATTCCCGGGCGATCAGCGGCTCCACCGTGGCGACCGTCGCCGCGAACACCGGCTCGGTCGCGAGCAGCTCGGCGCCCATCGACGCCCACTGCGAGCCCTGGCCGGAGAACAGCCAGACCGGACCCCGGTCGTCCTGCCCGACCGCCGGCTGATACGGGAACTCGCCGGCGGCGACCCCGCGCAGACCTTCGGTCAGCTCGCCGAGGGTGCCGGCGATGACCGCCGTGCGCACCGTCCGATGCGCCCTCCGCCGCGCGAGCGTGTACGCCACGTCCGATGCCGCAAGCTCCGGCGCGTGTTTGTCGACCCAGTCCGCGAGCCTCCTCGCGGTTTGCCGCAGCCCGTCGGGCGATGTGGCGGACAGCGGGAAAAGCAGCGCGCCGTCGATCACGGGGATGGGCGGGGCATCGCCCGGTGCGGGCGTCAGGGGCGCCTGCTCGACGATGGCGTGCACATTGGTTCCCGAGAACCCGTACGACGAGACCGCCGCTCGACGTGGTCCGCGCTGACCGTTGCTGGGCCACGGTGTATTAGCCTGCGGCACAAAAAGGTTGGTCTTGATCTCGGCCATCTGGTCGGGCAGGCGCGTGAAGTGCAGGTTGCGCGGGATCACGCCGTGCTGCAGCGCCAGCACGGCCTTCATCAGCCCGAGCGCTCCGGCCGCCGATTGGGTGTGCCCGAAGTTCGTCTTGACCGACGCGAGGGCGCACGGCCCGTCGACGCCGTACACCTCCGCCAAGCTGGCGTATTCGACGGGATCCCCCACGGGGGTGCCGGGACCGTGTGCTTCCACCAGTCCGACGGTGCGGGCGTCCACATCCGCCGCCGACAACGCCGCCCGATAGGCCTCGACCTGCGCGGCCCGTGACGGCGTCACGATGTTCACCGTGTGGCCGTCCTGGTTGGCGGCGGTGCCGCGGAGTACCGCCAAGATTCGGTCACCGGCGCGCAAGGCGTCCGGCAGCCGCTTGAGCAACAGCACGACGCAGCCCTCGCCGGCCACGAACCCGTCGGCGGCGATATCGAACGCCCGGCAGTGCCCCGTCGCAGAAAGCATTCCGATGGCAGAACCCGAGCATGATTTGCGCGGCTCGAACGACACCGAGGCGCCGCCCGCGAGTGCCATGTCGCTTTCGCCGTCGTGCAAGCTGCGACACGCGATATGCACCGCTGCAAGGCCGGACGAGCAGGCGGTATCCACTGTCATCGCGGGACCGCGCAGCCCCATCGTGTACGCAACGCGCCCGGAACCCATGGCGAAGCTATTGCCCATGTAGCCGTACGGGCCCTCCAGGGCGTCGGCCTCGGCGTGCACGAATTGGTAGTCGTCGTGCATCAGTCCCATGAAGACGCCGGTGCGCGAGCCGGCCAGCGTCTTGCGGGTCAGACCGCCGTGCTCCATGGCCTCCCACGAGGTTTCCAGCAGCAGTCGGTGCTGCGGGTCCATCGCGGTCGCCTCGTTGTCGGTGATGCCGAAGAACTCCGGGTCGAAGCCGGCCACGTCATCGAGGAACGCGCCCCATTTGCAGACGGACCGACCGGGCACACCGGGTTGGGGATCGTAGAACTCGTCGGCGTCCCACCGGTCCGGTGGGATTTCGGTGACAAGGTCGTCGCCGCGCAGCAACGCCTCCCAAAACTGTTCTGGAGATTCGATGCCTCCGGGCAGGCGGCACGCCATCCCGATGACCGCGACAGGCGTGGCTATCGGGTGGGAAGACACAGCCCGCCCCGCGCACGCACCCTTGATATTGACCCGAACAAAGCCGTTTCCTCCTCACAGCAAAGGCGGAGTCGCGCTGTCGGCTGCCTTATCGCTGGATAGCGACCTGTTGGGTTGTCGGGCTGCCTACTGCGGCGTCGATATTCAGGGTGTGGGGTTTGACGGGGTTTCCTCGCAGGTCAACCGCCTTTCGGCGGATGCGACTTTATTAGGCACACGATCAGTGCTTACACATTAGCGGGATCGCTATCGATCCGGGACGCAAAACCCCGCCTGAATTGAACTGGCCCGCGAGTTACGTCAACGGTTTCCGTTGGCCTTTCCTGGCGGCGGACGCATGTCGGTCCGCCCACGATCTGTGGAGCCTAGGGGAATCGAACCCCTGACACCCGCCTTGCAAAGGCGGTGCTCTACCAACTGAGCTAAGGCCCCTCGACGGGATCGGGTGGCTGACCTGTTGCGTCGTCCACCGCCACGTGCCAGACCTCGACCCCGCGTCGGGAGCGCACCACCACCGCCGCCACCACAGCGATCAGTGTGATTGGCAGGGCGAGTCTTACGCAACGTCTTGACGGGCACATGGTTGTGGGCCTAGGAGGACTCGAACCTCCGACCTCTTCGTTATCAGCGAAGCGCTCTAACCGCCTGAGCTATAGGCCCGTACACGGGTACGGCCGAGCGACGAGATTACCGCAATCGTCGCCCCACCCCCAAAACGCTAGTCGCGGTCCGCCAGCGTCACTTCGATACCGCCGATCAGATCGGTGGTCAGGTTGTAGACGAAGGCGGCGATGGTGGCCATCGCGGTCAACAACACGATGTTCACCAAGCCGATCAACACGGCGCCGCCGAAGATGGTGCCGCTGGAGACGAGCTCGCCGGTGCTGCCGCTGGTGTTGTTCAGCAGGTCGCCGACGTTGCTGTTCAGCTTCGACCACACCCCCATGCCGCCGAGCACCAGGTAGAGGAACGCGACGGCGATCATCCAGACGAAGAAGAGTGCAACCGAGAGCAGCAGGGAGACCTTGAGCGTGCTCCACGGATCGATCCGGCGGATCTGCATGCTGGCCCGTACCGGGCCGCGCGGTCGCCGGGTCACCTGGGTGTGGCTTTCACGGCCTTCGCGGCCCTCCCGGCTTTCGGCGGCCGACGAACGGCCCGACCCGGAGGGGCTCGCCGCCTCCGGCGTGCGGTCGGGCGGCGTCTTGCGCTGCGGGCCGCGCGGCGTCGGGCCGGACAGGTCCGGCAATTCGCTGGCGTATGCCTCCGCCGGCGGCCCGTCGCCGCGGCCCGACGGGGCGTCGGCCTCGTGCGGCGGGTTCTTCGGCGGCGGGGGCGCGCCGGCGCCCGGCGCCGCGGTGCCGGAGATGAACCGGTTCAGTCGGGCCTCGACGCCGGTGGGCGGGCCCGACGGCCGCGCCTCGGTCGGGGGCTCACCTTGGCGCTGCGGCGCTTGCGGGGGCCTGGGCCCACCACGCTGCCACGGTGGCGACTCCCCGGCGTCCGGAGCGCGGCCGGGCTGGGCGGGCGGCGTCGCGCGGTGTACGCCGGCGCGCTCGGCCGAGCCGTCCCCATTGAGGCCATCGCCCTTTTTGGGGGCGCCCGGCTCGTTCGGTGAGCTCACCCCGACTCCTTTGATCTCCTGCCACGCCCCCGGGGGCGATGGCAGTCACATTTTGTCTGGTCGGGCCGAGTCTAATTGCCCGGCCGTTCCTCGGACCCCCGGGATTGGCACCGACTAGCCGTCGGACTCCGCGGCGCCTTCCGCTTCCTCGACGACTTCGTCCGCGTTTTCCTCGGCGTTGCGCGCGATCGCCAGCAGCGTGTTGTCCTCGCC
Organism: Mycobacterium sp. 852002-53434_SCH5985345; assembly: GCF_001667155.1. Taxonomy (NCBI): domain Bacteria; kingdom Bacillati; phylum Actinomycetota; class Actinomycetes; order Mycobacteriales; family Mycobacteriaceae; genus Mycobacterium; species Mycobacterium sp. 852002-53434_SCH5985345. The sequence goes on from NZ_LZIE01000042.1 coordinate 77,030, forward strand.
CAGGTTCATCAGGCGCACGCCCTTGGTCTGTCGTCCCGCCTTGCGGACCTGGCGTGCGTCGGTGCGGATCACGCCGCCCCCGGAGGTGATCGCGTACAGCTCGCTGTCGTCGTCGACGATCAGCGCACCCACCAGCTTGCCGCGCCGCCGGTCGAACATCACCGTAAGCACGCCCTTGCCGCCGCGGCCCTGCACCGGATACTCCTCGATCGCGGTGCGCTTGGCGTAGCCGCCGGACGTCGCCACCAGCAGGTAAGTGCCCTCGCGAACCACGTTGAGCGACAACAGGTAATCGTCCGTATTGAACCGCATGCCCTGCACGCCGGAGGTGGCGCGTCCCATCGGCCGCAGCGCCTCGTCGGTCGCCGAGAACCGGATGGACTGGCCGTTGGCCGAAACCAGCAGCAGGTCGTCCTCCGACGAGCACAGCACCGCGCCGACCAACTCGTCGTTGTCGCGCAGGTTGATCGCCACGATTCCACCGGACCGGTTGGAGTCGAAGTCGGTCAGCTTGGTCTTCTTCACCAGGCCGTTGCGGGTGGCCAGCACCAGGTATGGGGCGTCCTCGTAGCCACGGATCTGAATGACCTGGGCGATGCGCTCCTCGGGCTGGAAGGCCAGCAGGTTGGCGACGTGCTGGCCGCGGGCAATTCGGGACGCCTCGGGCAGTTCGTAGGCCTTGGCGCGATAGACCCGGCCCTGCGTGGTGAAGAACAGGATCCAGTCGTGCGTCGAGCTGACGAAGAAGTGCTTGACGATGTCGTCTTGCTTGAGGCCGGCGCCCTGGACGCCCTTGCCGCCGCGTTTCTGGCTGCGGTACAGGTCGGTCTTGGTGCGTTTGGCGTAACCGGTCTCGGTGATGGTGACGACGACGTCCTCGCGGGCGATCAGGTCCTCGTCGCTGACCTCGCCGTCGGCCGCGACGATCCGGGTGCGGCGGTCGTCGCCGTGCTTCTCGACGATCTCGGCGAGCTCGTCGCGCACGATGCCGCGCTGGCGCTCCGGCTTGGCCAAAATGTCTTCCAGGTCGGCGATCTCGGCCTCGATCTTGGCCAGGTCGTCGACGATGCGCTGGCGCTCCAGGGCGGCCAGGCGACGCAGCTGCATGTCCAGGATCGCCTGGGCCTGGATCTCGTCGATGTCCAGCAACTCGATCAGCCCGGCCCGGGCGATGTCGACCGTCTCCGACGCCCGGATTAGGGCGATGACCTCGTCCAGCGCGTCGAGTGCCTTGACCAGACCGCGCAGGATGTGGGCGCGTTCGTTGGCTTTGCGCAGCCGATAGGTGGTGCGGCGGACGATGACGTCGAGCTGGTGCGCGACGTAATGGCGGATCATCTGGTCGAGCCGCAGGGTGCGCGGAACCCCGTCGACGATGGACAACATGTTGGCGCCGAAGCTGGTCTGCAGCTGGGTGTGCTTGTAGAGGTTGTTCAGCACCACCTTGGCCACCGCGTCGCGCTTGATCTCGACGACGATGCGCAGCCCCACCCGATCGCTGCTCTGGTCTTCGATGTTGGCGATGCCCGCGAGTCGGCCGTCGCGCACCTGCTCGGCGATCGAGGTGATGAAGTTGTCGTGGTTGACCTGATACGGCAACTCGGTGATCACCAGCGAAGTTCGGCCGCGCGAATCTTCTTCCACTTCCACGACTCCGCGCATCCTGATGGAGCCGCGGCCGGTCTTGTAGGCGTCGGAGATCCCCTGGTTGCCCACGATCAATCCGTAGGTGGGGAAGTCGGGGCCCTTGACCCGCTCCATCACCGCGGCCAGCGTGGCTTCCTCGTCGGCCTCGTGATTCTCCAGGCACCAGAACACGGCCTCGGCGAGTTCGCGCAGGTTGTGCGGTGGGATGTTGGTCGCCATGCCGACCGCGATGCCGCCGGAGCCGTTGGCCAGCAGGTTGGGGAACCGGCTGGGCAGCACCGTCGGTTCCTGCACCCGGCCGTCATAGTTTGGGATGAAATCGACTGTCTCCTCGTCGATTTCGCGCAGCATCTCCATGGCCAGCGGGGTCAACCGCGCCTCGGTGTACCGCATCGCCGCCGGCGGGTCGTTGCCCGGTGAGCCGAAGTTGCCCTGGCCGTCGACGAGTGGGTACCGCAGCGACCATGGCTGCGCCATCCGGACCAGAGTGTCGTAGATCGACGCGTCGCCGTGGGGGTGGTAGTTCCCCATCGTCTCGGCGACCGACCGGGCCGACTTGGCGTGGCTGCGGTCCGGGCGGAATCCGGAGTCGTACATCGCGTACAGCACGCGGCGGTGAACCGGCTTGAGACCGTCGCGTACCTCCGGCAGGGCGCGCCCCACGATCACGCTCATCGCGTAATCGATGTAGCTGCGCTGCATCTCCTGCTGAATGTCGACCGGTTCGATGCGGTCGCCCGCCTCGTCGCCGGGTGGCAGCGTGGTGTCAGTCATCTATTCCCCTTTGTGGGTTGGCGTGCCTGACTCGGCAGCTAGGAAGGTCAGACATCCAGGAAGCGAACGTCTTTGGCGTTGCGGGTGATAAAGCTGCGGCGCGCGTCGACGTCTTCGCCCATCAGGATCGAGAACAGCTCGTCGGCCGCCGCGGCGTCGTCGAGGGTGACTTGGCGCAACACCCGCACCGACGGGTCCATTGTGGTTTCCCACAACTCCTTCGCGTCCATTTCACCGAGACCCTTGTACCGCTGGATGCCGTCCTCTTTGTTGATCTTCTTGCCGGACTTCAGTCCCGCCTCCAGCAGGCCATCGCGCTCACGGTCGGAGTAGGCGAACTCGGGATCGGTGCGCTGCCACTTCAACTTGTAGAGCGGCGGCTGCGCCAGGAACACGTGCCCGTTCTCGATGAGCGGCCGCATGAACCGGAACAGCAGCGTCAGCAGCAGGGTCGAGATGTGCTGGCCGTCCACGTCGGCGTCGGCCATCAGCACGATCTTGTGGTAGCGCAGCTTGGTGAGGTCGAACTCGTCGTGAATCCCGGTACCCAGCGCGGTGATGATCGCCTGGACTTCGGTGTTCTTCAGCACCCGGTCGATGCGTGCCTTTTCGACGTTGATGATCTTGCCGCGCAACGGAAGGATCGCCTGGAACATCGAGTCGCGACCGCTCTTCGCCGAGCCGCCGGCCGAATCACCCTCCACCACATAAAGTTCCGACTTGCGCGGATCGGTGGAGCGGCAGTCGGCGAGCTTGCCGGGCAGTCCGCCGAGGTCGGTGGCGCTCTTGCGGCGCACCAGCTCTCGTGCCTTACGTGCCGCGATACGCGCCTGCGCCGACGACACCGCCTTGTTCACAACGGTTTTGGCCTCCGAGGGGTTGGCCTCGAACCAGTGCGTCAGCTGCTCGTTGCACACCCTCTGCACGAACGACTTGACCTCGGTGTTGCCCAGTTTCGTCTTGGTCTGGCCCTCGAACTGGGGCTCGGCCACCTTGACCGAGATGACCGCCGCTAAGCCTTCCCGGATGTCGTCGCCGGTGAGGTTGGGGTCCTTTTCCTTGAGCAGCTTCTTGTCTTTCGCGTATTTGTTCACCACCGAGGTCAAGGCGCTCCGGAATCCTTCTTCGTGGGTTCCGCCCTCGTGGGTGTTGATGGTGTTGGCGAAGGTGTGCACCGACTCCGAGTAGCCGCCGTTCCACTGCATGGCGATTTCGACTTCGTGGCCGGGGCCTTTTCCGTCGAAGTCGATCACGCTCTGCTGGATCGGGCTTTTGGTGCGGTTGATGTGCTTGACGAAGTCGACCAGCCCACCCGGGTAGTGGAACGTGCGGTGCTTGACCTTGTGCGGCGCAGTCGATTCCGCCGCCTTCTCCTCCGCGGACTTGGGCGCCTCGGCGGTGTCGCTGACCACTTCGTCGACGACCTCGTCCTGCTCTACTCGTTCGTCGGTGAGATTGATCGTGAGACCCTTGTTGAGGAAGGCCATCTCCTGGAGGCGCCGCGCCACGGTCTCGAAGTCGTACTGCGTGGTCTCGAAGATCTCGGGATCGGCCCAGAACCTGATGGTGGTGCCGGTCTTCTTGGTGGCCTCGCCTTGCTTGAGGGTGCCTGGCACGGCCCGGTCGTAGTACTGGAACCACTCGTGCCCGTCGCGTTTGATGCTGACTTCCAGGCGGGTGGACAGCGCGTTGACCACCGAGACGCCGACGCCGTGCAGCCCACCGCTGACGGTGTAGCCACTGTTCTCGCCACCGAACTTGCCGCCGGCGTGCAGCTGGGTCATCACCACGTCAACAGTGGGGGCCCCGGTGGCGTGCATGGCCACCGGAATGCCGCGCCCGTCGTCGACCACCTCCACGCTGCCGTCGTCGAGCAGCCGCACGTCGACCTTGCTCGCGTAACCGGCCATCGCCTCGTCGACCGAGTTGTCGACCACCTCCCAGATGAGGTGGTGCAGCCCGCGCTCACCGGTGGACCCGATGTACATGCCGGGGCGTTTGCGGACGGCCTCCAGCCCTTCGAGCACGGTGATCGCTGAAGCGCCGTATTCGTCTTGCGCCTTCTTCTTCTGGGCAGCCACGGTCGGAATGCTCTCCTTGGGGTTTCATGCGGGCGGTTCCAGTCACCGCATCAGTCGCATGCCGCCAGTCTACCGTGATGGGCCGTCCGCACCGATTCTCTGGGCGCGTTTCTACCCAGCTAACCGCGCCGTGCGGACGATTTCTCTATTCCCGCCGCGTCCCGACGTGCGTCAAGGCAGTTAACGTCGTCCTAGCGGCTTTGAGCGCCCTGTTGATAAAGCGGTGTGTGGGGATCGTCGGCGCCGGTCGAGGCGCTACCCGTAGGTGTCGCGCGGACCTCTCCCGGCGATGTGGCGGGGCCCCTTGCGCCACGACGGCGCGGCGGGGCCGGTGATCTTCAGTGACGTCACGACCCCGTTGCCGACCGCCGCGGCGATCTTGGCCAACAGCTGCGACTGAATCATCCGCAGCTGGGTGGCCCACGCCGTGGATTCGGCGGTCACGCTGAGCACGCCGTCATTCAACGCCGTCGGCGTGGCATGGTCGGCGATCTGGTGGCCCACCACCGACGACCAGTTGCCCAGCACAGTGCCCTCGGCGACCTGCGTCGACCAACCGCGCTTCTTAGCCAAGTCGCGCGCCACCCTGCCCAGCGGTTGGGGATCCCGAACATCGGGTCCGGGGCCAGACCAGCTTCGTCGCTGCCCCGCGACCCGTCGGTTCACCGGCGGTGTCGACCGTCCCCGCCCGGCGTCCTTGCCTTGCGCGCGCGCCGCGGCGCGGGCTTCTTCGAGGGTGCGCCTGACCAAGTCGATACCCCGCAGCGGGCCGGGTGGTGCGTCGCCGGAATTTGGTTCGTCGCTGTCGGTCATGACCGCACCGCCGAAACCCGACCGAGGTCGTCGTCGCGCAAGTCGATGTACACCTGCGTGGCGTCCCAGTCCGCCGGAATGTCTTCCAGCACCGCGGCGGTCACCAGTACCTGCTCCGCCGATTCCGCCACCGTCGCCAATGCTCGGCGGCGGGCCGCGTCGAGTTCGGCGAACACGTCGTCGAGCAGCAACACCGGTTCACTCCCGTCGGCTCGCAGCAATTCGTATGACGCCAACCGCAGCGCCACCGCGAAAGACCACGATTCCCCATGACTGGCAAAGCCTTTCGCCGGTTGATCACCCAGCCAGAGCTCCAGATCGTCGCGATGCGGCCCCACCAGACACATCCCGCGATCCAACTCCGCATCACGGCGTTCGGCCAACGCGGCCAACAGGGCCGCCTCCAGAAACTCGCGGTCGCTACCGCCGCCGCCCGCCGCCGCGTGTGCGCCGAGGCTGGTGCGATACGCGATCGCCGCCGGCCGCGACGCCGGGGCCAGCAACTGATAAGCCTTCTCCACCTCCGGCGCCAACTGGTTGACCAGGTCGATGCGCGCTGCCATCAACTCCGCGCCGTGCTCCGCCAACCGGCTGTCCCACACGTCGAGGGTGTCCAGGGCGCCGCGGTCACCCCGGTGCCGGATTCCGCCAGCGGACTTCAGCAATGCGGTGCGCTGGCGCAGCGCCTTCTCGTAATCCGCGCGCACCGCCGCCACCGCCGGCCGTCGCACCGTCGCCAGGTCATCCAGGTAGCGGCGCCGCTCCGCGGGATCCCCACGCACCAAAGCCAAGTCTTCGGGAGCAAAAAGCACAGCGCGCAAAACTCCGATCACCTCGCGCGTGCTGCGCACCGGTGACCGATTCAACCGCGCCTTGTTGGCCCGCCCTGCCGCGATCTCCAGGTCGATCGCGCATTCCCTGCCCTCGTTGACCACGATTGTCGACACCACCGCTCGGTCGGCACCCGCCCGGATCAGCGGTGTATCGGTGCCCACGCGATGTGAACCCAATGTTGTCGAAAACCAAAGTGCCTCAATGAGATTCGTCTTACCGAAGCCATTGGACCCGATGAACACCGTCCGGCCCGGCTCCAGTTCGAGGTCGGCGTGCGCCCAGGACCGGAAATCACGCAGTCCCAAATGCCGGACGTACACCTATCCGGGCAACCGAACTGGCATCAACAGGTAGACATAATCCGTCGGGAACGCCCCGAAGGGCCCGTTGCCGGCGGGCGGACTGTCGTCGGCCGAAGCCGGCCGCAGCAACGCCGGCTTACCCGGCGTCGTGAAACCGAACGAGACCCGCTCCGAATGAACGGCCGCGAGACCATCGGTGAGATACGTCGGGTTGAACGCAATCGTCAACGGCTCGCCGACGAAATCGACCGCAAGATCCTCCTCGGCCCGGCCGACATCGTCGGCGCCCGCGGACAGCCGCAGCGAGCCTTCCGAGAATTCCATCCGCACCTGGGCGCCCCGATCGGCCACCAACGCAACCAGCTTGATCGCCTCGGTCAACTCGGCCACGTTGATGGTGGCCACCGCCGTGTGCTCGGCCGGCAACAGCTGGCGGAACTTCGGGAACTCCGCATCGAGCAGCCGCGTAGTACTGCGCTTGCCGTTCCCGCTGATGCCCAGCAGACCGTCTTTGCCGACCCCGCTGCCTGCGCCCAGCGACAAACGCACCTCGGAACCGTCCGCGCCGGCCCTTGCCGCCTCGGCCAACGTTTTCGCCGGTACCAGGACGGCGGCTTCGATGTCGGGCGACGACGCGGACCAGGTCAGCTCGCGCACCGCCAGCCGGAACCGATCGGTGGCCGCCAAAACCACCGTGTTACCTGAAATCTCGACCCGGATCCCGGTCAGCATCGGCAGCGTGTCGTCGCGGCCGGCCGCAATGGCCACCTGACTGATCGCCTCCGCGAAGAGCTCAGCGGGCAGCGTCCCGGTCTCTTCCGGCAAGCCCGGCAGCGTCGGGTAATCCTCGACCGCCATGGTCGGCAGCGAGAATCGCGCGCTGCCGCAGTTCAGCGCGACGCGATTACCGTCGACGTAAAAGTCGACAGGCTTGTTCGGCAACGCCCGAGTGATGTCTGACAACAATCGGCCGGACACCAAAACGCTTCCGGGAGAAGCGATTTCCGCTGCAACCTGCGCTTCTGCGGAAACTTCGTAGTCGAATCCGGAGATGGTCAAGCCCTCATCGGAGCCCGATAACAACACTCCCGACAGCACCGGCACCGCCGGCCGGGTCGGCAGGTTCTTCGCCACCCACGACACCGCGTCGGCGAAGGACTCCCGCACCAAACGAAACTTCAAGTCGCTGAGGCCAGCTCTTGTCGTCGCCGCGTCCATAGCGTCCCTTCACCTGCCGAGCGTTTAAAAGTCAGTGGCTAGCCTCTCCCCGCTAGCTTGGGGCTCCGCGACGGACGCCACCGACATGTCATGCCACCGGCGACCGCAACGGCAGTCGAAGAACAACCGTAGATCGTCCGCGGCCATCTTGAAAGCTAATCGCGAAGCCCGACAAGCCGGGTTACCGACGGATCCTCGACAGGGATTCGATCGCTCGTCCCCAACGCTGTATTTCAAAGAAGAAACGACGAAGAGATCTCAGTACTAGTAATAAGGCCTGTGCAGATTGGGGACAGCGGCGGCTTGATGCAGCTAGGGCGGCGGATCGGGCTGTGGATCACCGCGTGGACGACTGTGTGTCGAGTGTTGGGCCGCTGGGGAGGAAGGACGCCTGTGCACGCGGCGCCTCTTAGTACACGGGTGTTTGATTGCGTTGTGCACAGTCCTGCGCACAACTTCCGCGTGTGGCGGGTGTGACAGACGTGCGAGAAGTTTTTTGGAATTAATTCCGCGGTCTCAGGGCGCAGAGCGGCCCGGCGTCAGCGCTTGGAGCGTTGCCGGATGCGAGTGGTGAGCTCTTTGACGTGATCGAAGACCTCACGCCGCTCGGCCATCTCGGACAAGATCTTGCGCTGCGCGTACATCACCGTGGTGTGGTCACGACCGAATGCCTGGCCGATCTTGGGCAGCGACAGGTCGGTCAGCTCGCGGCACAGGTACATCGCGATCTGGCGTGACTGCGCCAGCGCGCGGGTCTTGCCTGGGCCGCGTAGTTCTTCCACGGTGGTGTCGAAGTATTCGGCCGTGGCCGCCATGATCGTCGCCGCGCTGATCTGCATCGTGCTGGCATCGGCGATGAGGTCGCGCAGCACGATCTCGGCCAGTGCCTTATCGATCGGCGTCTTGTTCAACGACGCGAACGCGGTAACGCGGATGAGGGCGCCCTCGAGTTCGCGGATGTTGCGTTCGATGCTGCTGGCGATGAGCTCAAGGACGTCGTCGGGGACCGCGAGCCGCTCCATCTGTGCCTTCTTACGCAAGATCGCGATGCGGGTCTCGAGTTCGGGCGGCTGGACGTCGGTGATCAAGCCCCACTCGAACCGGGTGCGTAAGCGGTCTTCGAGGGTGGCGAGTTGTTTGGGTGGGCGGTCCGAGGAGATGACGATCTGCTTGTTGGCGTTGTGCAGGGTGTTGAAGGTATGGAAGAACTCTTCCTGGATACCTTCCTTGCCCTCGATGAACTGGATGTCATCGACGAGCAGCACGTCGACGTCGCGGTAGCTGCGCTTGAATGCCACCTTGCGGTCGTCGCGCAGCGAGTTGATGAAGTCGTTGGTGAATTCCTCGGTGGACACGTACTTGACCCGCATCCCGGGAAACAGCCGTTGGGCGTAGTTGCCGGCGGCGTGCAGCAGGTGCGTCTTACCCAGACCGGATTCGCCCCAAATGAAGAGCGGGTTGTAAGCGCGCGCCGGTGCCTCGGCGATCGCCAGAGCCGCGGCGTGCGCGAAGCGATTGGAGGCTCCGATGACGAAGGTGTCGAAGGTGTAGCGGCGGTTCAGGCTCGTACCGCCGGCTACCGCCGGATCGGCGTGGTGCGGACGCTCGGTGAAGTAGTTCGGCCAACTCTGCGGCGCACCCTCGGCCCCGTCGCCGTTCTCGTCTGCCTCGTCGGCGTCGATCGCGTCCTCTTCCGCGAACGGCGCTTCGGTTTGGGGAAATGATTCACCCTGCGGAATCACAACATCGTCGGCGTCGTCATCGGGCGGCGCGATGCGCACCCCGAGCTGGATCTGCTGTCCGAGCCGGCGGCTGAGGGCGTCGGTGATGGGGGCGCGCAGATGACGTTCGATCTCGTTCTGGACGAAACTGCTCGGCACCGACAGCAGCGCGAATCCCTCGACGATGGTCAACGGCTGCACCAGGTTCAGCCAGGCCCGTTGCTGTGGTGTCAGGGGAGTGATGAGCGTGGTGCGGTTAGCGACTACCCCGTCGGGGGTGGATTCGCCGTTGAGTTCGGAAACAACCGCGTTCCACACGGTCGTGAACCCTGAACCGGGGTCATCGGTCAACGACGCATCCCCCTGGTTCTCGAGCATCCCGGGTCAAGCTACAACCACGCTTGGTGAACAAAGCGACTGTCCACATAGTTATACACAGGTGTGGACAGGATGAGCGTATGCGAACCCGCACCTACCGGCGACGGCTCGCGATCTCCGTGCTGGAAGAAAACCGTTGACGGCTGTCTAGGCAGCTAGTCGACCCACCATCCTCGCTTCGTTGTGGAGCGCCGTTGCAGTCTAAAACGACACTGGCAGAAGCTAACAGTTTTCCGTGCGGCTGCCAACCGTTCTGCTGCATTCCAATCGGGTTGTTTAGGGTTCCTTGGGCCCGGTGCGACTCGCGACCGGGGGCTGCGTTGGGGCAGGCCAGGTTTGACCAGGCGAAGCGTGGTCAGTACCCTCAAACAGTCGCCCGAAAGTCGGCGATGCGGCTGCGACCCAGGTCTGCCTGGGGACCGCGCCGGCCAGCAGCAAGATTACCTCCGACCGACCCGCAGACGAACCTGAGCGAGACGTCTGGCCGGCCGGCTGGAAATGCGAGACACAACGAGGAGAACGTCGTGGCCAAGGGCAAGCGGACCTTCCAGCCGAACAACCGGCGCCGAGCCCGCGTGCATGGCTTCCGGTTGCGCATGCGAACCCGCGCCGGACGCTCGATTGTGTCGAGCCGGCGCCGTAAGGGGCGCCGCGCGCTATCTGCCTGATCGCAACGTCGGGTTTTTCGGCGGTGCTTTCCGCACGCAACCGCATGAGGCGGTCAACGGAGTTTGACGCGACGGTGAAGCAGGGCGTCCGCGCCTGGCAACCCGACATCGTGGTCCACATCCGGCGGGCGAGCGATCACGATGTCGCGACGGCTCCGCGGGTCGGATTGATTGTCGGCAAGTCGGTGGGCTCGGCCGTGGAACGCCATCGGGTGTCGCGGCGGCTGCGACATGTGGCGCGATCCATCTTGGGGCAGCTCGAAGATTCCGATCAGTTGGTGATCCGGGCGTTGCCCGGCAGTCGGACCGCGTCGTCGGAGCGATTGGCACAGGAGTTGCGCCGAGGTTTGCGGCGGGCGCTCGAGTCGGCGGGACGGCAAGAGTGACCGCGCCGGCACGCGGCGCCATCCATCCGTTGGGCGCGGCGACCGTGCGGGGCCTGATTTCTCTGATCCAGCTGTACCGGCACATGGTTTCGCCGCTGCGGCCGGCGACATGTCGCTTCGTGCCGACGTGCAGCCAGTATGCGGTCGACGCGCTGACCGAGTACGGCTTGATGCGGGGGAGTTGGTTGGCTGTGGTCAGGCTTGCCAAGTGCGGACCATGGCATCGGGGCGGATGGGATCCGATCCCGGAGCGCTCGGGATGTCACGTGAACTTCGAAGATGCCAGCGACGCTTGGGCCCGCCCGGCGGCGCGAGGGGAGAGTGGAACTCTTGTTTGATTTCTTTAGCCTCGACTTCGTCTACTACCCGGTGTCGTGGATCATGTGGGCTTGGTACAAGCTGTTCGCCTCGATGCTGGGACCGTCGAACTTCTTCGCGTGGGCGCTGTCGGTGATGTTCCTGGTGTTCACCCTGAGAGCGCTGCTGTACAAGCCCTTCGTGCGGCAGATCCGCACCACCCGTCAGATGCAGGAACTGCAACCGCAGATCAAGGCGCTGCAGAAGAAGTACGGGAAAGACCGCCAGCGGATGGCGCTGGAGATGCAGAAGCTGCAACGCGAGCACGGGTTCAACCCCATCCTCGGGTGCTTGCCGATGCTCGCGCAGATCCCGGTGTTCATTGGCCTGTATCACGTGTTGCGGTCGTTCAACCGGACCACCGGGGGCTTCGGTCAGCCGCACCTGTCGGTGGTGCAGAACCGCCTCACCGGAAACTATGTCTTCACTCCGACGGATGTCGGGCACTTCCTGGATGCCAACTTGTTCGGCGCACCGATCGGCGCGTTCATGACGCAGCGGACGGGGCTGGACGCGTTCACCTTCTTCAGCCGGCCGGCGGTCATCGCGGTCGGCGCCCCGGTGATGATCCTGGCCGGCATCGCGACCTACTTCAACAGCCGGGCATCGGTGGCGCGGCAGAGCGCAGAAGCCGCAGCCAATCCGCAGACGGCGATGATGAACAAGCTTGCGCTGTATGTGTTTCCGCTCGGCGTGGTCGTCGGCGGTCCGTTCCTGCCGCTCGCGATCATCCTGTACTGGTTCGCGAACAACATCTGGACATTCGGTCAGCAGCACTACGTGTTCAGCATGATCGAAAAAGAGGACGAGGCCAAGAAGCAAGAAGCGCTGGAGCGCCGGGCGGCCAACGCGCCGGCGCCCGGGGTGAAACCGAAGCGCAACCCGAAGCCGGGACAGCCGGTGGGCAACGGGTCGTCGACGGCCGCCGAGGGGGAGGCGGACTCCGAGGCCGCCGCCGGCGAAGTCCCATCGGCGAAGCCCGAGGCGGACAATCCGAATCCGAGTGGACAAAACGGTGGCACGCCCAACCGCACTCCGCGACCGGGCGCACGACCCAAGAAACGCAAACGCTGACAAGGGAGACATCGCCATACCGGGCTGCCCTGGCAGGGCGACCCATTGGCAGGGACCCGTGGATGAGGGAGAGAAAGACATGACCGACGCAGACACCACCACCGACGAACGGGACGTGGATACCGAACTCGAAGCCGAGCGGCCGGCCGAGGAGGGCGCCGAGGACTTCGACGACCAGGAGGAGCGATTGGTCGCCGAGGGCGAGATAGCCGGCGACTACTTGGAAGAGTTGTTGGACCTGTTGGACTTCGACGGGGACATCGATCTGGACGTCGAAGGCAACCGGGCGATCGTGAGCATCGACGGTAGTGACGACTTGAACAAGTTGGTGGGCCGCGGCGGCGAGGTGCTCGACGCGCTGCAGGAGCTCACCCGGCTGGCCGTGCACCAGAAGACGGGCGTCCGTAGCCGGTTGATGCTCGACATCGCCAGTTGGCGCCGGCGGCGCCGCGAGGAGTTGGCGGCCCTGGGCGACAAGGTGGCGCGGCGCGTGCTGGAATCCGGCGAACGTGAAGAGCTCGCGCCCATGACGCCGTTCGAGCGCAAGATCGTCCACGATGCCGTCGCGGCGGTGCCGGGCGTGCACAGCGAGAGCGAGGGCGTGGAGCCCGCACGGAGAGTTGTCGTCCTGCACGACTAGCCGAGTTACAGCCGTGTAGTTCCGGCGGTGCGCCCCGATTCCGCGCCAGGCAAAGCAGAGGATGTTTCACGTGAAACATGTCGGCCCGGTCGAACCCGACGGGGACCAACTCGCCCCGCCGGAGCCGGACGTCGCGGCGTCGATCTTCGGTGCGCGGCTCGATTTGGCGCGGCGGTACGCGGAGGTGCTGGCCGGCGCCGGAGTGGAACGGGGGCTGCTCGGCCCGCGCGAAGTGGAGCGCATCTGGGAACGCCATGTCCTCAACAGCGCCGCGGTCGCGGAGTTGCTCGAGCCGGGGGAGCGGGTCATCGACATCGGCAGCGGCGCGGGATTGCCCGGAATCCCGCTGGCGCTCGCACGTCCGGATCTGGACGTGGTGCTGCTCGAGCCGCTGTTGCGCCGTAGCGAATTTCTCAGCGAGGTCGTCGACCAACTAGGGTTAGCCGTCGAAGTGGTCCGCGGCCGTGCCGAGGAACTGTGGGTACGCCACCAGTTCGGGGAAAGGGATGCGGCGGTGTCACGAGCGGTTGCGTCGTTGGACAAGCTGGCGAAGTGGAGCATGCCGTTGCTGCGGCCGGGCGGTCGGATGCTCGCGATCAAGGGCGAGCGCGGACGCGACGAAGTTGAACAGTACCGGCGTGTGATGGCAGCATCGGGCGCTCTTGATGCCAGGGTGGTGACATGTGGCGCGACCTATTTGCGTCCCCCCGCAACCGTAGTGATAGCCCGACGCGGAACGCAGCCGCGCCATCAGCCGGCACGGACGGGGGAGGCCGGAAACCGATGAATAATCCGGGAGAATCGCCAAGCGCCGCGCACGTCCAGGCACCCGAGGCGGCCGTAGCGCCGGAGGCTGTCGGGGATCCCGCGGCGAATGTTTCACGTGAAACAGCGGACGAATTCGATACGCCGATAGGCGCCGCCGCCGAGCGGGCGATGCGGGTCCTGCACACAACGTATCCGCCGCTGCGCCGGCCGGGTCACCGCCGCGTCCTGACCGTTGCCAACCAGAAAGGTGGTGTCGGCAAGACCACCACGGCGGTGAACCTCGCTGCGGCGCTCGCGCTGCAGGGGCTCAAGACGTTGGTCATCGACCTCGACCCACAGGGCAACGCAAGCACCGCGCTCGGTATCACCGACCGGCAATCGGGCACGCCCTCGTCGTACGAGGTGCTCATCGGTGAGGTCGACGTCAAGGACGCGCTGCGACGCAGCCCGCATAACGATCGACTCTTCTGCGTCCCCGCCACCATCGACTTGGCGGGCGCCGAGATCGAATTGGTCAGCATGGTGGCGCGCGAGAACCGGCTGCGGACTGCCCTGGCGCAACTGGACGACCTCGACTTCGACTACGTCTTCATCGACTGCCCGCCATCATTGGGACTGCTGACCATCAACGCGCTCGTCGCAGCGCCGGAGGTGATGATCCCGATCCAGTGCGAGTACTACGCGCTCGAGGGTGTGTCGCAGCTGATGCGCAACATCGAGATGGTGAAGGCCCACCTCAACCCGCGGCTCGACGTGAGCACCGTGGTGCTCACCATGTACGACGGGCGCACCAAGCTCGCCGACCAGGTCGCCGAAGAGGTGCGCCGGTACTTCGGCACCAAGGTGCTGCGCACGGTGATCCCGCGCAGCGTCAAAGTCTCGGAGGCGCCCGGTTACAGCATGACCATCATCGACTACGACCCCGGTTCGCGCGGGGCGATGAGCTATCTCGACGCGAGCCGTGAACTCGCCGAACGCGATTGACCACCATCCGTGAAGGGACGACCATGACGCAGCCGTTACGCAAGAAGGGCGGCCTCGGCCGCGGCCTGGCTTCGCTGATCCCGACCGGTCCCGCCGAAGGTGACTCCGGCCCCGCGACCCTCGGTCCGCGGATGGGGGACGCGGCGGCGGACGTGCTGATCGGCGGTCCGGGCCCGGAGCTGGCGCCAGCGGGCGCGGTGTATCGCGAAATCGCACCCGCCGACATCGAACCCAATCCACGTCAGCCGCGGCAGGTGTTCGACGACGAGGCGCTCTCCGAGCTGGTGCACTCCATCCGCGAGTTCGGTCTGCTGCAGCCCATCGTGGTGCGGGCGGTGCCCGGAGCCAAGACGGGCCCGCGGTATCAGATCGTGATGGGGGAGCGGCGCTGGCGGGCCGCGCAAGAGGCCGGGCTCGCCACCATCCCCACCATCGTGCGCGAGACGGGCGATGACAATCTGCTCCGCGACGCCCTTCTGGAGAACATCCACCGGGTGCAGCTAAACCCCTTGGAAGAGGCGGCGGCATACCAGCAGCTGCTCGACGAATTCGGCGTCACCCACGATGAACTCGCCTCGCGCATCGGCCGTTCGCGGCCACTGATCACCAACATGATCCGGTTGCTCAAGCTGCCGATTCCGGTGCAACGGCGGGTGGCCGCGGGCGTGCTGTCGGCCGGCCACGCCCGCGCTCTGCTATCGCTGGAGGCCGGGCCCGAGGCGCAGGAGGAACTGGCCAGCCGGATCGTCGCGGAGGGGTTGTCGGTGCGGGCGACCGAGGAGGCGGTGACGCTCGCAAATCGGAGCGGCGCGAGCGCGCCGTCTCCCCAGCGGCGGAAGCCGATCCAGATGCCGGGCCTCCAGGAAGTCGCCGATCGGCTGTCGAACGCCTTCGATACCCGGGTGACGGTCAGCCTGGGCAAACGCAAAGGGAAGATCGTCGTGGAATTCGGCTCCGTGGACGATCTGCAACGAATCATCGACATGATGACCACCGCCAAGGCCTGACCCGCCATACCCTGTAATTACGTCACTGTGACACCGGAGCGGTTACGGATAGGCAACAGCCCCCGCCGTGTTACGAAACCGCATGGGTTTCAACGATTTTCGATAACGAACCGGTCTGGACGGTAACGCATCGAGCGTTCCGGCGCCGTGATCGGCGCCTCGACGACAAAGCTGGCCGGATTGCGACCTCCTCTCTTATCCTGGAGGGGTTGCCGGTGCCATTGGCTGCAGTACCGCACAGGAGCCAGGAGGCTAGTGTCCGCTCGAATCACCCCGCTGCGCCTCGAGGCCTTCGAACAGCTTCCCAAGCATGCGCGTCGCTGCGTGTATTGGGAGGTCGACCCGGCGACCCTCGGTAATCAGGACCACCTCGCCGATCCGGAATTCGAGAAGGAAGCCTGGCTGTCGATGGTCATGCTGGAGTGGGGGTCGTGCGGTCAGGTCGCGACGGCCGCCGTCGACGACCGGAGCCAAAGCGAACCGCCGTGCCTGGGCTACGTGTTCTACGCGCCGCCGCGGGCGGTGCCGCGGGCACAGCGGTTTCCCACCGCGCCGGTCTCAGCGGACGCGGTGCTGCTGACTTCGATGGGTACCGAGCCCGGGCAGGCCGCCGACGATGTGCTGCACGGGCTGCTTGCCCGGGTGATCGACGAACTGGTTCGACGCGGAGTGCGGGCGCTGGAAGCCTTCGGCCGCACGCCGGCGGCGTCGGAGCTGCAGGACCCGCTGGCGGTGGGGCCTGATGTGCGGCCGGTGCTGGAGGCCGTCGGTGACTGCTCGGTGGACCACTGCGTCATCGATGCGGAGTTTCTGCAGGACGCGGGTTTCGTCGTGGTGGCGCCACACCCGTACTTTCCGCGGCTGCGCCTCGAGCTGGACAAGGGTCTCGGGTGGAAGGCCGAAGTCGAGGCGGCACTGGAGCGCCTGCTGGAAGCCGCACAACTGCAAGAGCCGGTGGGGGCCGGGTCTGCGTCAGGAAATGCGTTGCAGGGCGCCGAAATCGGCTAGGAGCCGCCGAGCCGGCTGGTGCGTTCCACGGACAGTTCGTGGGCCAGCAGTTCGGCGAAGGTGAATGTGCCGGTGGGCCGGTCATTCTTGCCCAGGAGGTAGAGCCGCTTGACCGCGGCGAGGATACCTTCGGCGATGGCGTCGCGGGTCTGCGTCGAGATCAGCATTGCGCGATCCTGTGGATTGGTGATGTAGCCGACGTCCACCTGCACCGTGGGCATCCGGGTCAGGCGCAGCAGATCCCATGTGCGGCCATGGGTTCGGCAATCCCGTAACCCGGTGCGGGCCACAACTTCTCGTTGAATGAAGTCGGCGAGATTGCGCCCGATCGTGGACACCGAGCCGTGCGAGTTTCCGAAATGAAAGGAAGCCACACCGTTGGCCGCGGGGCTGGGCTGGCTTTCACAGCGCAGGCTGATCATCAGGTCCGCCCCGACGTTGTTGGCCGTGGCAGCGCGTTCGGCGTCGGACGGACTGCGGTTGACCGGCCGTGACAAGAAGGTTTCCATGCCGATGGCGGTCATCCGCCCCTCGAGGCGGCTTGCCAAGTCCCACAACACATCCGCTTCGCTGACCGGTCCCGACGGACCCTGCATGAGCTCGCCGTGATCCGTGCCGCCGCGGCCCGGATCGATGATGATCCGCTTGCCCGACAGCTTGGGTCCGGATCGGCGGACCAGCTCCTCCTCGCGAATTGCGTGCGGTGAGCCGCCCGTGACGCGGGAGCTCAGAAAGTACAAGGAGCGCAATGTCTCTGGACCACAGATGCCGTCGGCGGCGAGCCCGTACTCACGCTGGTAAGACATCAACGCGTTGTGCGTCTGCAACCCGAAGTGGCCATCGACCAGGCCGGTGTAGAAACCGAGGTCCTGGAGGCGAGCCTGCAGGGTGGCGACGTCGTCACCGTAGAGCGGGGCACCGAATTGGTGGTACAGCGTGCGCGCGCCGAGCCGGTAGGACGCCTCTTTCAGCGCCCTATAGGTGGCCTCGCCGACGATGCCGTCCACCAGCAGGCCGCGGTGCTGCTGGAAAGCGCGTACCGCCTGGTCGAGTTCGATATCGAACAGCTCGGGGGGCACATGCCGGCCGGTGGTGAGATCATCTTCGGCGCCGTCCAGCAGCCCTAGCGCTGCCAACGTAGCCCGGATCTCGGTCACAGCTGCGCTGCGGTCACCACAGCGCAGCGCATCGCCGTATTCACGGCGCGGACTCGACATACCAAAGGCCCTCCGGGACACACTGACAGGCTCGCATCTGAGCAACAGCTAACAGCAATTGTCGCAGATGCTTCGCATATTCGGGAAAACCCCAGGCTGAACGCCGGGGCGTGGTGCGGCGAACTTAAATCGCGATCAGCTGAGGTTGGGAACCGCGTCCGAGAGCTCCCGCAGCAGCGCTGCCTTGCCTTTGGCGCCCACGATCCGCTTCACCGGCTGGCCGTCTTTGAACAGAATCATGGTGGGGATGGAGACGACTTGGAAGTCGCGCGCGGTCTCCGGATTGGCATCCACATCGAGCTTGGCGATGGTGAGCTGCTCGGCGCGCTCGCTCGCGATTTCCTCGAGCACCGGCGCGACCATCTTGCACGGCCCGCACCACGTCGCCCAAAAATCAACCAGCACAGGCTTATTGCTGGACAACACCTCCGTGGAGAACGATGCGTCAGAGACTTCGATTGTGGCCCCGGCTTTTTCGGCGGTCATTGAGGTGCTCCAATCATCTCGGTACTGCCCGGAAATTCGGTGGCGTCGCTTTGAGCGGCAGAGCTTGATTCGACATGGTCGGCCAGCCAGCGCTCGGCGGCGATGGCCGCTGAGCAGCCGCTGCCGGCGGCGGTAATCGCCTGGCGGTACGTGCGATCCACCAGGTCCCCGGCGGCGAACACCCCCTCGATCGAGGTGGCCGTGGTGCGGCCCTGAACCAGCACGTAGCCCTCGGGGTCGGTGTCGAGAACATCGCGCACCAACTCCGAGCGCGGGTCGTGACCGATCGCCACGAACACACCCGTCACGGGCAGAGTGGATTCCTCCCCGGTGAGGGTGTCGCGCACCCGCAAACCCGTGACCGTCTGATCGCCTTCGACGCCCAGCACGGCCTTGTTGGTCGCGAAGGTGATCTTGTCGTTGGCCCGGGCGCGTTCGAGCATGATGCGCGAGGCGCGGAATTCGTCGCGGCGGTGCACCAGGGTGACGCTGCGCGCGAACCGGGTCAAGAACGTGGCCTCCTCCATCGCCGAGTCCCCGCCACCGATGACCGCGATGTCTTGGTCTCTGAAGAAGAACCCGTCACAGGTCGCGCACGAACTCACCCCGCGGCCCAGCAGCTCCTGCTCACCGGGCACCCCCAGATACCGCGCCGCCGCGCCCATGGCCAAGATGACCGCCCGGGCGCGGACGGTCTCGCCCTCGGCGGTCGTCACCGACTTGACCGGGCCGTCCAGCGAAACCGATTCGACGTCTTCCATCCGCAGGTCGGCTCCGAAACGCAGGGCCTGTTCACGCATCTGGTCCATCAACTCGGGACCTGTGATGCCGTCACGAAAACCCGGGAAATTCTCCACCTCGGTGGTGGTCATCAACGCGCCACCAAACGACGTCCCTTCGAACACCACCGGCGCCAGCTGCGCCCGCGCCGTGTACAACGCCGCGGTGTACCCAGCAGGACCCGAACCAACGATGATGACGTCGTGCACAGTGTCGGCGGTCATAGAACCCTTTCAAACGATCGTCCCTGGATTCGTACAAACGCCAGCGTAGGCACGGCTGTTCCCGGGTGTCGGACCACCCATGTCACCACACTAGGGGCGGGGGATTTCGGTGTTGGCCAACAAGCCGGTGTCGGCGGCGCTGCAGTTCAGCGCGACGGCGTAGACCGCCAGGCTGTGGGGAGTGTCGCCCGCCACCACCAGGACGACCCCGGGGCGGGCGTTGATCTCGACGCGGCGCGCCCCCAGCACCTGCGTGGACGCCGGATAGCCGAGGCCGGTGAGGCAGGAAGCGCGCCGCGCCGGGTCACCGAGGGGGCCGTAATCCGGGCTCTGGTTGAGCAGGCCGAGTAGTTCGTCCTGCGACAGCGGCACCACCATCGGCGGGGTCGACACGGTGATGTGCTCGGCGGTGACCGGGGTGCTGGGGGCAGGCTCCGGAGCGGTGACCAGAGCCGCGGTGCCCACGCCGACCGCCGCGAGCAGCGCGCCCACCCCCACTACTACGGCGACCACCCGCGCGGGCCGGATCCGGGGCCGGGCCGAGTGCGCGACCGGCTGGTCTGTCTCAGCCGAGGCCAGCGCCGCCGAGATCCGGGTGGTGACCTCGGGCGGGACGTCGGGTGCCGGGCCGGCTCCCAGCGTGGCGACGTCACAGCGTGCCCGGTTGAGGGCGCGCAGAACCTGCTCGGCCTGCGGGTCATCCCGGACCCGTCGCCGCACGCGGGCCGCGGCTTCGTCGTCCAGCAGGCCGGCTTGCAGGTCGGCGAGAAGCTCGACCGTCAGGGGCGGCTCGTCGGCTTCGTCGTCGGCTTCACTCATCCGCCCCAGTGTCCGTCATGCGCCGCCTGACGGCCATGGGTGGGCCCAGGTCGGGCGCGGCTTTGAGATAGCCGAGAAGCTCGGCGAGGCGCATCCGCGCCCGGGCGCACCGGCTCTTGACGGTGCCCTCGGCGATGCCCAGTAACGCCGCGGTGTCGGCCACCGAGTACCCCTGCATGTCGACGGCGACCACCGCGGCCCGTTGCTCGACGGGAAGCCGCATCAGCGCGCGCTGCACCAGCATCGCGGTCTCGACCTGGGCCGTGCGATCGGGCACCGGGTAGACGTCTTCGAGCGGGATCGTCGGGTGGGACTTGGTGCGCCGCAGCCGGTCCAGGCAGGCGTTGACGACGATGCGGTGCAGCCAACTGCCGACCGCGGCGTCATGCCGAAACGCGCCGGCGCCGCGGTGCGCCGAGAGCATGGCGTCCTGCAACGCGTCCTCGGCGTCCTCGGCTGTGCGCGTGGTGAGGCGGGCCAGCCGATGCAGCTGTCGCTGGTGGCGCAGGAACAACTCGCCGAAGGCGTGCCGGTCGCCGGCGACGTGGGCTGCCAGCAGCTCGGCATCACTGCGTTCGCGCTGGATGTCTCCCCGGGAACCCACGGCCGGACACTAACCAATCGGCTGCGGGGCGGCACTTCACCACGGCGGGGGCGCTGTGAGCGCGGTCAGGAAGCGGCCTGGACCGTGATCTCGAAGAAGCCGGCCTGGCTCTTGCCGTTGGTGGTTCCCAGCGTCGAGATCCACACCAGCAGATTCGACGTCGCCGAACCCGCCCGGACCGGGATGACGTTGTGACCCGGCTTGAGCGTGAAGGCGGGCGCCAGCACGGTGGTGTCGTTCAGCGACGCTGGGGAGGCCGTGGCCGACGACCGAATCTCGACCTTGGTCCCGCTGCTCGGCGTGTCGATGGTGACCTGCCCGATGACGGTGGCGCTGGGCAGCTGCAGCATCAGGCCTTCACCCTGCTTGAAGCTGGGGAACGGAACCGCGTCGGTGTAGACCTCGGTCGCCCAGGCGGTCGAGGGATCACCGTCGATCGCCTGCCCGGCCGTGCCCGCGTTGTCGGCATCGCCGTCGGGGGAGTAGACCGTCGCTTTGGTCGGCTTGACGACGCTGCCGGCGGCCGCGGAGCTGGGGGCCGACGACGAGGTGGAGGAGGAGGGGCCGTTCAGCCCGAGTTCGTCCTTGTTGAGGCCGCCGCCGACGTTGCCGAAGATCTTGCTCACCACCGACGCCAGGACCAACAGCGCCACCACGATGACGACAAGGCCCGCGCCCACGCCGATCAAGACGTTGCGGCGGCGGCGCGCCAGCGCCGCGTCGTCCTGCCCCGCGGCCGCACGCGCGGTGGCGGGCGCCGGCGAATCGTCGATCGGACCCAGCACCTCGGTCCGGTCGGCCACCGCAGTCGCTTGTTGCAGCAGGTTCAAAAGCGTTGACGCGCTGCGTATCCCGCCATCTTCCTGAACCGCGCGGACCGCGACGGCCGAAATCTGGAAGGGGATGCCACGGTCGACAACCATCGGCTCCACCGGCTGGCCCGTCGAATCGCGTTCGGCCGGGGCGAGCCCACTGCGCACGGTGGACTCCGCGAGTGGCCACCGATTGACCAGCAGGGCATACAGCGCTGCGCCGATGCCGCGGATGTCGCCCTGCGGGTTGGCCTCGGGCATGGTCGCCGGGTACGCCAGCACGACGTCGCCCTCGATGCTGACGCGCACCCGGCTCGGGTGGTCGATCGATAACGCGACACCGGCGCGGTGGGCCGCGTCCGCGGCCGCCGCCAACGATTGCATGGCTCGGACGGCACCGACGGGCGACGGCGCGGTGTCGGCCACCTCCTGCAGCGAACCGCCCCGCACCCACTCCGAGACGACCAGGCCGCCGTGGCCGGTATGGACCACATCGAGCACCCGGGCGATGCCGGGCTTGTCGATGCGGCTGAGCCGCAGGGTGCGGGACAGGATTTCCTGCAGCACCTCGTCGGGCAACGCCCCGTCAGGGTCGACGAAGGTCAGCGCCACCTGGCGGTCCAGCGCGGTGTCGAGCGCCTGCCAGAACTGCAGGGGTGGCGCGCCGCCGTGGAAGACCAGCAGGCGATACCGGCCGCCGGCGATGCGCGCGCCGGGAACCAAATGGACGTCGTCACCTGCCGGGTCCCCGCCGCGGTCGCGGGGCGCATCAAACGGGGCCGGACCGCCGCGCGACTCGGGCGCAACGTCGCCGTTGCGCTGGTCGGACGGGCGCGGCGCCGCCGGCTCGGACGGGCGGTCGGCGGGGTCGGCGGGGATGTCGGGTTGGAAGTCGTCGGCAACCGGTCGTGGCAGCTCGGCACCCGACGCGGCACTCTCGACAGGGCGGTCGGTCACCTCCGGTCCTTTCGCTAGCCGGGCTGGGATTGCCCGCTCCGGAGGTCTGCGCCGGATCGGCTCCTGGACCACATTTACCCCAGGCGGGGACGAATTCCTCTGCTCAGGGTACGTGACCGGGGACCGGCCGGACGATCCATCCGGGGTCATCGATTTGCGGGACAGCACAGCATGGCCCCCGAAGCGGCGTCTGACGGCGTCCAGTGCGGCCTGCGCCTCCGGGACACGCGCGCGGAGCATCACCGTCGCCATGATCGGCAGCATGATGACGGCCAGGATGAGCAGGCGCAGCAAGGAACCCGCGCCGCCGCCGTGCGCGGTCAGCCGGTCCAGTCCCGCCAACCGGTCGGCCACATGGGCCACCAGACCGGCCAGCATCGAGGCGGTGAGCGTGACCAGGATGGTGCGCAGCTCACCTCTGCCGATCAGGTGGCCGCCCGCCGGCAGCAGGGTGCGCCGCAGCAGGAGGTAACCGATGACCGCGCCGGCAAGAAAACCGATCCCGTTCGCCAGCCCCAGATAACCGGCTACTAGCTTGGGGTCGCCGGTGAGGTGGGGCGCCAGCACGGATCCGACGATCTTGACCGCCGTGATGACAAGAATGATGACGATCGGCGTCCAGGGCTGTTCGCGCGCGTAGAAGACGCGCAGCTGCAGCAGCACCAGCCCGTAGGGGATCAGCGTGAACGCCGACAGGGCGATCGCGGCGCCCAGGTATCCGGCGTCGACTCCGCCGAAGTGGCCGTAGGCGAACAGCGCGCTGCCGATCGCTGGACCGCCGACCGTCATGAACGCGACGATCGGGATCAGCGTGATCAACGTCAGGCGGGTGGCCAGCGACAGGTCGGCGAGCACGGCCTTGGTGTCGTCGGCGGCGGCGTTGCGGCTCAGCCGCGGCATCACCACGGTCAGCACGGTCACGCCGATCATGCCGAACGGCAGCATCAGGACCAGCCAGGTGTAGTTGTAAATCGCGGGCCCCGAGGCGGCCGCCGTGCTGGCGATCTGGTTGCCGACCACCAGGCCGAGCTGGCTGATCAGCACGTAGAGCACCATCGCGGCGGCCATCGTGCCGAATCGCTTGAGGCGCTCGTCGACTCCCCATAAGGGGCGCAGGTCGACCCGCTGGCGCCGCAGCGCCGCCAGCAGCACCGCGGTCTGCGCGAAGACGCCCAGCGTGGTACCGATGCCGAGGACCAACAGCTTGGTGTTGCCCATCCGCACGGGGTCGACCGACAGTTCGCCCGGCACCGCCGCGTACACCGCCAAGGTCGCGAGCGCGACGACGTTGTTGACCACCGGCGCCCACGCCGTCGGCCCGAACACGTTGCGGGTGTTGAGGATCGCCATGAACACCGACGTCAGGCCGTAGGCGAGCACCTGGGGGAGCAAGAGGTAGGCGAACGCGGTGGTCAGCGGCTCGTTGACCTGCGGGGTGCGGCCGAGCATCAGCCGCACCAGCAGCGGAGCGGCAAGCACCGACAGCACGGTCGCCAGGACCAGCAGCGCGGTTGTCAATGTGACCAGGCGCCGCACGAACGCGGCTCCGCCGTCGGGGTCGCTCTGCTCGGCGCGAGCCAGCACCGGCACGAAAATGGCGGTGAAGGTCGCCTCGAGCACCAGCGCCGCCACCAGGTTCGGCAGCTGATTGGCCACCGAGAACGCGCTGGATAGCGCGGCGCCCAAGATGGCCGCCAGGAGCACGACCCGGGCGAAGCCGGTCAGCCGGCTGACCAGCGTGGCGAACGCCATCGCCCATGACCGCGATACCAGCGCGGCGTCGGAAAGTTCGGGTCGCCGGCGATCGATCCCCGCTGGGACGGGCGGCAGCGGACCCGTCGGTGGCGAGCCCGTGCTTCGGGGGCGCCGCGGCGGCTGTGCCGGGCGGGGATGTTGCGGTGCGGCCTGCCGGTGGGCGGGTTTCATACTCGATGCTCTTGCTCGACCCGATCGTCGGTGTGGTCGTCCGCGTGCGCGGATCTGGCTCCGGGCGGGTCCGGCCGGTCCAGGTCGGCGCGGTCGGGTTGGCCGCGGAAGCGGTGCCACAGGCGCCGGCCGGCCAGCAACATCAGCACGGCGGCAGCGGTCATGGTGATGGCGAACAGCACCTTGCCGTAGGCGTTGGAATGCACCGACAGGCGAACCGGCTCACCCAGCCGCAAGCCCTCCGGGGTTCGCAGCGTCACGTCGATGGCGACCCGCTGGGTGAAGTTCACTTCGATCGGCACCCGCAGCGGCAGGTATCCGGGCGGCAATTCGATCTGGCCAACGTCGGTGACTGTCATCCCCGGTGGGGCGTCGACCTGCAGCCGCACCCGGATGGGGACGGCCAGGCCGTTGTGCAGCGCGAGCGGTAGGGGGCTGTGCTCGGTGGCCAGGGTGTAGGAACCGCCAGGGTTGACGATCGTGACCGCGCCGAACAGGTCGTTGATCGTCTTGCCGACGACGGCCAAACGCTGCTGGGCCATTCCGTTGCGGGTGTCGGGCGGTTCGGACTGGCTGAGCGCGCGCAGCATGTCTTCGCGCAGCGGCGCGGTGTACTGGATGCCGGTCAGCCCGGTGCGCTCGTCGGTGCTCAGCGCCGACGTCAGACCCCACAGCCGGCCGACCTGGCCGGCCACGGCGGCGGTCACGTCGTCGCCGAATCGGCCGCGCACGGAGGTGTATGCCCCGGCCGGCTCGGACTGCTCCGTACCGGCTTGTCCA
Organism: Mycobacterium sp. 852002-53434_SCH5985345; assembly: GCF_001667155.1. Taxonomy (NCBI): domain Bacteria; kingdom Bacillati; phylum Actinomycetota; class Actinomycetes; order Mycobacteriales; family Mycobacteriaceae; genus Mycobacterium; species Mycobacterium sp. 852002-53434_SCH5985345. Next base: position 102,295 of record NZ_LZIE01000042.1, read on the forward strand.
GCCTGGTTGGCCTCGGCAACCACCGCCGGCAGCGGCCGCGGTACCGCGAGACCGGACCGGATGGTGGTGGTGAGCGCGGTCAAGATCACGTGGGCGTCGTCGGCCTGCAAATTCCACGTCGCCGGCGGGACCAGGATCTGGGTGCGGGGCGCGTCATCGTGGCGCAAGGCGTGCCAGAACATGGAGCCCAATGCGTCCTGGCGGCGTGCGGTCGCCGAGTCATGCGCGAGCCGGACCGTCAGCGACGAGTCCAGGTAGGTTGGGGCGGCGGGAGAGTTTCCCGCCCCGGCCAGCGCGGCCCCAACCGCCGGGTCGAACGGCGCGACCACCACTTGCGGGGACAGCCGCCGCGGTGCGGTGTCGACGGTGGCATCGGAGGATCCCTGCGCATCGGAGGCGGACAGGTCGGCGGCGGCAACGGCGACGGTGGCTTCGTTGGCGCCGAGCAGGTTGACCGCGCGGTTGGTCAGCGGGCCATCGGGCAGCAGAGTGGCGCCGCGCACGGACGGCACGTCCAGGATGCGGTCGACGATGCTGTTGACGTCAGTGGTCGCCGCGGCGCTCAGCCCGCGGTCGTTGACGCGTTGCAGGGCGTCCAGGTCGGCCTGCGCGTAGGGGAACGGCGCGACACAGGTGCGGCGGGCGAGGGCACGCAGCCGGTTGAGCCATTCGGTCGCTGCGGCCTGTCCGGCACCCGGGTGGGTCAGAGTGCCCGGAAGCTGACCGGGGCCCTCGGGCGGATCGGTCACCACATAGCCGGCGGTCATCGCGTTGACGGTGACGAGCAGGTCGGGGTCGACGGCCAAACACAACGCCCGGCCGACCGCGCCGTCCGGGTCGACGTCGTGGCTGGTGGCTACTTCGGCCGCGGACAGCAAGATGTCGAGCCGGCCGCCGCTGGCCAGAGAGGTGGCCAGGTCGTCGTCGACCAGGCGCACGGGAATGGTGCCGCCGGGCACGCCGGGGGCCAGCCGGGGCCGGTCGGCCAATGGCCACAACATGGTGATCCACACGGGTTTGGAGGTGTCGGGCGCGACGGCGGAGCCCAGATCACTGCCCTGGTCAGGGGGTACACCGACCACCGGCAACAGGAAGCGCGCGTTGTCGAGCCTGGCGGGGGCGCCGTAATCGGGTGTGCCATTGACGTTGACCAGGACCGGGTAGATGCCGGGCTTCTCGACACCCAGGGACTGTTTAGTCAACGAGCGCAGCGGCGCCGACAGCGTGAAGCCGGCTTCTTGGCCGCGTTGCAGTTCTGGAGCGACCGTCAGGAAATCGGCGGCCGGCTGATACCCGTCGGTCTCGCCGTCCAAGGTGGTCCGCAATCCCGTGGACGCGGTGACCGCCCCGGCGTGTTCGAGGCGGACCATGACGTCGCGGACGGGGCGGTCGCCGATGTTGGTCACCATGCCGCTGACGGTGACGATGGGTTGGCTGGACGTGGTGACCACATCCGGGGTGACCTGGTCGATGCGGACGCGGACGAACGGTGTCACGCCCGGCTCGCCTGCGCCCGCGCGCGGCATGACGGGCGCGGTGAGCATCGCGAACCCGGCCACGATGCCGATCACCGCCGCGAGGCGTAACAAGCAGAGTCGGGGCGCCGTCACGGCCCTGGCCCGTGGCCGTTCTTCCGGCTGGTCGCCGGCTTGTCGGCATGCCGGGTGCGCGAGTGCGTCTGCGGGCGGCGTCGGGGAGAGGTCGGTGGGAGCGGCGGCAGGGCGGCGGGGCCGTGGTTTTGGAGCTTGTCGATCAGCTCGTGGGCCACTCGGGCCAGTCGACGTTCGTCGGCGTAGGCCAGCTTCGACGGCAGCTCGTGCATCGGCACCCAGGCCACCTCGGCCACCTCGAGGTCCTCGTCGGACAGCTCGCCGCCGGAGAAGCGCATCAAATAGTGGTGCACGGTCTTGTGGACCCGGCGGCCGTCGGTGACGAACCAGTAGTCGATGCGTCCGAGCGCGGCCAGCACGCTGCCGCGGATGCCGGTCTCTTCGGCGACTTCCCTTATAGCGGTCTGCTCTGCGGTCTCACCGAGTTCGATGTGCCCCTTGGGCAACGACCAAAGCATTCGTCCCCGGCGATCGATGCGGCCGATGAGTGCCGCGACCTGAGAGTCCCGGGGCCCGTCGAGCCCGTCGATGACCAGTCCTCCGGCGGAGGTTTCGTGCACGGTCCGCAGCCGGTCCGGTCCGCGGCGAGGCGAACGGGATCGGCGCGATTTCGTCGGCGTCGAGTCGGCGGGGGCTTGGCCGTTCGTCTGGTTCTCGGTAGAACTCGCAGCGCCACGACCGCGCCGCCGCCCCCGGCGCCTGCGTGGCTTGCCTTGTTCGCCGTCCGACACCCAAGCGATAGTAGCTGGCACGCCATCTGCTCCCAGGACATACTCGCCGCTAGCGAGGCGCGCGATGGCTCAGGTCCGAGTGTGTCTGGTCAGATCGGGCCGATTGCTGCGGCGATAACGAAAGCGGGAATGAAGATCACCAGCGAGAGTGGCCCCGACAGGCTGCCGACCATCATTCCGCGGCCGATCTGACCGCATCTGCCCGATGTCCGCGCGATGAGGGCGCTGACGCCGATGTATGCCAGCGTCACCGGCAGAACGACAATCACCAAGGGCCACATGGGCAAAACAAAGAGCCAGGTGACGAAATCCACCGCGAAGACGTGGGCTATCGCTACTGCGAAAGTCAGGGCCCCATAGCGATTGACTAGAGGTTGGTCTGTCATCGGTGGCCTTTCAGCGCAGGACAAGATAAGCGAAAGCCGTTCCGCCCGCGAGCACGACGGCCGAACAGCTCAAGATGCTGATGCCAAGACCGCGATTACGTGGTGACGTCGACCTCAGGAACGCGGCGCCGATAAGAAGCGACACCAATGTCGTCAGAACGGTGGAAGTCAGCATCCATGCGCGCTCACCGGCATACGGACCACGCGTGTCGAACGGCCACTTACCCAGCAGCCACATCGCGACGAGCAACATTGCCAGTATCAGTTGAACGACAAAGGGTGCCGACCATGTCGCCGTGCGCCAAGCGCGGGCGTCGAAGAAATTCATTGGCTCAGAACTCGGCATATTTGCTGCTTTAGGATCCTTCCCGTGGCGCGTGACGCTACTACCGCACGTCGGCCGGTCAATTCACCTTGGGCGCGTGCCGGTGATGGCGCGAGCCCGTGCGAGCCTCCTCACACGGGCTTTTCGGCCCCGGCCGACTACGCTGATCGAACGTGTCCGAAGCCGATGTCGAGCTGCTTGCCGCCGCCGCGGTCGCCCTGAATCAACAGGCGCCCATGTTGCGCGAGCTGGGCTCGGCGTTCGACGCGGCGGGGCACGAGTTGTACCTCGTCGGCGGCTCGGTGCGAGATGCCGTGCTGGGCAGGCTCAGTCCCGACTTGGACTTCACCACCGACGCCCGCCCGGAGCAGATCCAAGAGATCTTGCGGCGGTGGGCCGATAACTTGTGGGACACCGGCATCGATTTCGGCACCGTGGGTGTGGGCAAGGGCGAGCATCGCTTGGAAATCACCACGTTCCGCGCCGACGCCTACGACCAGGTCTCGCGGAAACCTGCGGTGCAGTATGGCGAACGCCTCGAAGACGATTTGGTGCGCCGCGATTTCACGGCAAACGCGATGGCCGTGCGCATCACGCCCGACGGGCCGGGTGAATTCCTCGATCCCCTCGGCGGTTTGGCGGCGCTGCGCGAGCGGGTGCTGGACACCCCGGCGGCTCCGTCGGTGTCGTTCGGCGACGATCCGCTGCGGATGCTGCGCGCGGCGCGGTTCGTCTCGCAGCTCGGCTTCGCCGTCGCCCCGCGGGTGCGCGAGGCGATCGAGGAGATGGCTCCCGAGCTGGCCCGGATCAGCGCCGAGCGGGTGGCCGCCGAGCTGGACAAGTTGCTTCTCGGCGACGACCCCGTCTCCGGCATCGACCTGCTGGTGCAGTCCGGCATGGGTGGGGTGGTGCTGCCCGAGGTCGGCGGGATGCAGATGGCCATCGACGAACACCATCAGCACAAGGACGTCTACCAGCATTCGCTGACGGTGCTGCGGCAGGCGATCGCCCTCGAGGATGACGGGCCGGATCTGGTGCTGCGCTGGGCCGCGCTGCTCCACGACATCGGCAAGCCGGCCACCAGGCGGCACGAAGCCAACGGCGGCGTGAGTTTCCACCACCACGAAGTCGTCGGCGCCAAGATGGCCCGAAAGCGATTGCGGGCGTTGAAGTATTCCAAACAGATGGTCGACGACGTCTCCCAGCTGGTGTATCTGCACCTGCGGTTCCACGGCTACGGCGAGGGGAAGTGGACCGATTCCGCGGTGCGCCGCTACGTCACCGATGCCGGGCCGCTGCTGCCGCGACTGCACAAGCTGGTGCGCGCCGACTGCACGACGCGTAACAAGCGCCGGGCCGCGCGGCTGCAGGCCAGCTATGACCGGCTGGAGGCGCGGATCGCCGAGCTGGCCGCCCAAGAGGATCTGGCCCGCGTCCGCCCGGACCTGGACGGCAACCAGATCATGAAGCTGCTCGACATTCCCGCCGGCCCGCAGGTCGGCGAGGCATGGCGCTTCCTCAAAGAGCTGCGCCTGGAGCGCGGGCCGTTGACGACCGAAGAGGCGACCGCGGAACTGCTGAGCTGGTGGCAATCGCGCGGGAACCCGTAACGGTGATCTCGCGTCCCATGTTTCGTGGACTACTGCTTAAGTGGCGACGACGGCACGGCGGATATCTGGCACCGCGACCTCGACCTTGACCTCGACGGCGACGGCCGGCTCGACGCTTTCGGGCTGGACTTCGACGGCGATGGATTGCACGACGACGCGCTCGCGGACCTCGATGGCGATGGCATCGCCGATCACGCGGCGCTCGACCTCGACAACGACGGCACTCCCGAGGCGTACTTCACCGACGACGGGTCCGGGACGTGGGGGATACCCACGGACCACGGACGCCAGCTTCGGTGGTTCGGGCTTGACGGCGTCGAGCACACCGGCGGACCGCTAGTGGACTTCGACGGCCAGGGCCGCGCCGACGATCAGCTCTTCGATATCGACGGCGACGGACTGGCCGACCGGGTGCTGTGCGCCGATGCGGACGGTGTCACCGGCTACGTCGATACCGATGGCGATGGTAAGTGGAATGTGCGGCTGAGCGATTCGGACGGTGACGGCCTCGCCGACGGCGCTAGCACGCTGTGAGGGCGGCAGCGGCAAGGGTGAATTGACCACTGCCGCTGGGCTATTTAGCCTGGTCAATAGCGGCGCGGGTATCCGCGGCGATCGATTGAAAGGGGTGGCAATGTTCGTCGACCCAGCGCTATTGCACTCCGGAGGCAACGATTCGCATCGTGCGGGCGGGCACGCGCAAGAGGGAGCGGATCAGCTCGCGCGGGGACCGCTGGGGTCGGGGATGTTCGGCGACTTCGCCGCGGCCGATTCGTTCCATTCGGCGATCACCGCCGCGCATACGCAGCACGTGCAGACCCTGCAGGGCCACCAGCGGACGCTGACCGATGTGGGTTCGAAGGCTCATCACGCGGCCAAGGGGTTCACCAGCATGGACGAGAACAACGCCAGCGAAATGCAGGCATTGCGGCCGGGGGCCAACGGCTCATCGTCGCGGGTCTGATCACCAGACTGGATCGGCTCCCGGTGCGGAAGAGCAGTGTTCCAACACCGGGATCGTTTTGAAGCGGTCCTTCCGGTGTGGTGTCGATCAATGCCCGTGGATGATTCAACAGAATGGTGCTACGGGCTGAGGCGATTTTGAGGAGGGCTGCATGGGGGATCTGCCTCCAAACTTTGGTGGGGAACCGCCAAATGCCCCGCCGCCGAGTCAGTGGCAGCCGCCCTATCCACCTGCGCCCTCGAAGCGTCCACGGACATGGCCGGCGATTGCACTGGCATCGATCGCCGTTCTGCTGGGCGCTGTTGCCCTAGTTGTGGCGGCTACACGGTCTACCAATGACTCGGCCCCTGGCTCACCGACCACGTCTGCGGCACCGACGTATACAGCGGCGGAGTCGGCTGCCGCGCACCGGAAGCTATGCGACATCTACAACGTGGCCGCGCGTGCCGTCCAAATCGATACCAATGGCGACAACCCGGCTTATGCCGGCATTGCCACGGTTAATGGTGCAGTGACCCTTGAACATGCGGTGAACTCTGCTCCGGCGCTCCCGCCCGGCGACCGAGCTGCCGCACTTGCCCTGGCTGAGGCGTATAGCAACGCGCAGGTCTTAGCAAGTTTGGTACAGCGCGACGACCCTGCCTGGCGATCGGCGGCCGACGATGTCAACGCTAAGGACACTGCGATGAAGAGCGTTTGCGGTGGCGGGTGATCTGCCGGTGGGCGCGCTACTCAGACTTCGAGCACGTTCAATTGCAGACGTTCTGCGGCACAGCCAAAACCGAGCACCATATGCACAGGAATGCGTCAACCAGCTTCCGAGACCCGGTTGGACCATGCGCTTGAAGATGCAGGAGCTCGGGGGCCAACGATGCAGTTGACGCTTACGCGGCTCTGGCGAGTGTGAGCGAAGCCGTGCGACTGTTCAAGATCGAGGTGGAGACGCACTAGCAGCGCGAAACTTAGTCGCGAGCGTGCCGACGGGCTGTTGGGAGGGCATATGGCAGAGGACCTCACTCCTAACTTTGGGAGGGGATTACCTGGGGGGCAACCCGTTCAGTGGCCACCGCCGTATTCGACTCAGCCTCCACAACGCTCACGCTCATGGCCAGGGATTGCCCTGGCTGCGATCGCCCTTATCGCAGCCATAGCTGCGCTTGTTGTGGCCCTCACAAGGCCAACGGCCTCGGGACCGTCGTCAACGGCTTCGGCGGCGCCTACCTACTCCGCTGCTGACACCGCTGCCGCTCAGCGACAACTGTGCGACGCGTATTCGCGCGCCGCGCGGGCGGTGCAGATTGAATCTAACGGCGGGGGGACAGCGCTTGCCCGCATTGCCACGGCGAACGGAGCAATAATGCTCGAAGCGGCAGCGGCAGTTCCCGCTCTCAAGCCGGATGACCGCTCCGCCGCCTTAACCCTCGCTCGTACGTACCGTGATCTGACTGCTGTTGGCAGCGTGGTGAACGGCAGCAACGATCCGGCATGGCAGTCGGCGGTGTCCCAAGTCGATGCCGCCGATGGCGCGATGAAAAAAGTCTGCGGCGGCTGACCTTCTGAGGTTCGACGTCCGACTGTCTCATTGAGCGACGAGGTTGGCTTCATCGAGCACTGTATAACCCCGTTACGGCTTGGCGATGACTACGCTTGTCGGCACACCGAGCCATTGACGAATGCAGTAACGCCCGAGGCTGATGGGACGCTGTGGGTTTGTGTCGCACCCGGCATGTGTCATACAAGCCTTGAAAGGCAACGGAACGGGCGCGTTGCGGTGAATTGCACACTCCGCGGTTCCTTTGCTCCACTATGGGCGGGGCGGAAGACGGATAATGGGGGACCGCAAACCAGGGTCCGTGGACTTCCAGGAGGGTGATCGTGGGGAACCAGACTTGGGGGCCCGGTGAGGGTCCGGCCGCCCAGCCGCCCATTGCGAATTGGCCGCCGAACTATTTGGGCAGACCGGCGTCCCAGCCGCGCCCCTGGCTGGCGATCGCCGTGGCGTTGACAGCTGCTATAGCTATCGCAGCCCTAACAGTGGCCCTTGCGCGACCGACCGCTACGAGTCCGTCGGCAGCCGCGACAGCACCGACACCTGGCCCTACGGAAGTTGCCACCGCTCAACAGCAACTATGTAACGTTTACAAACTGGCGGCTCAGGCGGCCCAGGTCGACACGGCGGGAACAGATAAAGCGCTAGCACGCCTCGCAACAACCAATGGCGCCCTGCTGCTTGAGATGGCGGCGGCTAATCCTGTTCTAGACACCAAGCACCGGGATGCGGCGCATGCTCTTGCGATGGCGTACGGAACCCTAACAGCGAAGGGCAGCGCCGGAGTTGCGACTGAAGCTGATTATCAGGCGGCACTTAACGATGCAATTGCGAAAGATGCCGCTATGAACAAGGTATGCAGTGGCGGTTGACCTTCCGCCTGGTAAGTGGACACCGGCGTTGATTGGACCGTGGTGGCCGATGCCGTCAGCGACTCTGCGCGGTGCCGCTCAGCATTGGAGCCAAGCATGCGCGGAGCAGCAGTTGTTTTCGCAAGACCTGCGCGGTCAATGGATGACAATAGCGGCACATAACCAGGGCCACACGGCGGACGACCTCATATCTAGATACCAAGATGGTGAAAAGTTTCATTTGGATCTTGCCGAGAAGTACCAGGCGAAGGCGGGAGCCTTCAATTTGGGGGCTGACGCGATTGACTATCTACGAAGTCGACTGTCAGACATAGCGAATACAGGCAATAGCGAGATAGATCAAATTCTGGCGTCAAACAAGCCGCTGCCAGAGCAAGTCGCGGAGGTGCAGGCCGTTCAGTTGCGCTGCAACGGCGATGCCGCGAACGCGAGCATGATGGCGGGCGACAAACTTATGACTGCAACCCAGAAGATTCTCGATGCTGAGGGCTTTGGTGGTGACGCCCGAACGTGGGCGCGTCAAAATGGCTTCGATACGGGTAATGCCTTACCACCGCGGCCGATCAGCCAGGGCGACTTGACAGGCGGACGACTCAGTTCCGGCGGTCGTGGCATGGGTCCATCGAACGTATCCGCCGCAAGCAGCCATGAGCCGCAACCGGCCCCGCTCGCCGCTGGAGGGTTCAGCGGTACGGGGAGTACCCCGGGGGGAGGACCGGGTGCGATCGCCCACGGACCACCACCACTTGGATCTGGCGGATTCGCCGGCGGGCCGTCGTCGATTGGACCGCCGGCTGCTTCGACTGGTGTTTCGTTGCCGGGTGGCGGTGGATCAATGGCTTCTGGGATGTCGGGCGTATCCGCAGGCGGTTCCGTTCCAGCAGCGGGCTTTGGGCAAGGAGCGCCGCCAAACCTGGCGCAATCGTTCGCTTCCGGCATGGCGACGGGGCAGCCGGCCGGGGCAGGTGCGCAAGGGATTTCGTCGGGTGCAATCAACGCGATGGAATCTGGAGCGGGTAACCCACAGGCGGGGCCACCGGCAGGGACGCCGCCGCCGGTGGCCCCGACCGCACCCAGCGCCGGGGCTTTCATTCCGGCGGGCACTCCTGTCGACGCGCCCCCGCCAGCCGCTCCCGCACCGCCGACCACCGGGGGAGCCACCCCGGTAGCTCCAGTAATGACGGGCGGATCTTGGTCGGGATCGGCAGCGCCGGTAGCTGGCGGCCCCAGTGTCCCGGCTGGACCATTGCCCGCTTATGGCTCCGACCTGCGCCCATCAGTCGCGGCCCCCACTGCAACGCCGACAACCCCGACGGGACCCGTCTCGGGCGCGCCGGTCGCACCGTCCCCGGCCTCATCCCCGTCCGCGGGCGGACCGGTGGTTTCACCGGTGGAACGCTCCGCTTCGGGAGCCGCCGCCGGGCAGGCGGGCGCGAGCTCGTCGGGCATGGTCGGCGCGTCAGCAATGTCCGCGGCAACCGGCGCGACCGCCGGCGCGGTATCCAGCCGAGCGGCCGAGCAGCAGCGGCTGCAGCGGATCGTCGATGCGGTGGCCCGCCAGGAGCCGCGACTTTCGTGGGCGGCCGGACTGCGTGACGACGGCACCACCAGCCTGTTGGTGACCGACCTCGCCGGCGGGTGGATCCCGCCTCACGTCCGGCTGCCCGCCCACGTCACCCTGCTCGAGCCGGCCGCGCGCCGCCGCGATGCGACCGTGGTGGACTTGTTGGGGGCCGTCGTTGTCGCCGCCGCTCACGAGCACAACACCTACGTGGCTGAATCGGACCCGGAGGCTCCCACGCTGAGCGGTGATCGACTGGCCCGATCAGCCGCCCCGCGGGTAGACGAACTCGGACCGGCCCTGGTGGAAGCCGTGCGTCGTCGTGATGGCCTGCCGCGAATTGCGCAGGCTATTGCCGCGCCGGCCGTACGGAAGACCGGCGTACTTGAAAAGGAAACCGAACTCCTGCGCAACTGCTTGGTCGAGATTCAGAATTCGGTGCTTACGGCGTACCCGGATTATGCCGCGGCCGCCGTCGGGGATTGGATGCTGCTTGCGGCAATTGAGGCTCTGATCGACGGGCACGAATACCTCGCGAATTACCACATGGCGTGGTTCGAGGTAATCAGCCATCAGGCTGGCGCATAGGGCGTGAGGGGCATGCGGCCCGCGACGTGAATACCGATCCGAGCGCAATGTGCCAAAATGGTGCGATAGCCAATCAGGTGCGGCAGTTGGCACCAGGCGGTTCTAAACGGGGCGGAGGTGAGAGGCATGACCGGGGGCGATGGCACCGTCAAAAATGCTCCAGCCGTAGTGGGAGGGTTAGTCGGCATGCCTGAAGCGCCAACGCCGATGCCGTTTCCCCTGTCATCCGGTGGAACCAGCCCGACCGACGGGTGGCGGGGAATCGTTGAAACCGCCGGCAACGCCGGGGTGCCGAAAGACGCAGCTGACGCCGCGGCCGCGGACGCGGACCGCCGAGCCCACGCCGCCGACGCGGCGGCGAAATTCCCTGCGAACGAAGCTGAATCACAGCAGCAGATGCAGAACATCGGTCAGCAAGCCCCGCAGATGATGCAGCAGATGCTGCAAAGCATCACGGGTGCGCTCGGCGGCGCGGTCGGCGGCATCATGCAGCCGCTCACGCAGCTACCGCAGCAAGCGATGCAGGCCGGCCAGAGCGCCATCCAGCCGCTGATGAGCGCGGTTCAAGGTGCCCACGGAGCCGGGCTCGCGAGCGACGCTCATCTTGTCGACAGCGTCGGCCCAGGCGCGGGAGCCGGAGCCGGCGGCGGCTTGGGCGGCGGCGGCGGGGGCCTCGGCGGCGGCGGTGGCACCACCCCGGCCAGCTCGCTGGGTCCGCCACCCGTGCCGACATCGTCCCCGCCGACGACTCCCGCCGGGGCGGCCAAGGCCGCCATGGCCCCGCCGGTTAGCGGCGCGCCGACCGTGGGGGGCCAGACCGGTATGGGCGGTATGGGAATGATGCCGCCTGGCGCGATGGGCGCCCACGGTGAGGGCAGCAAAGAGAAGCCGCCGGAGAAGCGCATCTCGGCGCCGGGCGTCCCCAACGGCCAGCCCGTCAAGGGCCGCCTCACGATGCCGCCGAGCCCGCCCGGGCCCAAACCCGGCGAGGACAAACCCACGGTCGTGACCAACCGGCCGAACCGACGGATCGTGATCATGCCGACCGAGGACGAGGCAAAGGAATAAGGGCACCGCAAGCCATCCCCGCTCCAGCTCAAGGTGAGTGGTCCGGCCATACGCACGGCAGTAGGGTCACTCGATATTGACAGCGGATCTGCTTATTCGTGCATGCTATTGAGTACGGATTTTTCGCGGCCAGAGGGTGTGGGAAAAAGGGGATCAGGGTGGGGCAGTCGTTGACTGATCCGCTGATGCAGGCGGTGACGGCATTGTCTCGCGGGCATGCGCTGTTCGACGCCCACACCATCGCCGCCCCCAGCGTCAGCACCCCCGAACAGCCCGAGGTCATAACCGCTGGCCTGCCCAGCGCGGCGGCCACACGCTCGAGGCGCTCGCTGGACGAAGCCCGCCGCTCCGCGGACACCGACCGTGAGCTGGCACAGATCCTCGCGACCGCGCGGGACGACCACACGCAGGCAAGGACGGCGACCCGGGCGGTCTTGGAAGACGCGAAGGCCGACGCCACGCCGGCCGACACCCCGATGGCGCGTCGCGAGGCGATGGCCCGGATGGCGGCGAGGCTGCGCACCCAGCACCGGCACATCCTGAACTCGCGCCGGCGCGCACGGCTCCTGGCGCATCGAATAAGGCGGTTGCGCTACCGGCAAAGGCGGGCGGCGATGCGAGGCGACCAGGGCAGCGGGCGGGCGGCGGTCCTGGCGGCGATTCGCAAAGCCCTGGATATCAAGGGCATTCACGACCCGGCCGCGCGTGCCCGCTGGGAGCGCGGCATGGATCTGGTGGCACGCCGCGAATCCAACTACAACGCCAACGCCGTCAACGACTGGGACTCCAACGCGGCGCGCGGCACCCCGAGCAAAGGCGCCTGGCAATTCATCGGGCCCACCTTCGCGGCCTACCACCAGCCGGGCACGTCACGCGACATCCACAATCTGGTGGCGCAGGCGTGCGCGTTCATCAACTACGCGATGGGCCGCTATCACGTCGCCGCGGACGCGTCGAATTTGGCCGATCGGATTCAGCAGGCCGATCCGCGCCGATCACCTAAGGGGTATTGACCATGCCGCTGAGTTTGTCGAACCGCGACCAGAATTCGGGTCACCTGTTCTACAACCGACGGCTGCGCGCGGCGACCACCCGGTTCTCGGTGCGGATGAAGCATGACGACCGCAAGCAGACCGCCGCGCTGGTGTTGTCGATCTTGTTGGTGGCGATCGGCGCCGGTTGGATGATGCTGCTGAACGTCCTGAAACCGACTGGCGCAGTGGGTGAATCGGCAATCATCGGCGACCGCGACTCCGGTGCGCTCTACGCTCGCATCGACGGCCGGCTTTATCCCGCCCTGAACCTGACGTCCGCCCGCCTGGCCACCGGAACGGCGAACCCACCGACATGGGTGAAGCGCAGCGAGATCGCGAAGTATCCGACCGGGCCGCTCATCGGTATCCCGGGCGCGCCGGCGGCGATGCCGGTGAATCGTGGCGCGATTTCGGCCTGGGCCGTGTGCGATACGGCCGGGCGCCCGCGCAGCGGGGAGAAGCCGGTCGTCACGTCAATCGCGGGCACGCTCGACGGCGGCGGCCGCGCGACCCCGCTGGCCGACGATGCGGGAGTCCTCGTGACGTTCGAGGGCAATACGTATGTGATCTGGGGCGGCAAACGCTCGCAGGTCGATCCGGCCAGTAGGGCAATCACCCTCAGCCTGGGCCTGGACCCCGGAGTGACGTCGCCGGTAGAGATTTCGCGCGCACTCTACGACGGACTCCCCGCAACCGAGCCGCTGCGCGTCCCGGACGTGCCGCAGGCAGGCGCGCCGTCGACATGGGTCTCGGGCTCGCAGGTGGGCGCGGTGTTACAGGCCCAAACCGCCGGTGGTGGCAAGCAGTTCTACGTGCTCCTGCCCGACGGGGTGCAAAAGATCACGAGCTTCGTCGCCGATCTGCTCCGCAGCGCGAACTCGTACGGGTCGACGGCACCCCGCGTGGTGACCCCCGACGTGTTGGTGAACATCCCCCAGGTGAACTCGCTGGCCGTGGACTACTACCCGACGAAGCGGCTGAATTTCGTTGACACGGCGGCGAATCCGACCACCTGCGTCGGCTGGGAGAAGGGCTCCACGGATCCGCAGGCCCGCGTCGTCATCTATAACGGGCGGGGCCTTCCGGTGTACTCGTACCTGGACGATCGGATCGTGCATCTGGTGCGCGACGACCGCGACCCTGCATCGGTGGTCGCCAACCAGGTGCTGGTGCTGCCGGGCGCGGCCAACTTCGTCACCTCGACCAGCGGGGTCATCACGTCGGATTCCCGCGAGTCGTTGTTCTGGGTGTCGGACAACGGCGTGCGGTTCGGCATCGCCGCCAACGACGACACGATGCGCGCGCTCGGGCTCGATCCGGCCTCGGCGGTGCAGGCGCCGTGGCCGTTGCTGCGCACTTTCGCTGCGGGCCCGGCGTTGTCGCGGGAAGCGGCGCTCGTGGCGCGTGACACGGTGCCGGCGCTGGGCAAGGCGGCCGTGGTGACGACATCAGCGAAGGCGGGAGGCTAGGGGATGTCCAAGAAAGCGTTTCCCATCAACCGGGAAAAGATCGAGCCGCCGAAACCCGTTCGGGTAGCACCGAATGCGCCGATCGCCTTGCCGGAGCGCGAGCCACGCAACATCTGGGTGATGATCGGGGTGCCGGCGCTGATCGTGGCGCTCATCGGCACCATTGTCATGCTCTATGTGTCGGGCGTCCGCAGTCTCTCCACCGGGTTCTTCCCTCTAATGGGTATCGGCGCGTTCAGCATGCTGGCGTTTTCCGGCCGCTTCGGACGCGCGCGCAAGATCACCTGGGGCGAAATGGAAAAGGGCCGCCGCCGCTACTTGCGCGACCTCGACACGAACCGCGACGAGATCCAGACCGCGGTGTGCGCGCAGCGGGAATGGCAGAACGCGTTGCACTCCGATCCGCGCGGGCTCGGGGCCATCATCGGCGGGCCGCGGATGTGGGAACGCGGCCGCGGCGACGTGGATTTCCTGGAGGTGCGGTTGGGCACCGGGGTGCAGCACGCGCCCGACTCGGTGTTGTCGGTGACGTGGCCCGACATCGCCTCCGATGAGGAGCTCGAACCCGTCACCGGACAGGCACTGCGCGATTTCATCTTGGAGCAGCGCAAGATTCGCGACATCGCCAAGGTGGTCAACCTGAGGTCGGCGCCGGGCTTCAGCTTTGTCGGCGACGACCTGGACCGGCTGCGCTCGCTGATGCGTTCGGTGTTGTGCTCGCTGGCGGTGTTCCACAACCCGCGCGACCTGAAATTGATGGTGGTCACCCGCAGTCCCGAGGTGTGGTCGTGGATGGTGTGGCTTCCGCACAATCTGCACGACGAGCTGTTCGATGCGTGCGGCTGGCGGCGCCTGGTGTTCACCACGCCCGAGGAGCTGGAGGAGACCCTCGGCGCCGAACTCCATATGAAGGGAAAGCGTGGCGCCTGGACGCCCCCCGCGGCGGCCAGCCCGAGCGCGATGGGATCGGCGCTTGAAACCGGCGGCGACACGGTGGATCTGGGACCACACCTGGTGATCGTCGACGACAACACCGGTAGCCCCGACGCGTGGGAGAGCGTGGTCGGGCAGGTCGGCAAGGCCGGAATCACCCTGCTGCGCATCGCATCCCGAGTCGGCACCGGCGTGGGCTTCGCGCAGGACCAGGTCTTCGAGATGGGCGAGCGGCACGCCGCACCCGTCAACGGCGAAGTCAAATTCGGCCGGAACGGCTACGACGCGGACGGCGAAGACGGCCGCCCGGCACCCCTGCTTCGGGTGCGCGACAAGTTCTTCGCCCACGCCGACCAGTTGTCGATCCACCGCGCCTACCGGTATGCGCGGGCGATGGCGCGCTGGTCGCCGACCACGCGTAGCGAGATCGCCGATTCGACCGGCGGTGCCACCGAGTTGCTGCGGGCGCTGGGCATCGTCGATCCCCGCCAATTGGACGTCGACCGGTTGTGGGCCGAGCGGCGTGGCCGCGGTGACGAGAGGTGGTGTGAGATCCCCGTCGGTGCGAAACCCACCGGCGAGCTGCAGAACATCATCATCCGCGCGAAAGACTTCGGCGGCTTCGGATTTCACTCGGTCGTCATCGGCACCAGCGGGTCGGGAAAGTCGGAGTTCTTCCTGTCGTTGGTCTACGGCATCGCGCTGACGCACTCGCCGGAGACGTTCAACGTCATCTTCGTCGACATGAAGTTCGAGTCGGCGGCCCAGGACATCCTGGGCCTCCCGCATGTGGTGGCCGCCCTGTCGAACCTCGGCAAGGACGAGCGGCACCTGGCCGAACGGATGCGCCGGGTCATCGACGGCGAGATCAAGCAACGCTACGAACTGTTCACCTCGGTGGGCGCCCGCGACGCCAACGACTACGAAGAGATCCGGCTGGCCGGACGGGACTTGCCGCCGGTGCCGGTCCTGCTCGTCATCGTCGACGAATACCTGGAACTCTTTGCCAATCACGAGAAGTGGATCAACCTGATCATCCACATCGGCCAGGAAGGCCGTGGCGCCAACGTCTTCTTCATGTTGGGCGGGCAGCGGCTGGACCTGTCGTCGCTGCAGAAGGTCAAGTCCAACATCGCGTTCCGGATCGCGTTGCGCGCTGAGTCCGGCGACGACAGCCGCGAGGTGATCGGATCGGACGCCGCCTACCACCTGCCGTCGAAAGAGAACGGCTTCGCCCTGCTGAAGGTGGGGCCGCGAGATCTCGAACCGTTCCGCTGCTTTTATCTGTCGGCTCCCTTCGTAGTGCCCAAGGGCAAGGAGGTCGCGACCACCGTCGACATGACCCTGACGAAGCCGCGGCTGTACAACTGGCAGTTCCAACCGCTCGAGGAATCCGACGCCGCGGCCCTGGAAGCGGCTGCCGCCGCAGACACCGAACCCGACGAATTCCTCTACCACGATGACGGATTCAAGCGGAAGAAGATCGTCGACGTCCTGCGCGAGTCGATGCACGACGTCCCGCACCGGTCGCCGCGCCGGCCGTGGCTGGAGCCGCTGGAGGACCCCGAGCCCGTCGACATTCTGGTGTCGGCCTACCGCGGCAAGCCGTGGCATGTCGACTACGGCCAGAACGCGGGCCTGATGTTCCCCGTGGGCGTCATGGACATCCCCGAGGAGTCCAAGCAGATCGTGCACGCCGTCGATGCGCTGCGCAGCAATGTCATCGTGGTGGGCGCCAAGCAACGCGGCAAGACGACCACCCTGATGACGTTGATGTGCTCTGCCGCAACGATGTACAACCCGGCGCGCGTGACGTTCTTCTGCATCGGCGGTGCGACCCTGGCCCAGGTGGCGTCACTGCCGCACGTCACCGACATCGTGTCGCCGAAGGACGCCGAGGGCATCGAGCGGATCTTGAGCAGCATGGACGCGTTGATCGACGCGCGCGAGGACTCGTTCCGGCGGCTGAAGATCGACCTCGACGGCTTCCGCGAGCGCCGGTTCGCGCCGGGCAGTGACGGGCTGGGCGGTACCGACCCCAACGATCCCTTCGGCGATGTGTTCGTGGTGGTGGACGACTACGACGACGTGTATTCGAAGGACACTGTCCTGGGTGATCGCATCATCTCGTTGAGCAGCCGCGGTCCCGAGTACGGGGTGCACGTGATGTGCAGCGCCGGCGGCTGGATCCACGGGCAGCGGCAGAGTCTGTTGCAAAACGCCACGGCGCGAATCCAATTGCGCCTGGCCGACCCGAGCGAAAGCCAGATGGGGCACTCGTCGCTCGAGTCGCGCGACGCCGCCCGGCGGACGCTGAACCGTCCGGGCTTCGGTCTGACCGACAGCCTGCACGAGCTGCGAGTCGGGATCCCGGCGCTTGCCGATCCAGCCACCGGCGCGCTGGTGAGCATCGTGGATGTCGGCGCGCGGATCGCCGATGTCGCGGGTGTGACCAAACATGCTACCTTGCAACGGCTTCCGCAGCGCGTGGAGTTGCGGGCGATCCTGGAGTACGACGCCGCGCACCGCAGCGGTGACGACTTGTCGATCGCGTTCGCCATCGGTGAGCGCCACGAACTCCGCCCGGTCCCGCTCAAGCTCCAGGAGAGCCCAGGCTTGATGATTCTGGGCCGCCAGGGCTGCGGCAAGACGCTGTCCCTCGTGTCCATCGGTGAGGCGATCATGAACCGATTCGGCCCCGAGGAAGCGCAGCTGACGCTCATCGACCCCAAAACGGCCCCGCACGGTCTGCGGGATCTGAGCGGGCCCGGCTATGTGCGCGCGTACGCCTATGACCAAGACGAGATCGACGAGGTGATCACCCAACTCGCACAACAGATCCTGCTGCCGCGGCTGCCCCCGAAGGGCTTGAGCCAGGAGGAGCTGCGAGCGCTCAAGCCGTGGGAGGGCGCCCGGCATTTCGTGCTCATCGACGATGTCCAGGACCTGCGCCCGGACCAGAGCTACCCGCCCAAACCCCCGGTGGGGGCGGCGTTGTGGAAGCTGATGGAACGGGCCCGCCAGATCGGGCTGCATGTGTTCACCACCCGCAACAGCGCGAATTTTGCCACGCTGCAGATGGATCCGTGGATGCGGTTCCAGAACTCGGCGAAGGTCGCGCAGCTCTACATGGACAACGACCCGCAAAACCGGATCAACCGCTTGGTCCGCGCCCAGGCGCTCCCGCCCGGACGAGGCCTGCTGGTGAGCGCCGACGGCGACGTCGAAGGCGTGCTGGTCGGGCTTCCGTCGACGGTCATCCAACAGCCGTAGCCACCGGAACCGGCGCCGGCTCAAGCCTTTCCACGGCGCCGGGCCGACGGGGGAGCGTGCGTGGCCACCAGAACCAGCGGCCCAGCAGCGCCACGATGGACGGCACGATGAAAGCCCGCACGACCAGGGTGTCGAGCAACAGCCCGACGGCGATCGTCGTGCCGATCTGAGCGATGCTGAGTACGCTGCTGCTCAGCAACGCCAGCATGGTGAGTCCGAAGACGATGCCGGCAACGGTGACCACACCGCCGGTGCCTCCGAAGGCGCGAACGATGCCGGTCTTCAGGCCCGCTGCCGCTTCCTGTTTGATGCGCAACGCCAGCAACAGGTTGTAGTCCGCGCCGACGGCGATCAGGGCGATGAACGCGATCGGGGCGACGGCCCAGTGCAGATCCTGGTGCAGCAGGTGTTGCCA
The DNA here is from genome assembly GCF_001667155.1 of Mycobacterium sp. 852002-53434_SCH5985345. Taxonomy (NCBI): domain Bacteria; kingdom Bacillati; phylum Actinomycetota; class Actinomycetes; order Mycobacteriales; family Mycobacteriaceae; genus Mycobacterium; species Mycobacterium sp. 852002-53434_SCH5985345. The sequence goes on from NZ_LZIE01000042.1 coordinate 120,683, forward strand.
AATCAGCACGCTAGCACCGATAGCCGACGCGTACGAGGTGACGACGGTCCCTACCACGACCAGGCCCGCGACGGGGCTGCGCAGCATCGCCGTGACGATCAGAAAGATGAGCACCAACGCGGCGCCCACGAGCAGCTTGGTGTCACCGGCGACGAAGCGCTGCAGATCGGCGGTCACCGGGCCGACGCCGGCAAGGTCGACCTCCACCGGCGTCAGGGTGCCTTCCTTGGTGGCCTCCTTGATGGCGGCGCGCACCTGGTCCGCGCGCTTGGCTCCGTCGCCGCCCCACTCCGAGCCGTCCCCGTAGACCAGCAGGTAAGCGGCGCGGCCATTCTCGGAGATCAGGTGACTCAACGCGGTGGTGTACCGCGGATCGGTCAACGCCCGCTGCGGCATATAGAAGTCCGCCGCGCCACTGCCCTGAAATTGCGTCGCTATCTCGTTCAGGTAGTCGGTCAGCTGACGCATCTGGGGTCCGAGCGTGTCGGTGAGGCCCAGTAGGTCATGGGTAGCCGAGCGGGCTTGCCCCAAGGCGTCTTTCATCGAGCTGACGCTCTGCGGCAGACTCGCCATCGCGGTGGCGGCCGTGTTCGAGCCGCTGGTCAGTTTCGCGGCGCCGTCGTCGAGGCGCGACGACGTCTGGACCAGGCTGTCGACCGGCGCGAGCACTCGGTCCACCGTGGAGCAGATCGGATTGGCGGCGCAGTCGGCCGTCCGCCCGACGAAGTCCCGCAGCGGGTCGAGGTAACCCGACACGGTCGTGACGTTGCGTTGCAACCCGTCCATGCCGGCCCGCATGTCGTCGGCGGCACCGGACACCTCCGCCAATCCCGCACCGCCACCGCGCAATCCGTTGCCTAGGCCATCCACCGCAACCTGGGTCTGCGCCAGCGCGCTGTCCAGCTCGGAGACCCGCTTGAGGCGCTGGGTCAGCGCACCCATGGAGTCGCCGAACTGGCGGCCGAGCACGCCGGCCTGATAGCTCAACGTCGCCTGTTCGGGCACCCTGCCGTCGGGGCGGCTGGCGGACTGCACCGCGCGCACCCCCGGTACGGCCATGATGTGTCGGGTGATTCGCTCGATGGCGATCACGCCGGCCGGGTTACGCAGGTCGTGGTCGGCCTGGATCGCGACGACGTCGGGCAACAGGGAGTTGGCCGCGAAATGCCGGTCTGCGCTCAGATAGCCGCGGTTGGAGTCGGTGGCAGACGGCGTGGCGGCGGGTTCGTTGAAGCCGACCCGCATGCCGGTCAGCGGTAACGCGATCAGCAGGGTCATCCCGCCGGCGGCGACCAGGATCGGTCCGGGCCAGCGCGCCACCGCCGTCCCCACGCGGCGCCAGCGCCGCGCCGTCGTCGACGGACGCGGTTCGAGATACCCCCGGCGGATGGCCAGGCTCATGAGCGCGGGCGTCAAGGTAAGCGCCGCGACCATGGTGGCCAGAATGCCCATGGCACAAGGCAACCCGGCGCTCCGGAACGAGCCCACCTGGGCGAACACCAGGCAGGCCAGTGCCACCGACACGGTCAATGCCGACCCGATCACCACGGGCGCGATGGAGCGGTAGGCCTCGGTCAACGCCCGGGCCGGCGCGACGCCGCGGCGGCGGCCTTCGTGGTAGCGGCCGACCAGGAAGATCGCGTAGTCGGTGCCCGCACCCAGGGTCATGGCCGCCATCAGCGCCACCGAAAACAGCGACACCTCGACCACATTGGACTGCCCGAGCGCGGCGACGACGGCGCGGGCCAGCGCCAAGGCGAGCCCGACCGAGACCAGCGGAATCGCGGCCGCGATCGGCGATCGGTACACCGCGAGTAGCAACAGCAAAATGAGACCGATGGTCGCGGCGGTTATTCCGAGCATCTGTCGATCGATCGCGGAGAACTCGTCGACGATCGTGGCGCCCGGCCCGGTGACATGGACTTCCAGGCCGGCCGGCGGTGAGAGCTTCTGGACGGTGGCGCGGACAGCGTTCACCGAATCGCGCGCCTGGGCGGTGCCGAGCATCCCGGCCAGCCGCACCATGACGCTGACGGCCCGCCCGTCCGAACTCTGCGCACCGGCGGCCGTGGCGGGCTGCGACCATAGGTCGGTCACCGCGTACACGTGACGGTGATCGGAGCCCAGCGTCGTGGTCACCGCGTCGTAGAACTGACGGTCATCTGGCGTCAGCTTCTGATTGCGTTCCAGCACAACGTAAACGAAGTTGTTGCTGGGTGTCTGATCGAACAGCTGGGCGGCCCGCGAGGCGGCGACCGCGCTCGGTGCGTCCGTCGGCATGAATGACCTGGCGTGCGAGTCGACGACTCGCTCCAGTTGCGGGAACGCCAGGTTGGCGGCGCCGGCCGCCAGGACCCACAGGCCGACGACGAGAACGGCGTAGCGGCCGGTGAGCCGGCTCAGTAATCCCCGTCCGTCATGCAACGGTCTGCCGATCGCCCGTCGGTCCGCCGAAGAGGCCCACGGCGACGTGCTCGCCGCGGCACTGGGAGCGCATTCGCAGCGATCGCCGGGAGCCGATCCTGACCAAGGCGTGCAGGCCGGGCTCGGCGATCTCGAGATCAGCCCGCACCTGTTCGGCCGACAAGCCCTCGTGCGCCGCCTGATCCAGCTTGGCCACCAGCATGGTGATCCAGCGCTGTCCCAACGAAAGCAGTAGCCCCTCCTCGTCGCCGAACAGCCGAGGCACCTCGGATGAGTTGGCGACCAACGCAAGTGCCGCCTCGGGATCGGTGTCGGCGGCTTTGATCACTTCGGCCATGAAGGCCATCCGGTCGTGCAGCAGTGTCCATGTCATGACTGAAACGCTAGGAAATCGGCCGCCCGCCGCGCGTCGTGCCGGGGTGCAGTCTTTACCTCCTACCACGGGCGGAGGCACGTCCCGCCCACGGCATGATGTGAGCAGGTGGCGAGCTCTTTTAGGATTGGACGATGTTGCGTGCCGCAGCGACTTACTTGCGCGAACAGCTTCGCCGCCGAGGCGAGTTGATTCCCGTAGGTCTGACCTGGGCGTCGTTCATCGCCGTCGATGTGAGCCATGTCGGTGGCGCGGTGATCGCGGTCCTGCAGCGTCCCACCGCGGACCTGCCCGTCGGACTGGCCGCGTTCGCGGTGTCCATCGCACCGACACTGGTGTTCTTCTTTCTGAACACAAAGCTCAGCCCGGGGCTGATGTGGGCGACATGGATGACAGCCACCGCCATGATGCTGTTCGGTACGTCGACACCGATTCATGCCGATTTCGCCCCGGCTCTGCTGGTGCTGTTGGTGTTGTCTATCGCCACATTGAGCTCTATCGCGGTCGGCTTGTTGTCCGCCGCGTCGGCGGCCGCGTTGTTGCTCGCCGCCTCTGGACTGCACCGCCTGGACACGGTGGGGCTGTACCTCGCTTTCGTCGGGGCGGGTTGGCTCCTCGGTTACGTGATGCGCACTCAACGGCTACTGCTGGCCGAACAGATCGAGGCGCAGAAGATGCTGGCCGAGCACGCCGCCGCCGACGAGCGGCGGCGCATCGCCCGCGAAGTGCACGACGTCATCGCCCACTCGCTCAGCATCACCTTGCTGCACGTGACGGGCGCCCGCCGCGGACTGCAGCAGGACCGCGACGTCGACGACGCGGTCGAGGCGCTCGAACAGGCCGAACGCCTGGGCCGGCAGGCGATGGCCGACATCCGGCGCACCGTCGGGCTGCTGGACAGCTCGCCGACGAAATCGGCGCAGACCACTCCCGAACCCGGCATCGACGACGTCGGCGTCCTCGTCGCGGATTTTCAGCGCGCCGGCCTGGACGTCGTGCTGCGCATCGACGGTGCCACCGAACGCGTCTCGGCGGCGGTCGGCCTCGCGCTGTACCGCATCACCCAGGAATCCCTGACCAACATCGCCAAGCACGCCCCGGATTCAAAATCCACAGTGGCGCTGACTGTCTCGGTAACGTCGGCGAGTCTCACAGTCGACAACCGGTTGCCCGTGGCGATCGCCGCCCCGCATTCCGCCGAGGGGCGCGGGTTGCGCGGCATGCGCCAGCGTGTCGAGCTGCTGGGCGGGGCCATCGACGCCGGCCCGACCCACGACGGATGGTCGGTGCGCGCCGACATACCGCTGCACGAAGGCGACACCGGCTGGCGCCCGTGGTGGTGCAAGGCGTGATCCCACATGCCCCGGAGACCCCCGAGATCACCGTCCTGCTCGTCGACGATCAGGAACTGGTGCGGTCGGGGCTGCGCCGGATCCTGCGGCGCAAGGACGGTTTCATCATCGTCGCGGAATGCTCCGACGGTGACGAGGTGCCTGCGGCGGTGGCCGAGCACCGGCCCGACGTGGTGGTGATGGATCTGCGCATGCGCCGGGTCGACGGCATCGAGGCGACTCGCAGGCTCGGGGGAGCGCCGCCGGTGCTGGCGCTGACCACCTTCAACGAAGACGAGCTGCTGTCCGAGGCGCTGCGCTCGGGGGCGGCCGGCTTTGTGCTCAAGGACTCGTCCGCCGAGGAGTTGATCCGCGCCGTGCGCGCGGTCGCCAGGGGCGACAGCTACCTGGATCCCGCGGTCACCGCTCGCGTGCTCACCACGTACCGCAAAGCCGCGCCGGGGCCGCGTGGCATCGGGATCGGGGAGCTGACCACTCGCGAGCTCGACGTACTGACCTTGATAGGCCGGGGCCTTTCCAACGCCGAGATCGCCGACCAACTCTGCATCTCCGGCGTCACGGTCAAAAGCCATATCGGCCGGATCTTCGGAAAACTCGACCTGCGCGACCGCGCCGCGGCGATCGTCTACGCGTACGACAACGGCATCGTCGTCCCGCGCTGAGGGGCCTAGAGAGCCGCGCCCTGATCGGCGAGGTTCAGCAGGCCGTAGGCCATGCACATCAGGAAGTTCAACACCACCAGGACCAAGCCGGCGAACATCAGCGAGCGGGTGCCCTGCCGCTTCAGCCGCTTGTACCGCGCGGCGCGTGTTTCCCGCTCGAACCGCAGGGCGATCAGCGCGAAATGGATGTCCATCGCTTCGTGAGCCGCAAGGGGCGCACCCGCCAGCATCTCCCGCACGCGGTCAGGCGCGGCTCGGACGCCGACCCGCTCGAAGTTCTGGCACATGCGCCGCGCGCGTCTTCGCGCGAGTGGTTGATATCGCATCTGTAGCTGATGCGCGAGTTGCCCTCGGTCGTCCCCCCACGGGTTTGACGGGGTCATCACGAAACGGATTCTAAATCGCATCGGACCGATTACGGCGTGTCTACACGAATTTATGTTGGCGACGGTTGATTCGGCGGGCCGTCGATCATTCGCTCAGATTGGGGTAGGTCCAGATAACGCTCCAGGTTGCGATGCATGTTGATCACGCGCCGTTCCTCGCTGGACAGCACGAGATGGGTGAAACCCGGCTGATGCATGCCGCGCTGCAGGCCCGCGAGCACCCGGATGTCCTGGGTGAGCACTACGCCGGGCTCGGCCTCACCGGCGGTCACCCGGACATCGGTCGGCTTGGCGCGTGCGGCGCCCGGCGGCATCCGCGTCATCAGGAACATGACCAGCTCGCCCCGGTCGGGATCCGGGCCGGGGCGCGAGCACATGACCGTCAGGTGATCGGCGTTGGCCAGCAGCGTCATGTTGGGGAAGACGTTGTACTGATGCAGGCGGGTGATCCGGTCCGTGTCGGCCCAGTCGAGGTCCACGCCGCGCGTCGCGGCGAACGCCCGGGTGTGTGCGGCGATCAGGTCCCGCGCCGTCTCACCCGGTTGGTGTTCGGGGAACGGTGTGCCTTCGGCGGCTCCCATGAGTGCGCCCTGCGTGTAAACGTAAGCGTCCCAAACCTCTTCGTCGCTCAGCGCGCCCTCGAAGCGTGGGCTCTGCACCCCGTAGGGCTGGTCGGATTTTCCCGTGTGACCCCAGATCTGTTGCGGTGCATGGATGTCGTCGACGCAGCGCAGCAATTCCGGGTGCAGCGTCTGTATGTGGTAGGTCTCGCTGTAGCCGTCGGCGATCGTCTTCCAGTTCGCGTCGACCTCCACGGTCAGCGTGGCATAGCAGCGGAAGTCGCTCAACCGGCACCACGCGATGTCCTCGGGCACTGCCTCCAGGTACTCGAGCAGCGGCATCGCGTCGAGGTCGAAATTGACGAAGACGAGTCCCTCCCAAATGTCCACCCGCACCGGCACCAGCGGGAAGTCAGACATCTTCAGCGACCCGAAGCCCTTGCGGTTGGGCACCCGCTTGAGCGTGCCGGCCAGGTCCCAGGTCCAGCCGTGATAGCCGCACTTGAGCTCTCGCAGCCCCGAGCCCGAACCCACGCACACGGAGTTGCCGCGGTGGCGGCAGGCGTTCTGGAAGGCGCGCAGCACCCCGTCGTCACCGCGCACGATCAGCACACCGTATGGGCCGCAGCGGTATTCGAAATAATCGCCCGGTTCGGCGACGTGGTCGACCATGCATGCCAGCTGCCAGACCTCCGGCCACATCCGCTCGACCTCGAGGGCGGCGAACGCGGGGGAGTAATACCGCTGTGCCGGTACCAGGGTCGGGCTTTCCGGCGGGGTGCCGATCGCGTCCTCGTCGCGGGTGCGGGTCGGGTTGCCGGCGGGCGCGTTCATGCGGGGAGCCTTAACGCGCTCCGCGTACCAAGCGTCCGGGACGGGCCCCGGTGTCGACATCGTCGCGCCGGGTGACGGTCCCGCTGACGATGGTGGCCGCGTATCCGCTGGCTCCCTGCAGGATCCGGTTTCCGCCGGCGGGCAGATCGAAGGCCATCGCGGCGGGATGCAGCGTCAGGGCGTCCATGTCGATGACGTTGATGTCGGCCTTCTTGCCCGGCTCGATGGTGCCACGATCGGTGAGGCCGAAGAGGTGGGCGGTGTCGCGGGCCTGCTTGCGGATCACGTACTCCAGCGACAGCTTCTCGCCGCGGCGCCGGTCCCGCGCCCAGTGCGTGAGCAGGAACGTGGGATACGAAGCGTCGCAGATCATCCCGCAGTGGGCGCCGCCGTCGGAGAGCCCGAGCACGCCGGCCGGGTGCAGCAGCATCTCCCGGATCGCGTCGCAGTTGCCGTCGGCGTAGTTGAACAAGGGGAGCATCAACATGGCGGTCGCGTCCGACTCGAGCATGAGGTCGTAGAGGGTGGACAGCGGATCCTCGCCGCGGGCCTTCGCAATGGCCGCGACGGTGCGGTCCGGGGTGGGCTCGTAGTCCGGCGGGTTACCGAGTGAGTAAAGGCGATGCAGGGAGTGCTGCACCAAAGCGAACATCCCGTCGAACAACATGGTCGGGTCGGCGGGCAGGTCTTCCTCGGACAGGATCGCGGCCTTCACCGCGGGATCGGCGAGGCGCCGCGCGAGTTCCTCGCGGCCGCATTCGGCCTGCAGTCGGCGGTACGTGGGCCGGTGGCTGAAGCCGTGGTGGCCCTGGAATCCGATCATCATGCCGAACGGGCGCGCCGCGACTTGCGGGTACAACCTGCTGCCCGCGGTGTGCGCTTCGGCGGAGAGGTCGAGCATCTCGCGCCACAGGTTCGGGTCGGCGTCCACCTGGATGAGGGCGAACGACACCGACCGGTCGATCTCGCCGCTCAACCGCCGCATCCAGTCCAGTTCCTTCTTGGGAGCGACGATGTCCTCGCCCGCCGATCCCTGCGGGGCCAGCTCGAACACCGCCTGGCCGCCGGCGGCCATGGCCCGCCCGAGGCCGAACAGTTCATCCTCGGCGGCGTAGGTGCCAGGGACCGGTTCGCCGTCCATCGCACGGTGCCCCATCGTGCGGGAGGTGGAAAATCCGAGCGCGCCGGCCTCGATCGCTTCCCTAACCAGCCGGCCCATGGCCTCGATGTCCTCGGGGGTGGCCGGCTCGTTGCGCGCACCCCGCTCGCCCATCGCGTAGGCGCGCACGGCGCCATGGGCGACCTGGCTGCCGACGTCGACCGCGAACTTGTGCTTGCCGATCGCGTCCAGATACTCGGGATAGGTTTCCCATCCCCAGGTGATGCCCTCGGTGAGCGCGGTGCCGGGGATGTCCTCGACGCCTTCCATCAGCTCGATGAGCCACTTCTCGGTGCCGGGCCGCACCGGCGCGAAGCCGACGCCGCAGTTTCCGGTCACGATCGTGGTGACGCCATGGCCGCTCGACGGCTCGAGCAAGCTGTCCCAACTCACCTGTCCGTCGTAGTGGGTGTGGATGTCGACGAAGCCCGGGGCCACCACCCGGCCGGTGGCATCGATGGTTTCGGCGGCCTCACCGCCCATCTCAGGGGAATCGGCCCCGCGGCGGACGACGTCGACGATCTTGCCGTCCTTGATCCCGACGTCGGCGCGATAGCGTTCCGCGCCGGTGCCGTCGACGACGGTGCCACCAACGATTTTCAGGTCGAACATGAGACTCTCCTTGCCGCCATGGGCTGAAGGCGCAAAAGACCCGCAGCATTACGCTACGGGAAGTAGCGTAACTCTTGCGGCGGCCATCGCAATAGGTTCGGCGAAAGTTGCTTGCCTCAAAGCGAACTCTTCAGCGCCGCGACCGTTTCCAGATCGTCGAGCGCCTCGACACCGCGCCGCAGCCCTTCTATGGCGATGTCCTCGACCTGCATGCCGCCCATGCCCGCGGTGATCAGCGGCGCCACGTACGCGTACAGCGCAGCCTGGCGGAAGCGCAGCCAGAGTTCGTCGCGGTCCAGTTCGGGCCCACCGGCCGCGGCGAGCGAGCGCCGGTAGTCGTCGAGCAGTTCGCGCTGCGTCGTCCGGCGGTCTTCGGGCATCAGGCTGGTGATCAGCGTGTAGGCCAGTTCCCGCGACGGGTGCCCGCGCCGCACCGCCTGCCAGTCCAGCAGGCCGGCCTTGCCGCCGTGGAAGTACATGTTGCCCGGGTGCGCGTCGCCGTGCATGACGGTGTGTGGGGGAGTGTCGATGAGGGCGGCGACGGCCCGGTAGTTGTCGGCGATGAAGCGGCCGCTTTCGACGGGGATCTCGGTGCGCTCGGCGAGGCGCTTGATCGAGGCGTGCATGAGCGTGCCCGTCAGCAGGGAAGTGACGTCGCCGGACGCCGTGTAGAGCCAGCCCAGCGGGCCGCGCCCGTCGCGGGGGAGTCGGTTCCAGAAGGTGGCGTGCAGGTCGGCGAGCAGCTCGACGATCAGGCTGGCCTGCTCGGGCGAAAGCGGGTGCAGGGTGTCGGGGAACTCGCACGACTCGGCGGGAAGGTCCTCCAGCACCAGCAGGTAGCGCCCCGTCCACGGGTCGAACGCCGCGCCGTACGCGTACGGGGCGCCGACGATCTGCGGTGCGAGCTGGCGGTAGAACCGCACCTCGGTGGGCCCGAGCCGGCCCAACTCGCCCATCAACCGGGTGGCCGCCGTCTTCGCCGCGAGCTTGACGAACACCGAGTCGGGGACATTCTTTCCGGTCAGCACCAGCCGGGCCCGCGACGACGTCCCCGCGTCGGCGCTCAGGACGCGGACCGTTCGGACGGCGGTGCCCATCACCTTGGAGAGCACGGCCGCGTCGATGTCCTGCACCCGCCGGGGCAACCCCAATCGGCCGCCGACCACCGCGTCGGTGGCTACCCGGCCCACGCCGCGGCCCAGGTGAGCGGCCAAGCCGGCGGCCGAAATCGCCCGCGTCACAGGGTTATTCATACTTTTCGTTTCTTGGTGCGGACGTGTCACCCGCACCGCGAGCCGTTCGGACGTCGCGGCACGGGGTCAATCAAAAATACTTCAAAGACCGGATATCAGACAATACGTCGTTATTGTCTGATCTCGGGTACCAGGGCCCGCACCACGAATTGGTCGACGAACTCGCGTTTGTCGGCGGCAGGGCGGTACCGCCAGGAGGGCGCCAGGAGAAACAACGTCGTCGCGTGCAGCCATTGGACGACCGACCGCGGGTCGAGATCGGCGTGCAGACGACCGGCCGACTTCCACCGATCCAGCAGCGGTTGGTAGTGCCGCAACAGCGTCTCCACGATGGGCTCCGAACCCTTCTCGAGGGCCGTCGCGACGGCGGTGCTCTCGGCGGCGAACAGTGCCTCGTTCAGTGGATCGCCGTCCACCGACTCGACGCGGGCCAGCACCATCTCGGGCACCGACCGCACCGGATCGTCGGGGGCGGCCAGCGACCGGACCAATTCGCCGAGCGCGTGGTCGACCCGCTTCAGGATCAGGCCCAGCAGAACGTCGTCGCGGCCGGGGAAGTACCGGTAGACCGTGGACCGTGACACCCCCGCCTCGTCGGCAACCTCACCCATCCGGAACTGAGTGTTGCCGCGCTGCGCGATGCAGCGGCCCGCGGCGTCCAAAATGCGCCTGCGGGCCTCCTCGTCGTCGAGGATCGCGCGGTCGTCGCCCCATCGGCGGCTCGGTTCCATGGCGCAGATGTTACGGGGTCAGTTCCCCACAACAATGAATTCCGTTGCGGACCAAGCACATCGGACGCACGCCGGATAGCGCGGGTTCAAGCGCCCGGGCGTTGGGTCAGATCGGTCCAGGTCAAGGTGACGCGGGTGCCGCGCGGGGTGCGGTCGATGGTCACCTCGTCGGCCAGTGTCTCCATCAACGGGATGCCGCGTCCGCGGAGTTGCTGCCGGTAGCGGGCCGGAACTTGCTGACGCCAACGGCCGCGATCGTCGACGGTGACGGACAAGGTGTCGGCCGGCCGGTCATAGGCCGCGCTCACGTCCAGCGTCCCGCGCTGGGAGGTCTGGCAATAGGCGAATTCGGCGGCGTTGGCGATGGCTTCGTTTACCGCCAGCAGGACGTCGCTGAACCGGTCGGAACTGAGACTGAAATGCGTTTCGAGCCAGACCCGGAATTCGGCTCGGGCCCGAGCAGCGCTGCGCCGGTCGGCGGCGACCCGATTCCGCGCGAAGCGGAAGCGGTCATCGATGTTCGACACGTCATGCGGTTGAGGATCAGAGCGGCCCATCGTTCCCAGTTGTGCCCCCATCTCGAGGTTCACCCACCAGCAATGCCGCTCAGTGCGTCGTCTAGCGAGCTGTAGAGCGCGAGCACGCTGTCGATTCCCATCAGTTTGATCGGTCTGCTCGTCGCCGAGCCGTTGGCGACGACAGCGAATTTTGTCGGCGGCTCGGTGTCCGCCTGCGCCGTCACCAGGACGGTCATCCCGGCTGAGGCCAAGAAATCCACTTTCGACAGGTCCACGATCAGCGCGGCGGGTTTGGTCGCCATCGCGGTCTGGATGGCCTCGGCCAGATGCGGCGAGCTGAGCATGTCCACTTCACCCGAGACGGTCAGCACGACCGCATCATCTACCTGCTGTTTTCCTACTGAGAAAGCGGTCGGATCGATTGGATCGCCAGTTAATTCGCCCATGGTCTATCACTCACATTCGGTCCCTGGGGACACCGTTAGCTCTTAGAACAGCCACTGCCAACACCGGGGGCTGCTTGTTCAACCCCACGGAAAGCGCTTGCCTTCGGAGGAGAGACACTCCGTCGATCTGCGCTCTAGCTACAGATGCAGCCGCAAGTTGTTTATTCGATGGTATGACACGCGGCGAACCACACCCAAAACGAGTGAACGAATCGCCCCGGCGCGCCGTCCTGTGAATGTGTGCGACGCCCCCCGCAGAAGTTGCGCATGGCATTGGCTCATGCGTGAATTGCCTGTACCGGACTCGTGTCCAGCCCGGCCCCCGTGGCCTGCACAAATGTGGAAGGACGGTCGGCGTGGAGCCCGGTGAGCGCGGTAGCGAGCAAGACGACCCGCGGGCCGATGTCGAGCCCACCGGCGCCCGTCCCGACGCGGTGACACGACGGCGCGCATTGCTGGGCATGGGAGCCGTGGCCGGCATCGCCGCGGTCGACGTCGGTGGCTTCGCCTACGCGGGCGGCTGGCTGCGACCCGGTGCGTTGACACCACCCCGGTTCGCCGACCGCTTCGAAAACGTCTACGGACGCCACGACGGCTTTCGCCGGAATCACGCCAAGGGGCTCAGCGCGGTCGGAACATTTACGAGCACCGGGGCGGGGGCGGCGATCTGCCGGGCCGCAGTCTTCCGGGCGGGGAACGTGCCGGTGATCGGCCGGTTCTCGCTGTCGGGAGGCCTGCCGGATCAGGCGGACGCGCCGACCACGGTGCGCGGACTGGGCTTGCTCTTCCAGGGCCCCGACGGCCAGCAATGGCGCACCGCGATGGTCAACATCCCCGTCTTTCCGGACAGCACGCCGCAGGGCTTCTACGACCGGTTGCTCGCGTCCAAACCGGTGGCCGGGACGGGCAAGGCCGACCCGGAGAAGATGGCCGCGTTCCTCGACCGTCACCCCGAGACGGTCGCGGCGATGAAGGTCATCAAGCAGACCCCGCCCAGCGTGGGGTTCGCCGACAGCGCGTTCTACGGCCTGAACGCGTTTCGGTTCACCAACGGCGCGGGGGCAACCGTTCCGGTGCGCTGGGCCGCCGTTCCGCAGGAAGTGGCGGGCGCGCCGGCGTCACCGGCCGGCAAGGACTACCTTTTCGACGACCTCATCCGGGCGCTCGCGCAGCGACCGCTCACTTGGCGGCTGGTGCTCACGGTGGGGGAGCCGGATGATCCGACCCACGACGCGACGAAACCCTGGCCGCGATCGCGCCGAACCATTGACGCCGGCACCATCACCGTCACGGCGGTGCAGACCGAGGCGCCCGGCAACGCTCGCGATATCAACTTCGACCCGCTGGTGCTGCCGGACGGCATCACCGCCTCCGACGACCCGCTACTCGCAGCGAGATCGGCCGTCTACGCCCGCTCGTTCACCCGCCGCGCGGAGGAACCCAAGACACCCAGCGCAGTCGACGTTTCCCGGGTGCTCCGGTGAGCGACGCCAACGCCACGGCCCGGTTCGCGCTCCCGTCCCGCGTGCTGCACTGGCTGATGGCGCCGATGGTGATAGCCCAACTGCTCATCGGCGTCACCATGGTCGCGGCGCTGAGCTACTACCCGCTGCTGCTGGCCATCCATCGCCCGCTCGGTGTGCTGATCCTGGTGTTCGCGGTGGTGCGGCTGGCGAATCGGCTCAGACATCGGCCCCCGCCGTTTCTGTCCACGATGAGTCGCGCCGAACGGCGCATCGCGACGTGGTCGGAATATCTGCTCTACGCCCTGCTGCTGGTGCAGCCCCTCACCGGGTGGGCCATGCTCTCGGCGGCGCGGTTTCCGGTCACGCTGGTGGGGCCGCTGCGACTGCCCGGCATCGCGCCGCACAGCATCGACGTGTTCGCGGTGCTGCGCGAGTGCCACGGCGCCTTCGCGTTGCTGCTGTTTCTGACGTTCACCGCCCACATGTGCGCGGTGCTCTTTCACACGCTCGTGCTGCGCGACGGGCTTCTCGATCGGATGGCGCTGTGGCGGGTCAGGCCCGCCTCCGCGCGGGCAGACCAAGCCGAGCTGTAACGACCTGCCTCCCCGGGCGCTGATCGGCCGAATATGATCGGCACGATTAGCGCAGGGTGCTTGGCACCGCAGGCGCGGTGACCATACGCCGACCACGAAGGAGTGGAGAACTTCCATGCCGAACGAGAAGCAAGCGGAGCGGATGACGTCGGGGAAGGGGTTCATCGCGGCGCTCGACCAGAGCGGCGGCTCGACGCCCAAGGCGCTGCGCCTCTACGGCATCCAGGACGACGCGTATTCCTCCGAAGAGGAGATGTTCGACCTCATCCACCAGATGCGTTCGCGAATCATCACCTCCCCGGCGTTCACCGGTGACCGCGTCCTGGCCGCGATCCTGTTCGAGCAGACCATGGACCGCGAGATCGAGGGCACCCCGTCCACCACCTATCTGTGGGAGACCAAGGGCGTGGTACCCATCCTCAAGATCGACAAGGGCCTGGCCGAGGCGTCCGACGACGTGCAGCTGATGAAGCCGATCCCGGGACTGGACGAGCTCCTGGAGCGCGCCGTGAGCAAGGGCGTCTTCGGTACCAAGGAACGGTCGGTGATCGGCGGCGCCAACGCCAAGGGCATCGCCGCCGTGGTCGCCCAGCAGTTCGAGCTCGGCCACCAGGTGCTCTCGCACGGCCTGGTGCCCATCATCGAGCCCGAGGTCACCATCTCGATCGCGGACAAGGCCGAGGCCGAGGGCATCCTGCGCGACGAGATCACCAAGCAACTCGAGAACGTGCCCGACGGGCAGCGCGTCATGCTCAAGCTGAGCTTGCCCACCGAGGCCAACTTCTACCTCCCCCTGATCGAGCACCCGAAGGTGATGCGAGTGGTCGCCCTCTCCGGCGGTTACTCGCGCGAGGAGGCCAACGAGCTGCTGGCGAAGAACCACGGGCTGATCGCCAGCTTCAGCCGCGCGCTGACCGAGGGGCTCACCGCCGACCAAACCGACGAGCAGTTCAACGCCACGCTGGACAAGGCGATCCAGTCGATCTACGACGCGTCGGTCGCCGGCTGACCTAGTAGCGTGGCGGCGACCCGCATTCGCCCGGTCCCCCGCAAGCGGGAGGTGCCCCCACCGCCGCGCTCGCGATCGCCGCTAGTAGCGGTGGTCGGCCATCCGGGGCGGGCCGTCCCCGGCGTCACGTTCGTCCGACACCACTGCGGGCACCATCTCGCTCGTCACCAGCCCGTCGTCGCGGGTCAATTCGTCGATCACGTCGAAGGATTCGGCGATGTTGGCCGGAGTGTCGACGACGATGGTCACCACGGGGACGCGCCGGCGCAGCGACAGGAACTTGTCACCGTGCGGTTGATGGTCGCCGTGGTAGCCCCAGATGCCCCGCACCACCGTCGCGCCGTCGGGCGCTTCGCGTTGACGAAGCCGCTGCACGATCGCGCGGTGAATCGGCACCCCGCCGCGTAAAGCCGACTCGGACGTGTAGATCGTCAGCTTCTGGAACAGTGGCAGACCCCGCTCGTCGACCCCGGGGAGGGCGTGCGGCCGTTCCAGGAGTTCGCCGTCGCGTTTGCACACGCGGACCCGCTCCAGCGTGACCATGGGTTGCCGGAGCAGCCCCATCAGCTCCGGCAGCACCGCTGCGATGCGCTCGCCGGATCCGACGGCGACGATCATCATCGGGACGTTGGCGTTACGGCCGAAGAAGCGCGCACGGTGCCGCTGTCCGTGGGTGACGCCGTCGACGCCCAGCAGCACCGATGCGCCCGCTATCCGTCGCCGATGCAGCACATCGCAGACGGCGACGTAGGCGGGGGCGCCGTTGACACGTTCCTTGCGGCCGACGTAGACGGTCAGCTTGACGGCTTCCCGCAATTCGTCGGGAAGTTGCAGCGGCTCTAGGAGTTCCCCGCCGTCGCGTAGCAGCCGCGCCCGCTCCAAAGTGACCAGGCCCCGCTGCTTGATGGCGAGCACCGGGTCGAGCAGGGCCTCGATCCTCGCCCTGGTGTCGACGGCGATGATGGCGACGGGCGGGTCCTCGGACAACGTCAGCGACTCGTCTGTCCTCAGGTGGCGCCCGGAACCGAAGCCGCCGATGCCACGGAGCACCACGCCACAGGCGATGCGATGCCGGGCATAGAGGTCGAGCAGCACATCGGACACGAAGCCTTGGTCGGTCCGGCGACGCTCGGCCAGGTAGGTGGTGAGCTTCAGACAGTCTTCGTCCATGGCCGCTCCCGTCGCTTTGCGGCGATCCTACTCGGTTGGAGACCTCAAGCGTCGCAACGGTGTTCGACGCTGTGCGGCTCACCGTAGGTTTTCGGTCGGCACCGCGTAGCGGTCCTGGTAGGCGCGCACCCGCTGGCGGACCTCGCCGGCGTCGAGACCGGTATCCGACCAGGTGTAGCGGCCGCGCCCACCGTCACCGGGGTGGGCGGCGAGGAAGTCACGCATCTTCTGCTCGGCGTCGGGTCGCAGCTCGCGGTCGAGCCGCTCGTAGATGTCCTTGATCGTGGTCCACGGGTCATTGATGAAGTCGGTGTACTGCACGTCGATCACGCGGTCCGCCGGCACCGCCCCGCTGTCGCGCAGGGTCATCTCGCGTTCCAGCCCGACGACGATCTCCTCGTAGGACTGCGCCGCGCACTCGGCGATGCTGGACTCGTCGCTGCACATCCGGCGCAGGTGATGGGTCAGCGCGGCGATCGACGAGATGACGTTGAGCGGGTCGCGATGGGTCTGCACGATCAACGCGTCGGGGTACTCGGCCAGCAGCGTGTCGAGTTGCCACAAATGCGCCGGCGACTTCAGCAACCACTGCCCGGGAACGCCGGACTGCAAGTGCTGCAGGAAGATTCGGTGAAAGCGGTAGGCACCCGCGTGGTCCGCCTCGTAGAGCAGCCAGCGGTAGTAACTCGGCAGGCGGTACTGCACCGAAAAGATCATGCTGACGAACTCTGCGGCCGTGATGCGCACGCACTCCTGGCCGACGAGGGCGCCCATCGGATGAAACGCCAGAAATCCCGGCATGATCTGCTCGGACATCTCGATGGTGGCCTGCGCCTGCGCGATGCGCGGATCGTCGTGATAGGTCTCCGGCTGCGGAACCGGGCAAGGCTCGTCGACCTCCCAGGTCAATGGGGCGCGCAGCGCAGGGTCCTGGGCGAGCAGGTCGTAAAGGATCGTGGTCCCCGTACGGGGCTGACCGACGATGAAGATCGGCGCCGCAACCGGTTTCGTCGCGATCTCGGGATGCTGCTTGCGCCAGGCGATCACGCCCAGGCGATTCTTCAGGGCCCGCATGATGTCGAGGTGGGCGATCTCCACGCCGATGTCCGACAGGCGCGCGTCGTTGATCAGCCCGTCGGTGAGGCGGTGCAAGCCCGGCCGCCACCCCTCGGCGCCGAAGTCGTCGCTGCCGACTTCCTCGCAGGCGGTGGCTATCAGCCGTTCGGGGGCGAATCGGTCCTTCAGTGTCATACCGGCTCCTCACATCGGCGCACCGCCACTGCTACGTCGGGAGGGCTGGGGTTGTCCAGCCAGCGCAGGACGACGAAGCCGCGATGCCGGCCACCGGTGTCGAGCCAATGGCCGACTCCGAAGTCCTTCGCGGAGATCGCAATTCGCACCCGGCCGTCCGAGTCGGGCAAGACGCCGCGGTTGGTCACCGAGCTGTGCCGGGCGCGCGGTTCCAGGCACTCGTGCCAGATGCTCTCCAGCGTGACGTTCCAGTACCGGGTATCGGGGGGAGCGATGTCGAGAACCAGGGCCTCGTTCGGTTCGAGCCGGTAGGTCCCGATCATGTACAGGTTGTCCGGGGTGGTATCGGCGGCGCCGAGGTTGGCGGCCTCGGCGGTCAGCAAGATGTTGGGCATGTCGAGCAGTTCCGGCTTGATGGTGCGGTGCAACGTCGCGAGCTTCATCAGTGACCACGCCATCGCGGTGAACTGGTCGGCGAGTTCGCCGTCCTTCAGCGGCGCCAGCGGGCCGGGGTCCAAGGCCTCGATCCGCAGCGTGGCCAACTCTTCGAGCGCCCGGTCACCGATGTACTCCCGGACCACCACCGACGAGGCGTCCTCGGGAATCTTCACCCATTGCGCACCGGCGAGATCGGCCGGTTGGTCCGTCGACAGCACGAGCGCGAATTCGCCTGAGTCCAAGGCCAAGTCACTGTCGCTGACGTATGCCGCCATGCGGCGCGGCGTGAGTCCCGTCCCGGCCAGGATCTGCAGCCCGAGGTAGGCGCTGGTGCCCCGGGATCCGGTGATCCGGTAGCTCCGGTCCCCACGAATCATCGCCAGGTAGTAGTTGCCGTCGGGATTGGGTCCACCGACCATGCGGTTGTCCGAACACATATCGAAGAAGGAGGGCCGCCCGGGGTCCGCCTCGACGGACATCTGTGCGCACAGGGACGAGACGCGGGCGATCAGCCGCAGGCCTTCGAGCAGTTCCCGCTCGGATTCGGCGTCTTCGCTCACGACCTTGGTGATGTCCGCAAGCATCTGCTGGACGAACTGCCACGCGGCGCGCGCCTTCGGGGCCGTTTGATCGGACGAATCGGTATCGTGAGACATCGTCTCATGCTAAGACTATGTCTTACGACTTAGGCGTCGATTCGCGGAAAAGGCGGGGGAATGGCTGCCACGACATCGTTGGCCGAACGCAAGCGAACGGCCATGCGTCAGCGCATCGCCGCCGCCGCCGCTCAGCTGGTCGCCGATCGCGGCCTGGCCGGCGCGACGGTGGACCGCATCGCTGACGAGGCCGACATCGGACGGGCGACCTTCTTCCGCTACTTCAACTCCAAGGAGGACGCCGTCGCCGAGGGCATGACGGTCCATTGGCTCAACCGGATCACCGCCGCCCTGGCCGCCCAGCCCGAAGGCCTGAGCGCCACCGCCGCCGTTATCGGCGCCTTCTCCGAGCTCGCCGCCGGGTTCGGCGACATCGAGGACCAGGTTCGCGATTTGGCGGTTCTGACAAGGTCTTCCGAGACGTTGGACGCGTGGACATTGCACATCTATGTGCGTTACGAGCTGGCGATCGCCGAGCTGATCGCGCCGCGGCTGCCGCGATTGGCGGACCACGATCCCCGGCCCCGCCTGATCGGCGCCCTGGCGATGGCGACCGTGCGGATCGCCCTCGACGACTGGCTCAGCCACGGGGGCTCCCTACCGGACCGCGTGAGTCGGGGCCTGGCAGCGATCACGATCGGGTGATCAGCCTTTGAGCGCCTCGACGATGAGCCGCGTCGTGCGCTCGGCCCGTCGTCGTGAGTAGGGCTGTGCGCCGGAGAGGATCGGATACACCACACCGCCGACGATCGCGTCCGCGGCCGATTCGGCCGTGGCGGCGGCGATGCCGTCGGCGAGCAGCCGGGCCCGCACGCTTTCGTGCAGCGGCGCGCTGAATCCGGCGCGCAGTCTGACGGCGGTGTCCTCGTGTTCCATGCAGGCGACGGTCAGGGTTCGCAACATCGCGGCGCCGCGGGCGGTCGTCAGGCTGGTCGCCAGCTTGCCCACCCAGCGAACCAGGTCCGCCGTCAGGTCGCCGGTATGGGATACCGACGCCAGCAGCCGATCGGCGTCCTCGAGCATGACGTCGGCGACCAGCGCCGGGCGACTCGGCCACCACCGGTAGATGGTCTGCTTGCCCACGCCGGCCCGGGCGGCGACCGCCTCGATGGTCAGGCCGTCGAAGCCGCGCTCGAGAAGCAGCTCGCGCGTGGCGGTGACGATCGCCGTGCGCGACTTCTCGCTGCGCCGCCTCGGCGTGCTCACCTGAGTGAGATCGCTTGGCATATGGTGATCCTCACTGCCGCGGCGGCCCGCTTTACATAGCCTGACTACCCCCGGTAGTCTGCCACAAGACGAGACGGTCCGTCTTGTAAGTCTCGGAAGGATATCAGTCCGTGCGGCCAACCATAGTCACCTCCCGGCCGTCATCGTGACCCTGGGACTGAGCCCGGAGCAGCAGGAGCTCAGCGACGCCGTTGGGCAGTTCGCCGGCCGGCACGCCCCCGTCGCCGCCACCCGTGACAGCTTCGAGGACCTCGCGGCGGGGCGGCGCCCCGGATGGTGGGATGCCCTCGTCGGCAACGGCTTTCACGCCGTGCATTTGCCGGAGAGCCTTGGCGGCCAGGGCGGCCGGCTGATCGACGCGGCCTGCGTTCTGGAGGCGGCGGGCAAGGCGTTGTTGCCCGGCCCGCTGCTGCCGACGGTCGCCGCGGGGGCCGTCGCCTTGCTCGCCGATCCGACACCGGCCGCCGAAGCGCTGCTGCGCGACCTGTCGGCCGGCGTCACCGCGGCCATCGTGCTCCCCGACGACGGCGACTTCAGGGCGCACGCCGACGGCGGGGGATGGCGGATCACCGGGGCGTCGGAGGTCACCGCGGGCGTGTGCGCGGCGCGAACGGTCCTCGTCGGCGCCCGCGCGGAAGGCGACGGCGTGGTCTGGGTGGCCGTCGACTGCGAAAACCACACGGCGACAGCGGAGTCCGTCAACGGTACGGACCTGGTCGCGGACGCCGGCATTTTGCGGCTCGACGACTATCGCGCTGCCGGCGCGCAGGTTCTCACCGGGATCGATCCCGAGCGTGCGCGGTGCGTCACGCTGGGCCTGCTGGCCAGCGCGATGGCCGGCATCGTGCAGTGGTGCGTCGAAGCGGTGACCGCGCACCTGCGCATCCGCGAACAGTTCGGCAAGGTGATCGGTACCTTCCAGGCGTTGCAGCACAACGCCGCGATGCTGTTGGTCAGCAGCGAGCTGACCACCGCGGCGGCCTGGGACGCGGTGCGCGCCGCCGACGAAGCGATCGACCAGCACCGCATGGCCGCCGCCGGTGCGGCGGTGATCGCGATCTCACCGGTACCCGACCTCGTCCTCGACGCGTTGACCATGTTCGGGGCCATCGGGTTCACCTGGGAGCACGATCTGCACCTGTACTGGCGGCGGGCGATCAGCCTCGCGGCCTCGATCGGCCCGGCGAATCGCTGGGCCCGCCGCCTGGGCCAGCTGACCTGCACCCAGCAACGCGACATGTCGGTCGACCTCGGCGACGCGGAATCGCAGTTCCGGGCGTGGGTGGCCGAGACCCTCGATGCCGCAATGCAATTGCGCAATGACCAGCCGGCACCGCACGGCGACTACCCGGACCAGGCCTCCGGGCCCCAGCGCACTTTGATGGCCGACGCCGGCCTGATGGCTCCGCACTGGCCGGCGCCGTGGGGCGTCGACGCGGGTCCCCTCAAACAGCTCATCATCGACGAAGAGTTCGCCAAGCGACCCGGGCTGGTCCGGCCGTCGCTGAACATCGCCGAGTGGATCCTGCCCTCGGTGCTGGCCGCTGCACCAAAAGATCTGCAAGAAAAGCTGATTCCGCCGACCCAACGCGGCGAGATTCATTGGTGCCAGCTGTTCAGTGAGCCGGGTGCCGGCTCCGACCTTGCGTCGCTGGCCACTCGGGCGACCAAGGTCGACGGCGGTTGGCGGATCAACGGCCACAAGATCTGGACGTCGTTGGCGCAGTACGCCGACCTTGGCGCCCTGCTGGCGCGCACCGACCCCGAAGCCAGCAAGCATCGCGGCATCGGCTACTTCATCCTCGATATGCGGTCGCCCGGCATCGAAATCCAGCCGATCAAAACGGCCACCGGGCAGGCGCACTTCAACGAGGTGTTCCTCAACGACGTCTTCGTCCCCGACGAGATGTTGCTGGGTGCTCCCACCGACGGATGGAACCTCGCGATCGCCACCATGGCCGAAGAGCGTCCGGCCATCAGCGGTTACGTGAAGTTCGACAGGGCTGCAGCGCTGCGCCGGCTCGCGGCCGAGCCGGGGCCCGACCGCGATGACGCGCTGCGCGCGCTCGGCGAACTCGACGCGTACACCAATGCCATCAAGGCACTGGGGGTGCGGGAGACCATCCGGCTGCTCGACGGTCAGGCGTCGGGGCCGGCGTCCAGCATCGCGAAGGTGGCGATGAACGTGCTGCTGCGCAGGACGTTCGAGGCCACGCTGCGGTTGACCGGACGCACGGCGATGGTTGCCGACGCCGACCCCGACATCGTGGAGGGCTACCTGCACCTGCCCGCCGAGCTGATCGGCGGCGGAACCCGGGAGATCCAGCTGAACATCATCGCGCAGATGATCCTCGGACTTCCCAGAAAGTAGGATGGCCCATGGGATTACGCGGAGAAGCGGCAATCGTCGGCTACGTCGAGTTGCCGCCCGAGCGGCTCAACAAGGCCTCGCTCGCGCCGTTCGCGATCGAACAATGGGCGGAACTCTCCGCGGCCGCACTCGAGGACGCCGGACTCCCCGGTGATGTCGTCGACGGGATCGTGGCATCGCACCTGGCGGAGTCGGAGATCTTCGTACCCTCCACCATCGCCGAATACCTCGGCGTCGGAGCGCGATTCGCCGAGCACGTCGACCTCGGCGGAGCCAGCGCAGCGGCCATGGTCTGGCGTGCGGCAGCGGCGATCGAACTGGGCATCTGCGACGCGGTCCTGTGTGCGCTGCCCGCGCGGTACATCACCCCCTCGTCAAAGAAAAAGCCCAGGCCGCTGGTGGACGCGATGTTCTTCGGCTCGTCGAGCAACCAATACGGCTCTCCCCAGGCCGAATTCGAGATCCCCTACGGCAATCTCGGCCAGAACGGGCCCTACGGGCAGGTGGCCCAGCGCTATGCGGCCGTCTACGGGTATGACGAGCGGGCGATGGCCAAGATCGTCGTCGACCAGCGGTTCAATGCCAACCACACCGAGGGCGCGATCTGGAAGGACAAGCCGCTCACGGTCGACGACGTCCTGGCCAGCCCGGTGATCGCCGACCCGCTGCACATGCTGGAGATCGTCATGCCCTGCGTCGGGGGCGCCGCGGTGGTCGTCGCCAACGCGGATCTCGCCAAACGCGCGCGCCATCGGCCGGTGTGGATCAAGGGATTCGGCGAACACGTGCCGTTCAAGACCCCGACCTACGCCAAGGACCTGCTGCACACCCCGATCGCGGAGGCCGCCGACACCGCGTTCGCCATGACCGACCTGAGCCGCGAGCAGATGGACGTGGTGTCGATCTACGACTGCTACACCATCACCGTGCTGCTGTCGCTGGAAGACGCGGGCTTCTGCGAGAAGGGCAAGGGCATGGAGTTCGTCGCCAACCATGACCTCACCTTCCGCGGCGATTTCCCGCTCAACACCGCGGGCGGGCAACTGGGCTTCGGTCAGGCCGGTCTCGCCGGCGGCATGCACCACGTCTGCGACGCCACGCGCCAGATCATGGGCCGCGCCGGCGCGGCGCAGGTGGCCGACTGCAACCGCGCCTTCGTGTCCGGCAACGGCGGAATCCTGTCGGAACAGACCACGCTGATTCTCGAGGGGGACTGATCGCAGATGGCCACCTTCGAGCGCCCGATGCCCGTCAAAACCCCCACCAGCACGCCGTTTTGGGACGCGCTGGCGCAGCACCGGATCGTCATCCAGTACTCGCCCTCGCTGGGAAGCTACGTGTTCTACCCGCGGGTGCGGGCGCCGCGCACACTCGCCGACGATCTGGAGTGGCGAGAGATCTCCGGCATGGGAACGTTGTATTCCTTCACCGTGGCGCGCCGGCCGGTCAGCCCGCACTTCGCCGACGCCGTGCCGCAGCTGCTGGCCATCGTCGAATGGGACGAGGGGCCAAGGTTTTCCACCGAGATGGTCAACGTCGACCCCGCCGACCTGCGGGTGGGGATGCGGGTGAAGCCGGTGTTCTTCGACTACCCCGAACACGACGTCACGATGCTGCGGTACGCGCCCGCCGACTGACCTTGCCGAGTGTGCGGCGAGCCGCACAGTCGAGCCCGAACGTGCGGCCAGCCGCACAATCGGGCGGGAGGGACTAATAGTCACCATGTCGTCCGCGGCCCAGACCCGAGGCTGGCGGGACGCCGGCCGCAATTCGTCATTGTGATGCAACCGTTTAACCGCGGCCGCGATCTGGCGGGCACGGTTGACACTGTGATCGGCGCCATTATCTACTAGTCACTACGGCGGCGAGGAGTGCGGCATGAACAAGGACGACTTGATCCTGATCAGCGTGGACGATCACATCGCCGAGCCGGCTGACATGTTCGACGCGCACGTCCCCGCGAAATACAAGGACCGCGCCCCGCGCGTGGTCGTCGAACCCGACGGCATCCAGCAGTGGTACTACGGCGAGGTCCGCGGGCGGAACATGGGCCTGAACGCCGTGGCGGGAAAGCCGCGGGAGATGTACAACATCGACGCCTCGCGCTACGACGAGATGCGGCCCGGGTGCTTCAACGTCGACGAGCGGGTCCGCGACATGAACGCCGGAGGCCAGCTGGCCGGCCTGAACTTCCCCAACTTCACCGGCTTCTCCGGCCAGGTCCTCAACCAGGGCCCCGACCGTGACGTCAACCTGGTGATGATCAAGGCCTACAACGATTGGCACATCGACGAGTGGTGCGCGGCCTATCCGGGCCGCTTCATTCCCTGCGGCATCCTGCCGCTGTTCGACGTGGCCGAGGCGGCGAAGGAAGTCGACCGCCTCGCCAAGGAGGGCTGCCACGCGGTGACGTTCTCGGAGAATCCAGAGGCGTTGGAAATGCCCAGCATTCACACCAAATACTGGTATCCGCTGTTCGAGGCGGTCTGTGAGAACAAGACGGTGCTGTGCACGCATGTCGGCTCCGCGTCGCGGTCTCCGCAGGTGTCGACGGATGCCCCGCCCAGTGTGCAGATGACGGCGTCGTCCATGATGAGCATGTTCACGTTCACCGAGCTGATCTGGGCCGAGTTCTGGGCCGACTTCCCGCAGCTGAAGTTCTCCCTCACCGAGGGTGACGTCGGCTGGATACCGTACTTCCTGTGGCGGGCCGAGCACGTCTACAACCGCCACTCGGGGTGGACGCTGGCCAAGTTCCCGCCTGGCTACAGCGGCCCGGCCGACGTCTTCAAGCGGCACTTCTACACGTGCTTCATCAGCGACAAGGTCGGCGTGCGCAACATGGACTGGTTCAACGAGGACATGCTGTGCTGGGAGTCCGACTTTCCCCATTCCGACAGCAACTGGCCGTTCGCGCCCGAGGATGTCATCGCGACCATGGGGCATCTCGACGACTCGGTGATCGACAAGATCACCCACGAAAACGCCATGGCCGCCTACTCGTTCGACCCGTTCCGGCACATCCCCAAGGAACACGCCCGCGCCGGGTATCTGCGCTCCCAGGCCACCGACGTCGATGTCGTGACGCATGTGGGGCGCCAGGCGAGCCAGCGTGACCGCGACGCGTGGACCCGGATGACCCAGTTCGCGCTGCAGGCGCAGGTGACGGCGGAAGCCGGCGGCATTGCGGGCCGGGCCACCACCCTGGGCAACTGAACGTGTCGCCCCAAGCGCCGTTCGCGGGCTGGCGCGTCCTGGAGTTGTCCAACGGAATCGCGGTGTCCTATTGCGGAAAGATGTTCGCTGACGCCGGCGCCGAGGTGGTGAAAATCGAATCGCCGGACGGCGATTCCCTGCGCGCGCGGTCGGCCGGCGGCCCACCCGGCGCGCTGTTCGGCTATCTGGCCGCGGGCAAGAAGTCGGTGACCAACAGGGGCCAGGCAGAGATCTCCGCGCTGCTGGCCGGCGCTGACATCGTCCTCACCGACCTGACCGACGGGTGGGCCCTCGACAAGATCGGTTCCCATACCGGCCCTTCGGCCGTGGTGGTCGCCGTGACGCCGTTCGGCACGGCCGGCCCGTACGTCGACGATCGGTTGGCCGCCAACGAGTTCATCCTGCAGGCCCTGTGCGGCTCGACCGCCGGTCGCGGCTGGCCAGAGGACGAGCCGGTGCAGGCCGGCGGCCAACTCGGTGAGTGGTTGGCGGGCACATTCGCCGCCGCCGTCGGCGCGGCGACCGCCCGGCATGCGGCGCATAGCGGCCGCGGGGAAATCATCGACGTCTCGACGTACGAGGCGATGGTGATCGCGATGGGTGGCCTGTCCGCCATGTCCGCCAGCGTGCTGGGCGCGGATTCCCTGCTGGGACAGCGCAGTTTGGAACTGCCGTCGATCGTCCCCACGGCCGACGGCATGGTCGGCTTCTGCACCATCACCGCGCAGCAGTTCCAGGACTTCCTGGTGCTGATCGATCGCGCCGATCTGCTCGACGACGCCGAGCTGGCGTCTTTCGACGGCCGCGTCGCCCGCCGCGACGAATTCGTCGGCATGGTCACGCAGTGGACGCAATCCCGGACCACGCAGGAGATCGTCGACCTCGCGGTCGCTTTCCGAATCCCGGTCGCCCCCATCGCCACACCCGAGATGTTGCCCACCATCGACCATTTCGTGCAGCGCGGCGTTTTCGTCGCGTCCGATGCGGGCGTGTTGCAGCCCAGGGTGCCGTATCGCAGCGACGCGATGGAAGCCGGACCGCCCGGGCGGGCGCCGCTGCTCGGTGCGGACAACGGCCGCGTTCACTGGCCGCCACGGCCGGCCCCGCCGCCGGGTGCCGACAACGACGCACTCCCGCTGGCCGACACGCGGATCGCCGATTTCACCGCCTTTTGGGCGGGGCCGGTCGCCACCCAACTGCTGGGCGCCCTGGGCGCCGACGTGATCAAAGTCGAGGGCGTCCGCCGGCCCGACGGGATGCGGTTCTCCGCCGGCCGCCCACCCACCTGGGACCAATGGTGGGAGTGGGGCCCGGTCTTTCTGTGCAGCAACAGCAACAAGCGCGGCGTCAGCGTCGAGCTCAACACCGACGCGGGACGGGCCGTCGCGCTGGAGCTCATCGCCGCAAGCGATCTCGTCATCGAGAACTTCTCGCCCCGGGTGATGACGAACTTCGGTCTGGACTGGGATGCCGTGCGCGCGGCCAACCCCCGCGCCATCATGGTGCGGATGCCCGCGTTCGGTCTCGACGGGCCGTGGCGCGACCGGGTGGGCTTCGCCCAGACGATGGAGCAGGCCACCGGCATGGCGTGGATGACCGGACACGCCGACGGCCCTCCGGTGATTCCCCGCGGTGTGTGCGACCCGATCGCAGGCCTGCACGCGGCCTTCGCCGCCGTGGCGGGGCTGGTGGTGCGTGACCGCGACGGGACCGGGATGCTCGTCGAATCGACGATGGTGGAGGCGGCTCTGAACGTGGCCGCCGAAATGCTGGTGGAGTACTCCCGTAACGGAATCGAGATGCGCCGCAACGGGAATCGTGGCCCCGGCGCAAGCCCGCAGGGGGTTTACCGCTGTCTGGGTGAGGACGACTGGGTGGCGCTCGCCGCGACGGACGACGCCGCCCGCACCTCCCTGGCCAGGCTGCTGGTCCAACCGGATCTTCGCGCCGGTGACTGGCTGGAGCACCCGGACGAAATCGACAAGCTCATCTCGGACTGGACGGGGCGCCGGTCGGTGGCCGATGCGGTCGAAGCGCTGCGCGGCGCCGGCGTGGCCGCGGCGCGCGTCACGCCGGCCCCGGAACTCCTGCGCGACCCACACCTGCACGCGCGGGGCTTCTGGGAAACCGTCGACCACCCGGTCGCCGGTTCCTTCCTGTGCACGGGAATGCCGTTCGCGTTCCTCGGCCGACCGCGGCGCTGGATCCGCCGGGCGCCGCCCCTGTACAGCCAGCACACCGACGAGGTCCTGACGGACGTGCTGGGGCGCAGCGCAGCGCAGTTGTCCGCGCTGCGGCAGTCGGGGACCACCAGCGCCCGGCCGGCGGGCCTGTGACGTGGCGGTCACCCTGTGCGTGCCACCCCGGGCCGGCGAATTGTGCGCACCGGTGCGCTTTTTGGTGCGCGAGGACTCGGTGGTGATGGAGTTGACCGCCCGGCACCGCATCACCAGCGTCGAATGGGACGAGCGCGAGCGCGCGGTGGCGATGGTCGTCGAGATCACCGACCCGCAGACGGCCCGGCCCGTGGACGTGCGGATCGATGTGGTCGACGCCGGCGCGGCGCCCGCCGACGCCCGAACCACGACGATCGGGACCATCACCCGCGACGGGCGACCGTACGACGTCGTCGGCACCTACCTCGGTGTCGTGGCGGACGAAAACTAAACGCGAAGGATCACAGAAGTGGCAGGCACACAACGCACCGCGGCGATTGTCGGCGTGCACAACACCCGCCAGGGCCGCCGCCTGGACGGCGAGACCTCGCGCAGCCTGGCGCTGGCGGCCATCCGGGGCGCACTCGACGACGCGGGCCTGCGCCTCGAAGACGTCGACGGTATCAGCGCGGGGCCGCTGTCCACGGCGCTCATCTACGACCTGCGCCTCGGCCCGGCCTGGCAGGGCCTCGCCTTCGGCGTCGGCATGATCACCGAGGCGGTCACCGCCATCGAACACGGCATGGCGGACGTGGTGGTGCTGGTGGCCGCCCAGGCCGGCGAGTACCGCGACCACGAGGCCACCGCGCCGTGGACCCGGCCCGAGAACGAATTCGTCGCGCCGTGGGGCATGTTCACCACCGCCGAGTTCGCGCTCATCGCGCGCCGGCACATGCACACCTACGGCACGACGCGCGAACAACTTTCGATCGTGGCCGCGACCATCCGCAACAACGGATCGCGCAACCCCGAAGCCGTCTACTACCAACGCGGACCCTTCGCGCCCCACGACATCACCGCATCCCGGCCCATCGCCGACCCCTTTCACCTCCTCGACTGCGCCACCACCTCCGAAGGCGGATGCGCACTGGTCGTGGCCAACGTCGAAAAGACCGACCGCGCAAGCGAACCGATCTACGTGCTGGGCAGCGGCGCCGACTTCCACGGCCCGTCCTACCAGCACCCCCCGGCGTGGGACCTCAGCGGGCGGCGGGACCGACATGTCAATGGCGTGGTCGGCAGGCGCGCGGCCGAGCGCGCGTTCGACCACGCCGGGCTGCGACCCGCCGATGTCGACGTGTTGGAACTGTACGACCCCTTCTCCTTCGAAATCATCCGCCAGCTCGAGGCTTTCGGGTTCTGCGGCGAAGGCGAGGGCGGACCGTTCGTCGCCGACGGCCACATCGCCATCGACGGCAGCCACCCCATCACGACCGACGGAGGAACCATGTCGTTCAGCCACGCGGGCTCCAATCCGCAGATGATGCAGCGGGCCGTCCGCGCCGTCCAGCAGCTACGCGGCCAGGCGGGCGAGCTTCAGGTTCCCGACGCGCACATCGCGTTGTGCAGCAACGGGGGAGCGGGGGCCTTGTTCACCACACTGCTGATTCTGGGAGACGAACCGCTGTGACTTCCGATGCCCTGCGCCCGCAAGCCGGCCCCGTGCCCCACGCGAGTAGCCACCTCAGCGTTCCGTTCTGGGAGGGCTGCCGGTCCGGCGAATTGCGGTACCAGCGCTGCGAGGCCTGCGGCCTGGCGAACTTCCCGCCGACCGAGCATTGCCGCCAATGCCTTTCGGCGCGGGTGCCTTGGGAGCGCAGCGCCGGACTGGGCGACATCTACAGCTGGACGGTGGTGCACCGTCCGGTGACCGCGGAATTCGAACCGCCCTACGCGCCCGCGATCGTCACGCTGGACGAGGGGTACCAGATGTTGACCAACGTCGTCGGCGTGGCGCCGGAGGAGTTGCGGATCGGCATGCGCGTGCGGGTGCAGTTCCACGCCGTCGGCCCCGATGTCACGCTGCCGTACTTCACCGGCCAGAAGTAGACCAATCGTGAGCCCCCGGCGCACCAGCAACGGCCTCCCGGTAACCGCCTACCTCGTGCTGGGTGTGCTGGCCGCCAACGACGAGCAGCTCACCGCCGGCGAGATCAAAATGCGCGCCGAGTTGTCGGTGGGCCACTTCTACTGGTCGCCGTCGGTCAGTCACGTGCGGCGCGAGCTGAACCGCTTGTTGGCGCGCGGCATGGTGAGCGAAATCGGCGCCCAATCCGGCAAGCGGGCGATCACGCTCTACGAGACCACCGATGCCGGGCTCGACGCCCTGCGCCGGTGGGTGCAGCACTTCCCGGGCGAGGACCAGGTCGTCATCAAGCACCCCGTCATCCTCAGGACCTGGCTCGCCCGTGGCGAGGACCCCGAACACATCGTCGACACGTTGGACCGGCACCTCGAGGCGACCCGGGCGCGGCTGGACGAGGCGTTGTGGTCGCGGCAGCGGTCGCGCGAACTCGGCATCAGCGACGACCCGGACCAGCGCTTCTCGTTGGCGGTGCTGGACTACGCGATCCGCGGCTTGTATGCGGAGATCTCCAACATCGCGCAGTTGCGTGACGAGATCGCCGCCGGCACAACGCGGGATCCGGTCAGGCGGGTGCGACGGTCGAAGGGCCAGATTCGCCGGCGGGTGTCCGGGAGTCAGAGCTAGGCGTCGCGACGGCATAGGCGGTCCCGCGTGGTTGGCGTTCCCACAGCACTTCCCCCGCGGCGATATCCGTTCCTTCGGCGATCAGTTGACGCTTGAGCACTTTGTGGGTGGCGGTGCTGGGCAGGTCGGCGGCGATGCGGACATAGCGCGGGCGGGCCTTGGGGGACAGGTCCGGCTGCGCGTCGAGGAACGCTTCAAAGGAATCGGCGTCGAGGGCGTGCCCTTCGTTGAGTACGACCGCGGCCATCACCTGGTCGCCGACGCGCTCGTCGGGAACGGCGTACACCGCGACGCGGTTGATTGAACTGTGCCGCAACAGGATCCGCTCGATCGGCGCGGCCGCGAGGTTCTCCCCGTCCACCCGCATCCAGTCGGCGGTGCGGCCGGCCAGGTATATCCAGCCCTCGGAGTCGCGGTAAGCGAGGTCGCCGGACCAGTACATGCCGTGGCGCATGCGCTCGGCGTTGGCGTCCGGGTCGTTGTAGTAGCCGGTGAAGAAACCCGAGCCGGCCGTGTTGACCAACTCACCCACGGCGTCGTCGGCGTTGGCCAGGGCGCCGTCGGCGTCGAAGCGGGCGACCGCACACTCGGTGACGGTGTCGCTGTTGTAGATCGCCACCCCGTCGATCCCCTTGCCGATCGAGCCTTTCGGCGTGCCGGGTTCGCGGATCACGATGACCGCGTTCTCGGTGGAGCCGAAGCCATCCTCGACTTGGACGCCGAAGCGCCGCGCGAACTCCTCGATGTCCTTGTCGTTGGCCTCGTTGCCGAACGCGACCCGCAGGGGATTGTCGGCGTCGTCGTCGCGCTCGGGCGTGGCCAGGATGTAGGCGAGCGGCTTGCCCACGTAGTTCATATACGTCGCGCCGTAGTGGCGGACGTCGTCGAGGAAGCTGCTCGCCGAGAACTTCGCCGGCACGATCGCGGCGCCGGAGACCACCGCGGGTGCCCACCCCGCGACGACGGCGTTGGAGTGGAACAGTGGCATCGACACGTAGCAGGTGTCCTGCTCGGAGAGTGCGAAGCGCTGGACCAGGTTGACGCCGGCGAACGTCGCCATTAGGTGTGATACCTGCACCGCCTTGGGGTTTCCGCTCGTTCCCGACGTGAAGATCATCATGAACGGGTCCATCGCGGTCACCTGTCGGTGCGGCACGAGTTCGCCGGCGTCCTTGACGAATTCGGTCCACTGCGGCGTCGAGGTGTCGAGGATCTGCGTTCCCTCGAGGTCCAGGCCGTCGAGCAGCGGGCGGTGTTCGGCGTCGGTGATGAGGAACTGGCAGTGGGCGCGCCGCACGTCGGCCGCGAGCGCCTCGCCGCGCCGGGTGGTGTTCAGCCCGCAGAGGACGTAGCCGCCGAGGCCGGCCGCCGCCATCTGGCTCAGCATCTCCGGGTTGTTTCCCAGCAGGGCGCCAACGTGCATCGGGCGGTCTCGGTCGGCGGCCGATATCAGGGCTGCTGCGCGCGACGCCGATGCCGCCAGGTACTGACTCCAACTCCACTGCAGGGCGCGGTGTTTGACCGCGACCCCCGGATCGGACAAGCGCTTCTGCAGCAGCGCCTGAATCGTGTCCTCAGTCATCGGTCGGAATCACCTCTACTATGCCTGGTCTTCTGCGAGACGAGACGGTCCGTCTTATGGTAGCGACGGCCGGGCGCCGGCTCGTTATCCGCCCACCATCATCAGGCCGCCGTCGACCGCCAGCAGCTGCCCGGTGATGAATCCCGAACCGGGCCCGGCCAGAAAGACCAGCATCGGGCCGAGATCCCGCGCGGGGTCCCCCAGCGTCCCGCCCAGGGGAATCATCATCTGCATCTGCTGATCGATGAACGCGCTCGCGTCGGGGCCGAGGAACTCGCGTAACCGGTCGGCGCCGGCCGTCTGCACCGCCGGCGCCAGCGCGTTGACGGTGACCTTGTCCACCGCCCACGCTTTGGCGGCCGACCGCGTCCATGCCTGGACCGCACCCTTGGTGGCGGCGTAGACGGCCGAGATCGGGCTGCCCATCACGGCTTCCGACGAGCCGAAGTTGATGATCCTGCCGCCCTTGGGGTCCTGGTCCTTCATGACGGCGTAGGCGGCCTGATTGGTGAGGATGGTCGCCTTGACGTTGGTGTCCAACAGAAACGCGATCTCGTCGACGCCGATGTAACCGGGAATCCCGGCCTGCCACAGCCCCGCGGCGTTCACCAAAACGTCGAGTCCGCCCATGCCCTCGGCGGCTTGTCGCACCATAGCCGAGACGGCGTCGGCGTCGCGCACGTCGCACTGCAGCCAGCTGGCAGCGAGGCCGTCCGGCGGCGGCGTCTGGTGATAGGTCGCAGTGACCTCGGCCCCGGCGTCGCCGAGGGCCCCCACGGCGGCCGCACCGATGCCGGTCGCTCCGCCGGTGACCAGGATCCGCCGGCCCCGCAGCGGTGGCGTCGTGTCTGACATGCGCAAGACGCTACCGCCGGCGGGGCGGGCGGCTACGCGCGCACCGCGATCGTCGACAAGAGGTCGGCGAGCCGGTCCGGCTGGTCGATCATCGAGAAGGTTCTGGCGCCGCCGATGACCTCGAGGCGGGCGTTCGGGATGGTGGCGGCCAGGCGGGCCCCGTCCTCCTGCTCGAAGAACACGTCGTCGGCCGACCAGGCGATGAGGGTGGGCTTGTCGAACTCGGGCAGGCGGGCGGCCACGGCCGTCGTCACTTCCGTGCGCATCGACAGCGTGAACTGGCGCAAGTCTTCGGCGATGCGGGGGTCGGACAGCCCCGGTCGCACCCACGCCTCGGTGAGGTCGTCGATGTTGCGGTGCGCCAATCCGTCGAACGCGCGCTTGCGCGCCACCGGCACTCGCATGGCCTGGGAAACCGCCCGGAACGTCGTCTTCGACTTGGCCGCCAGGATCACCGGCTTGAGGATGGGTGGCGGAAAGTGTTCGAACGCATCGCAACTCGTGAGCACCAGGGCGCCGAGCCGCTCGGGGTGGTGCACGGCCACGAGTTGCGTGACGACCCCGCCCGTGTCGTTGCCCACCAACACCACGTCCTCGAGGTCGAGCGCGGTCAGCACCTCGGCGACCATCCCCGCGACACCGGTGATGGTCCGATCGGCGCCGCGGCGCAACGGCTCGGGATGCGCGCCCAGCGGCCACGTCGGGGCGATGCACCGCAGCCCGCGGTCGGCCAGGCGTTCGCTGACCTGGCGCCACAGCTGGC
This sequence comes from Mycobacterium sp. 852002-53434_SCH5985345, assembly GCF_001667155.1. Lineage (NCBI taxonomy): Bacteria > Bacillati > Actinomycetota > Actinomycetes > Mycobacteriales > Mycobacteriaceae > Mycobacterium > Mycobacterium sp. 852002-53434_SCH5985345. Next base: position 153,516 of record NZ_LZIE01000042.1, read on the forward strand.
CGCCCATCATGTACCCGTGCACGAAAACGACCGGCCGGCCGCTTTCGGGTCTGATTGCTTCGTAATGGATGGTTCCGGCACTAATGTCGATCGTCGACATAGAGAACTCCTACCTCGGGATACATTTACAAACAGGCTGTCTGTTCGTAAGTTACCAACAGGTTGTATGGAAAGCAAGAGACGGACTCAGGAAGAGCGCTCCGCGGCGACCCGCGACGCGCTGATCGCCGCCGCCCGCAAGTTGTGGGGGCTACGGGGTTACGCGGAGGTCGGAACGCCCGAGATCGCGGGCGTCGCGGGGGTTACGCGCGGCGCGATGTACCACCAATTCGCCGACAAAGCAGCGCTTTTCCGCGAGGTCGTCGAGGCGGTCGAGCAGGACGTGATGGCGCGGATGGGCACCCTGGTGGCCGAGTCGGGTGCGACGACACCGGCGGACGCGATCCGTGCGGCGGTCGACGCGTGGCTGGAGGTTGCCGGGGATCCGGAGGTGCGTCAGCTGATGTTGCTGGATGCCCCGAGTGTGTTGGGGTGGGCCGGTTTTCGCGACGTCGCGCAGCGTTACAGCCTGGGCATGACCGAACAGTTGATCACCGAGGCGATCCGGGCCGGCCAGTTGGCCAAGCAACCGGTGCGGCCGCTGGCGCACGTGCTGATCGGTGCGCTCGACGAGGCGGCCATGCTGATCGCGACCGCCGAGGATCCGAAACGCACGCGCCGCGAGACGCGGCAGGTGCTGCACCGACTGATCGACGGCATGCTTACGGGGTCATGAGGCACTGAACCGATGGGGCCACCAGCTCCGCTCCCGTAAGAGGGTCGCGAGAGCGGGAACGGTGAGTGTGCGGACGACGAACGTGTCCAGCAGCAGCCCGCAGCCGATCACGAATCCGGCCTGGACCATCATGTCGAGCGATCCGATCATGAGTCCAAACATGCTGGCGGCGAAGATCAGGCCCGCCGACGTGATCACGGAGCCGGTACTGGTGACGGTGCGGAGCACGCCGACACGCAAGTTGCCGGTGGACTCCTCGCGTAAGCGGGAGATCACCAGCATGTTGTAGTCGGCGCCGACCGCGATCAACAGGATGAAGGCCAGGAGCGGGACCGGCCAGGCGATGGCGTGGCCGAAACCGTACTGGAACAACAGCACTCCCAGGCCCAAAGCGGCGAAATAGTTCAGCACGACGGTGCCCAGCAGGTAGAGCGGGGCGACCACGGAACGCAGCAGCAGGATCAGGACGACGCCGACGATCAGCAGGGTGGCGGTGGCCAGCCGGGTGAAGTCCGCGGACAGCATGTGTTGGAGGTCGGAATTGACGGCGGTGAAGCCGGCCATGGAGATGGAGGTGCCTTCCAGCGAGGTGTTGGGCCGGGCGGCGTTCGCCACTTCGGTGATCTTGCGGTCCAGGGCCATCGCGTCAGCGGAGTAAGGGTCGTACGAGGATGCGACGGCGAATCGGGCGGTGCGCCCGTCGGAGGAAATGAAATGCCTTGCCAGGTCGCTGAATTGCCGATTCTCAAATGTCGACGGAGGTAGGTAGAACCCGGAGGCGGCGTCCGATCCCGAGGTGGCGCGAGCGGCGTTCTGCAGCTGGGCGGCGACCTGGCCCATGCCCCCGAGTAGCCGAATGTTGCTGTCGGCGAGGGTATGTACCCCGTCGGCCAGCGCCTGCGCGCCCGCGGCGAGTCGGCTGACGCCGCCTTGCAGACGGTGGATGTTGCCGATCAGGTCCGCGGGGTCGCCGGTCGCGCCGACCGTCCGCTGCATGGTGGTGGCGGCGTTTTGGATATCGGTGAGTGTGCCGGCAAGGGTGGCCGTTTGGCTGAACTGATCGCTGAGTCCGGCCACCTGGTCGAAGAATCCACCGTTGCGCAGCGTGACGAGTACGCGGGTTTCGTCGCGCAGTTGCGCGCACTGTGGCGTGGTGGCGCACCAGGGTGAGGCATTGAGGCCTTCGACGAGTGGTTCGATCGCCGCAATGGCGGCGGCGGCTTGTTGGGCCAGGGGCCGCAATCCCGCGCCGGTGTGCACGGCTTGATCGACGGCGGGTGCGGTTGCTTTGAGTTGTTGCAGCAGGGGCCGCGCGCCCTGCAGCTGTTGACCTCTGCTTCCGGCTTGGTCCAAGAGATCGGTCAGGGGTGTGAGCGCGCGCCGCAGCGTGGTGTCGAGTTGGCCCAAGCCGGCCGCGAGTTGGTCGGCACCGTTGGTGAGCTTGGCAAGGTCGTCCTTGTGGGCTTCGCCATCGGCGACGGTATCGGCCATCTTTTCGCCGATTTGCCCGTTCTGCCATGACAATTGCGCTTGATCGAGCCGGTTCCCGGTGGGGCGGGTGACACCCGAGACGCGAGTGACCCCGGGTAGCTGGGCGACCCGCGAGGCCAGCGCATCGAGGTCGGCGAGGCCTTTGGCGGTCCGCATGTCGGTGCGGGATTGCACGAGCAGAAATTCGTTGATGGCGGTGTCTTTGGGGAAATGCCGATCCAACAGCTGATAGCCCTGATTGCTGGGGGTGCTCGCGGGTTGTCCCTTGCGGTCGTCGTAGCTGATCGTCATGGTGGCCACGACGCCGGCCAGGGCCAGCAAGACCACCAGGCTCGCGGCCAGCACCGGCGTTGGTCGTCGTACCACCACGACGGCGATCCGGTTCCAGTACTGGCGAGATAAGTCGGCGCGCGGCTCGGCGATGCCGCGTTTTGCCGCCAGCGCCAATAACGGCGGGAGCAGCGTAACGGTGGCCAGGAATCCGATCAGCACGGCAATGGCACATGCGGGGCCAACACCCTGGAAGACGCTCAGGCGAGCGAACACCATGGAGGCCAGCGCCAAAGCGACCGTCGCCGCTGAAGCCAGGATGACGCGCCCGATGCTGCCGCAGGCATGAATGATGGCCTGTTCGGGGGCATTTCCACGCCGTCGTTGTTCGTGATAGCGACTGATCAGGAACACGCTGTAGTCGGTGCCGGCGCCCAGCAGAACCGCGGTCATGAACGCGATGGTGAATTGCGAGACCGGAACGCCGAATTCACCGAGTGCCGACAAAACGCCTCGGCCGACGGCCACGCTCGCGCCGATCACCAATAGCGGCAACAGGGCGGTGGCGACCGATCGGTATACCAGCAGCAGGATGAGTCCGATCAGGGCGGCGGTCGCGATCGAGATGAGCAGCAGCTCGTGTTCGCCTGAGCCGATCTGATCACGGAACGTCGCGGCCGGGCCGGTGACGCGGGCGGTGGTCGATGACCCGGTGACGACGGAGGACACGTGCGCGCGCACGGCGTCGACCGACTCGGCTGCCTTTGGGTCACCCAGTGTGCCGGCGATCCCGATCGGCAGGAACCACGCCTTTCCGTCTTTGCTCACCGCGCGGCTTCTGGTGGTGGGCTCGGCAAGTAGATCCTGCACCAGCAGAACGTGAGTTTTGTCGGCGCGCAGCGCGACCACGAGGGCGTCGTAGCGTTGCCGCGCGGGTGGGGTCAGCCCGGCGGGGTCTTCCATCGCGATGACGATCGAGGTCTTCGCACCCCGCTCGTCGAACGCCGCCGCCATACGATCGAGCGCTTGAAACGACGGCACGTCACCGGGCAAGAGCTGGACCGACTGCTGGCGCACGACCGTCTCCAGCTGGGGGAAGGCGATCGCGAGGATCGCAGCCACGCCGATCCATGTGCCGATCACCCATGCCTTGCGCCGGACGGCAAGTCCGCCCAACGCGGCAAGACGCGCACTGTATTCACCGGTTCGCTCAAGCTGGGGCTCGGCCCGGCGGGGCGCGCCAACCAAACCCGTTCCCGAAAAGATCCCCCGTTGCACCGCTCCCCCTATGATTGGTTGGTGAAACAGTTCACCAAACCATGTTGGTGAGATCCTTCACCAAAGTGGGGTGCGGGCGCAAGTCCGTGAGCCAAACGAAAAAGGAGCCGGTTCTCGAATGGCAGTGCATCGTGGCCTAACCGCTGATCAGCGACGTGAACAGCGCCGCGGGCAGCTCATCGAGGCTGCCTTCGACACGATTGCCGAGCAGGGGGTGAACAATCTCCGGGTGCGGGCCGTCAGCGCGAGCGCGGGGCTCAACGACCGTTACTTCTACGAGAGCTTCCGCGACTGCCACGAATTGCTGATCGCGACTTTCGAAGACCAATTCAGCCGCGCGTTGACGGGGATCATGGCGACGGTCGCGGAGTCACCGCACGAACTCGAGGCCCGCGCCCGCGCCGTCATCGAGTTCGCGTTCGGCTTCATCGACGAAGATCCGCGGCGCCCGCGGCTGCTGATCGAGCTGCAAACGGCCGAAGCGCTCGCCGGGCGTCGGGACGAGGTGATCGACGTCCTCACTCAAGTGATGGTCGGGCAGGTACGGGCACTGCTCGGTGCGGCCGCCGGTACCGACGACAACGTCATGCTGACCGCGCTGACGGTGGTCGGCGGCCTTCTCGAGTTGATCACCCAGTGGTACCGGCGCGAAATCAAGGTCAGTCGACCTCAGCTCATCGAGTTCATGACGGCGCTGGTCGTGACAACGACGGATATCGCCGGCGCGCTCGAACGCCGACTCACCGCGGAGGATCTTTAGGCACCGCGAACGGCGGCGACACCCGCGATGACGCCCTGAATGAGCCGGTCGAGATGCTCGGCGCTGTCGACGGCCGGTTGCCCCGCGACGAACGTCATCATGATCCCGTTGATGAAAGCCAGCGTGGCGATCGCCTGGTCCTCGATCAACGCGGGCGCGGGCGCGCTCTCCGCGGGATGCCATTGGGTGACGACGTCGCGGGCCAGGGTGTAGAGCAGTTTCGCGGATTCGCCGAGGGCAGTGGCCAGTTCCCCGTCCCGGCCGGCGAGCAACGCGAGCTCGTATCGGGCCTTGGCGCGGGTCAGCCAGGGCTCGCTGTTGACGTACATGACGATGCGGGCCAGCCCCGCGGTGCCGGTGAATTGCGCCGCCGGATCGTCGGCGAGTTCGGCCATTCGGGAGAAGTCGGCCACATCGAGTTCGGCCAGCCGGGCCGCGATCGCGTGCAGCAGCGCCTTGCGGGTCCTGAAGTAGAACGACGCGGTGCCGGCGGGTACGCCGGCGTGATCGTCGACCCTGGGATGGCTGACCCCGTGGACGCCGTTAGTCCCCAGCAGTTCGATCGCGGCGTCGGCGAGTTGGCGGCGCCGTTCGGGCGCGTTGTGCTTTCGACGTGCAGCGATGCGTCCAGTCTAAAACTGACCGCAGTTGGGCGCGGGCGGTTCTCCGTTGAATCGGGCGGCGATCCACTGCATGGCCGGCTCGCCGTCGACGAGCATGGGCAACGCGTGGTTGATGACGAGCTTGTCGAGGAACGGTGGCTCCTCGTTGGTCCGGAACTCGACGTCGGCGTCCTGGGCGCACCAGTCGCGACCGAGTTGGTTGGCCGCGGTCCACGGCACCAGCGGGTCGTAGCGGTTGCTGTCGATCAGCACCGGCGCGTTGGGCTTGTAGCGCCCGATCCGCTGGTCCTCGAAGAGGGTGTTGAACGGCTCCTCGTTGACCAGTTGTTTGATGTCTTCGGTGAAATAGGGCTGGATATGGCGAAACATGAAGTCCAGCAGGGTTTGTCCGACGCACTGGCGCGAGACCGACTCGAGCATCGCGAGTCCGCGGGGAGTCATCTTGGAACGGATGACGTCGGCGAACTCGGGATAGGCGGCCATGACGCTGTTGAGCGCGTACCCGACGACACCGACCAGCGCGCTGCCATCCGCGTACGGCAACAGCTCCTTCAGGTTGGCCGGCGGGGCCCCGGCGTAGGTGCCGACGATGTGGAGTTCGGGGGCATAGCTCGACGCCAGCTCGGCCGCCGACGCGGTGGCACCGCCGCCCTGCGAGTAGCCCCAAAAGGCCACGGGACCACGGGGATCCAGCGAAGTGTCGGGGAGCTTCATGGCCGCACGGGCGGCGTCGAGCACCGCCTGCCCCTCGGCGACGCGGCCCACATAGGTGTGCATGGAGTTGGTGCCGAGGCCTTCATAGTCGGTCATCACGATGGCGAAACCGCGCGCCACCATCGTGGCGACGAACAGCTCCTCGTAGTTGAACATGATGTCCCAGCCGCCCGAATAATGGATGCCCTGGTTGAACATTCGCGACGGCGCGCACTGGTTGCCTTGGCCCTGGGTGCCGGGTGCGTAGCTGATCAACGGCCGTGGTCCGCTGCCCGGCCACGCGTTGTAAGGCTCGAAGTATGTTCCGGTGACCGCGATCGGGTTGCCACGAGTATCGGTGCTGCGGTACATGATTCGGGTGCCGGTGGCCATGATCGCGCCCAGCTGGCCGGACGGCTCGAGGACCAGTCGCGACGGTTCGGTGCGTATCAGGTCGCCCGGCCGGCCGGGCGGTAACGGGTCGGGTGGGGTGTAGAACTCCGCGTACCGCGGTTCGTCCCCGCCGTCGGCGTGCGCGGTGCCGGCACGACCGAGACCGACCAACGCTGAGGCGAATATCAGCAGGACGGCGAAAGTTCCCCCAACCCGGCGCATCACGGAACGGTAACAACCGGGCGGCGGCCAGGGAAGGCAAATCTCTAAATTTTTAGAGATTCGGCGACGCCTAGCGGTGGTTCTGGGCGAAGAACTGCCAAATGGTATCGGTGGCGTCCAGCGCCGTCGAGGGTGGCGGGATGCCCGCGAGCTTCGCGGCGAGGGGGCTGGGTTCACTGCCCGGCCATTGATGGCCTGCGCCGGCCACCGAGATCAACTCCACGGTGCGTCCGTCCGCGCAGGCGGCGATTTGCGTCGTCACGTCACCAGTGGTGCTCGAGTTCGGCGCTCCGCAGGCGTCAATCGCGCGCCAGGTGGCATTCACGGACTGCGCCGACGGCCCGTCGACGCGAGCAGTTCCGTTGAGCGCGAACGCCTTTCCAGGCCCGCCGTCGTAGGGCACTCTGTCGTCGGCGGTGCCGTGGATTTGCAGCACCGACGCGCGCCGCGCCCGGGAGCAGTCGGTCAGCATCGTGCCCGCCACCGGGGCGATCGCGGCGAACACGTCCGACTGGCAGCCGAGCCGGAGCGCCATCATGGCTCCGTTCGACATGCCGGTGACATACACGCGCGCCCGGTCGATGGGCATCCCTTGCTCGATGGCGCCAACCATGGTCGTGATGAAGCCGACGTCGTCCGCGCCGACGCGCTGCGGTTCGCCGCAGCACGTTCCGGCGTTCCAGGCGCGGTTGATGCCGTCGGGGTAGGCGACCAGGAAATGCCCGGCGTCGGCCTCGGTGTCCCAGTGGTAGGCGCGCTCGGCCTGCTGGCCCGTGCCGAAGCCTCCGTGCAGCATCACCACCAGAGGGGCCGCATCGGTCAGTCCCTGCGGCCGGTACAGGTGATAGGTGCGGCTCACGCCGCCCGACTCGACGCTCTGGGTGGATTGCCCGACCGGGATCGATTGCGAGCCGGGCGTTCCCAGCGCATGGCCGCCGCCCAGGCAGCCGCCGGGCACGACGGCCAGGACGGCGACGAGGCAAACGCTGAGAGCCCCGGCGCGGCGCGATCGCATGACGCCATCGTGGCAGCCGCTGGGGATTTTGACAAGTCACTTGTCAATTGTGCTGCGGGTGGCACACTCTTCCCATGCGACGCCCTCTGCATCCGGACTGGCAGCCCACCGTTCCCGCGCTGGTGAACCTGGTGGCGGCGTCCGGTGCGCCACGGTTGCGGGCGGCGTTTGCCGCGGCGGGACTCGACGGGATCCGACCGGCCCAGGCGGTCGCGCTCGTACCGTTGGCGGCCGGTGGCCTGCACGCGTCGGATCTGGCCGATCGGCTCCAAGTGAGCCGGCAGGCGGTCGCCCAGGCGATCACCGGACTGGAGCGACACGGCTACGTCACCCGAGTCCCCAACCCGCTGGACGCGCGAGCCCGAATCATCGAGGTGACGCCACGCGGCCGGCAAGCGTTGCGGGTAATGCGCTCTAGCGCAGTCGAATTGGAGCGGCAGTGGGAGCAGGTCCTAGGGCATCAGCGATTGACCACGCTGCGTGAGTCCTTGCAGATGTTGCTCGCGGCTCAGACCGAATCGGCGGAAGAATAGCCGCCGCCGAAATTCCCATGTCTTGATCGTCGCCGACGGCCTAGGCTCGACCCAAGACAGTGAACAGGAGTCGCCGTGCCCATCTTCATGGTCGAGCGCAACTTTGCCGAGGAACTGGAGCCCGGTCTCGAGGTTGCCGACGGTATCAATCGGATCAACGACCTCGAGGGCGTTCGCTGGATGTACTCGTTCCTGTCGGCGGACAAGCGGAAGACCTACTGCCTGTATGAGGCGCCGTCGCCGGAGGCCATCAGGTCCGCGGCGGCGCGCGCCGGCCTGCCCGCCGACTCCGTCGTCGAAGTGAAAGAGCGCATGATGCCGGACGGGGCGCTGTCCGACATCTGAGGGCGCTAGCCGAGAAGCTCGTGGTCGGCCGCATACATCGCCGCCTGCGTGCGGTTGGCGGCGCCGGTTTTGATCAGGATGTTGCGCACGTGGTTCGCGGCGGTGTTGGTGCTGATGAAGAGGCGCTCGCCGATCGCGCGATTGCTCAACCCCTCGGCGAGCAGCCGCAGCACCTCCACCTCCCGTTCGGTCAGGCCGTCGGGACCCACCGAACCCGCGGCCAGCACCGAATCCGCCAGGTCGACGACGCGGGTCTGCCCGATCGCAGCGGCGATGGCGCGCGCCTCGTCGGCCAGACGCCGGGCATCCTCGGTGCGACCACATGACGAGGCGAACAACGCGTGCCGGGCCAGTGTCTCGCTGACATGCACCACCGAGCCCATCCGGCGGTCCATCTCGATCGCGGCGACGAAGTGCCGCTCGGCAGAGGCACCGTCTCCGCAGAGCGCCGCCATCCGGGCCAGATATCGGTCGGCGCTGCCGAACAGCGCGACGAACTGGCCGGCCACCAAATTCTTTCCGGCATAACGCGAGACGAATGGGCGCAGCGCGTGGACCGCTTCGCGGTGGGAAAGCCCTAACGCCGCCTCGACCATGAACACCAGTTCCATCGGCCACTGCGCATCCTCGAGGCGGTCGCCGAGGTTGCGGTTGAGCAACTGATTGAGCGCACGGTTCATGCCGCGTTCGCACCGCAATTCGGTGTAGAGGGCAAGCAGCCCGGGCACCCAGCGGCCGGTGAACGTCTCACTGCCGTCGATGAAGCCCCCGAATCTTTTCAGGTCGCCGGTTTCGCGGCGGATCATGAACATTTGGACCCCGTTCGAGCCCTCGGTGTCGTCGGCGCCGAACAGATCGCCTGTGCGCAAGGCGATGTCGGCCCATCGTTCGGCACCGGCGAAGTCACCGCGCAGGTAGGCCAACGCTTGTTCGATGCACGCGCCGACAAAGCCGAAGGCGGCTTGACCGCAGCTTTGGGCCGCGCGCCGCATGTCGGCGGTCGCGACGGCCAGGCCGTCGGGCCGGCCGGCCAGGTAGCTGACCATGGCGTGGAAGTGTGACGCCGCACCCAACGACTCGTAGTCGCGGCGTGCTAGCGCCATGTGCGATACCTCGGCGGCACGCTCCGCCTGGATTTCGCTCATCTCCGGGGTGAGGCCTTGCCACAGGCTCGTCTTCAACGTGTGCAGCAGCACCCCCTCGTCGCCGACGGCCCGCGCGCGCTCGATCGCGTCGGCGCCGACCTCGCGGGCCCGCTCCGCCTCGCCGGCGAAGGCCAGCGCGCGCCCGAAGCTGCCGAGCGCCTGCACGTAGCGGGGGTCATCGGCTTGCAGCCCGCACGATTCCAGCGCCGACGCCAGCAGGTCGGCCGCCTTCGAAGTCGACTGTCCGGGGCGCCAATTCGCCTCCTCGTAGCCGACGGCAGCCTCCAGCCGCATCAGCGGGTCGTCCATCGCGCCGATGCGTTCGTAGATGCCCCGCGCCCGCACGAAGAAGCCGGCGCGCACATGGTTGGCCGCCGCGTCGAGGTGCAGCCTGGCCCGCTCCGCGAGGCTGAGCTCGGGAAGCGAGGCGGCCCGTTCGAACCACTTGGCCGCATCCTCATAAGCCAGGCTGTGCTCGGCCATCCGGGCCGCCCGGCGCGCATACCGCAACGCCTGCTCGTGGTAGCCGAGCACGTGCGCCATCAGGAAGTGGTTGGCCAAACGCGGAACGAGCGATGGGTCGGCACGTCCCTCCAGCGCCTCGGCGGCGCGCGCGTGCATGATCCGCAGCCGCGATGCCGCCATCCCGCCGAGCACCGATTCCCGGGTCAGCGCGTGCACGAACGCGAATTCGCCGTCGGAGTCGTGCACCGCGCGGACCAGCCCGACCGCCTCGGCCGAATCGATCGCCGCCAGCGTCGCGCCGACCTCCGTCTCGCAGGTCGAGATGAGCGCCGGCAGGTCGAACGTCTGGCCCAGCACCGCCGCCTGCTCGATGACCGCGCGCACGCCGGTCCCCAGCCCGGCGAGGCGGCGGGCGATCGCGTCTCCGATGGACCCGGGGACCGTGTGCTGCGTGCCCAAAGTGGCCAGCCCGCCGCGGATTTCGAGGTCGTTGACCAGTTCGGTCAGGAAGAACGGGTTGCCGCCGGTCCGCTCGCGCAGCAGCGCGGCGGCCGTGCGCACCGAGGCCGGGGCCAGCTGCTGGGTTCGTGCGACGAACTCGGCGATCGCCTCGGTGTCCAGGCCCGCCAGGTCCAGGCGCCGCACCCCGTCGAATCGGTGCAGCTCGGCCAGCCGGGTGGCCAGGTCGTCGGACCGGTCGGGCTCGGTCGTGCGGAACGTGACCACCACCAGAACGCGCACATCGGCGCAGCCGATCAGCACGTGCTCGAGCAGCGCGAGGGTGGGGAGCTGCGCCCAGTGCAGGTCGTCGAGGATCAGGGCGATCGGGCGATCGACGGCCAGACGGCGCAGGAAGCCGGTCAACGCGTCGAAGAGGGCCTGCCGCGCCGACCCGACGTCCGGGGCCGGGCCGTCGTCGGGCAAATGCCGAATCACTTCCGGCGAGAGCCGTCGCAGCTGCGGCCCCGCGTCGCTCAACGGTTCCGCCATCGAACCCGGCGGACCGGCGATCAGCAGCCGGTCGAGCGCTTCGGCGAACGGCGCGTAGGGCACGTCTTCGTCGGCGGTCGAACTTCCCACCAGCACCGCGACGCCGTGGTCGAATAGCTTGCCGGCCACCTCCGCGGCCAGCCGCGTCTTGCCGGCCCCGGGCTCGCCGCCGATGAAAACCGCCTGGCGATTGCCCCGCTCGACCCGCCCCCAGGCCTGCTCGAACACCGCCAGTTCCGCATCGCGACCCACGAGCGGGCCCCGGCGGCGAGCGATCAGTTCGGCCGGGAGCGGGGGCGGCACCCACTGCGCCATGCAAACAAGGTAGCCGCGTCGGTATTGGTCGGTCGATAGTCAGATGTGACTATCGTGGAATGCCTCGGAAATGCTCGGTTGTGGTCATGACGCGCGGTTCGCCGGCCTCGTAACGTCGCCGCATCAAGACCGGCGAGCAAACAAGGAGGTGTGGCCATGAGCCTCACAACCGCAACCGATGAATTACGCGCCAGGCTCGGCTCGCAGGTGATCCTGCCCGACGACCCGCGGTACGAGGAGGCGCGGGCGGTCCACAACGGCATGATCGACAAGCGGCCGGCGGTGATCGCGCGCTGCGGCTCGCCCGCGGATATCGCGACCGCGCTGGAATTCGCGCGCGACCGCAACCTCGTTGTCGCCGTGCGCGGGGGCGGTCACAACGGCCCCGGCTTCGGCACCGTGGACGGCGGACTGGTCATCGACCTGTCGCCGATGAACCGGATCGACGTGGACGCCGACAGCCGCACCGCCCGGGTCGAAGGCGGGGCGACGTGGGCGCAAGTGGACGGCGCGACGCACGCATACGGGTTGGCGGCGCCGTCGGGCATCATCTCTTCCACCGGGGTCGGGGGCCTGACCGTGGGCGGCGGCCACGGCTACCTGTCCCGCAAGTACGGCCTGACCATCGACAACCTGGTCGAGGCGGAGCTGGTGCTGGCCGACGGCCGCGTGGTGCGGGCGTCCGAATCCGAGCATCCCGACCTGTTCTGGGCGCTGCGCGGCGGCGGCGGAAACTTCGGCGTGGTCACGTCATTCACGTTCCGGCTGCACCTCGTGCACACCGTGATCTGCGGTCCCACGGCATGGCCCGCGTCGGCCACCGCCGACATCCTCTCGTGGTACCGGGACTTCATGCCTGCGCAGGACGGGGATCTCTACGGATTCTTCGCGGCCATGACGGTCCCGCCGGCGGCACCGTTCCCCGAGGCGTTCCACCTGCAGAAGGCGTGCGCCGTGGTCTGGTGCTACACGGGCGACCCCGCCGGCGCCGAGGAAGCGTTCGCGCCGGTCCGGCAGATGGAACCGGCCTTCGACGGGCTGGGCGCCGCTCCCTTCCCAGCGCTGCAGTCCACCTTCGACGGCCTGTATCCCAAAGGGCTGCAATGGTATTGGCGCGGAGACTTCTTCCGCACGGTGCCCGACGGCGCCGTTGCGGCCCACGCCCGCTTCGCCCAGGAGCTGCCGACCAGGCATTCCACGATGCACCTGTACCCGATCGACGGTGCGGTCCATCAGGTCGGCCAATCCGACACGGCGTGGGCTTACCGGGACGTCAACTTCTCCCAAGTGATCGCGGGGGTGGACCCGGACCCGGCGAACGCGGAGTTGTTGAAACGCTGGGCTATTGACTACTGGGACGCCACCCATCCGTACTCGGCCGGCGGTGCCTACGTGAACTTCATGATGGACGAGGGGCAGGAGCGGGTCCGGGCGACCTACGGCCCGAACTACCAGCGGCTCACCGAGGTCAAGGCTCAATTCGATCCCGGCAACGTGTTCCGGATCAACCAGAACATCCGGCCCGCGGGCTGAAGGGGCTAAGGCGTTTTGAGGAACACGTCGTTGAGTGTGACGGTGCGCAGGTTGCGCTCGCGGATGGTGTCGACGAGCTGCGGGTAGACGTGCGTCACGGGCAGGTGATTGAGGTGCCCGATGACGATGGCCTGCGGCGTGAAGTACTGATCGGCCATCTGCACGATGTACTCCTCGGTGATCAACGTCGAATCCGACAGCGACCCCGACCACAACGTCGGCACGGTATAGCCCAGGTCGGCGGCCACGGCGTCGACCACGGCGTTGCGCTTCGCGTACGGCGGCCGCCAGTACGGCTTCGCACCGATGCCGTACGTCTTCTTCAGGAATTCGTCGTTGCGGCTGAGCTGTTGCGCGACTTGATCTTTGGGCAGCGTCGTGAGGTCCGGGTGTGACCAGGTGTGGTTGCCGAGTTGGATCTGTCCGCTGTCGACCAGGGGCCGCAGCATCTCCTTGTTCTCGGTCCAGGAGTCGTAGGTGCCGTTCACGAAGTAGGTCAGACGCACGCCGGTGTCTTTGGCGAACTGGGTGTACGCGCGCACCACCTCGCTGTTGACGCCGTCGTCGACGGTCAGCGCGAGCAGGTCACCCTCGCCGGGGATCTTCATCAGCGCGCCCCCACCGGGCAGCGGGATGCGGGCGCTCAGCGGTGGCGGCGGCAACAGAGCCGACGGGGCGGTCGGACCCGAGGTCGCCGCGCCGGAAGCGGCCGGCGCCTGGGCGAACGTTCGCGGCTGCGGGTCGACGACGAGCCGGGCCGCGCCCACTCCGGCGACGACTGAGGCGGCGAGCGAACCGAGGAACTGACGGCGATTCATCGCGGGCAGGCGAAGGCCGGGCGCAAATGTCGGACGGGGTGATCCGGACTGGGCCCGGTGTTGGCTGCGCCGCTGCGCGCTTCGAGCCGACCCCCGGAGGGGTCGCTCGCCGTACACGAAATCGCCAGCCATCAGCAGCGAACCGTACCACTACCAGGAACAATATGTCGGATGCGTTACGGGAGGGTCAGCTGTGAATTTCGCGATCAGTGTGATTCCGTGCCGCCGCGCTGGGGCAGCTGCACCGGCTCGGCGGCGGGTGTGCCCAGCGTCGAGGCCAGCCAGGGCAGCGCCGCCTCAAACGCCCCGGCGGCAAACGGCCAGTCATGCTTGCCCGGCTGGCTGACCACGGCGCAGGTGATGCCGTTGGCGCTGGCCGCCGCGCACAACGCGTTGGCGGCGGCGTCCTGGCCCTCCGGATTGGCCGCCGGGTCCGTGCTGGGCGCGCTCCCGGTGGGGTTGGCCTCTGCCGCCACGTCGCGCGGCTCCGAGGATCCCGGGACGTCGAACCAGCCCGACAAACCGGTGTAGCGACCATGCCGCGCGATCACGGTCAGGGGGTCGAACGCGGCCCAGGCGGTGCGGTCGCCGCCGAACAGCTTGGCGATCGTCTGATCCCTGGGGCCGACGTTCGGGCTGCGGTCGCCGGCGATGTCCACGAACGCGCTGAACAGTTCCGGATGCATGACGGCCAGGTCAACCGCGCAGGTGCCGCCCATCGACCATCCCGCGACGCCCCAGTTCGCCCGGTCGGCGCTGACGCCGAAGTTCGACACCATGAACGGCACGATGTCCTTGGATAGGTGATCGGCGGCGTTGCCCCGGCTGCCGTTGACGCACTCGGTGTCGTTGTCGAACGACCCGGTGGGATCGACGAACACCAGCACCGGGGAGAAGCCGTGATGCGCGGCAGCGAAGTTGTCGATGGCGGTGAAGGCGCCGCCCGGGCCCAGCCAGTCGGCCGGGGTGTTGAACGCGGAGCTGATCATCATGACCGCCGGCAGTCGGGGTGGCGGATTGCTGTTGAACCATGCGGGCGGCAGATAGACCAGTTCTCGGCGGTGCCGGAAGTGGGAGGCGTTGTCGTCGATGTCCACCGGCACCACCACGCCCTTGGTCGGCCTGGTCCCGGCGACCTGCATCTCGGTGACCCGGAGCCGGTCGATCTGGTCGGGCAACGGCACCGAGGTCAGTTGGTTCCACGCGGCAAGCGCCGTCGGGAAGTAACCCACCCAGCCGTTCAATGCCAGTCCCGCGCACAAGGCGCTCAGCGGTATGGACAGCACGGCGACCCCGCGACGCCACCAGCGGGCGCCCCGCCAGCCCACCAGGAAGACCGCGGCGGCCAGGCCGCTCATCGCGATCCACAGCCACAGCGTCGTCGGCGCCGGGTCCCCGGCCACGCCGAGCGACGTGATGTACCAGTACGCGAGCGCGGTCACCGCGGCGGCCGCGACCAGGGCCGCGGGCAGCACCCGCTTGAGCCAGCGCGGCGCACGCCACTGGATCGCGATGATCAACAGCAGCAGCGTCAACGCCTGCACGGTCGGCGGAAACCAGCCGTGCAGCAGGGACAGTCGTCCGAAGAATTGGTCCAACGGTCGTTGCCTTTGCTGGGTCGATCGCTGCGCGGGGCGGACCCGTGGTCTTTTCGAACGCGGGGGGTCGGGAACAACTATCCCACACCAGCCCCACCCGTCCGCCTGCCAGCGTGGCGTGTGGGCGCGGTGGTCTAGGTGGCCGCGACGCTGCTGAACGAGCGCAGCCGCAGGCTGTTGGCGACCACGAAAACGCTGGAAAAGGCCATCGCGGCGCCCGCCAGCATCGGGTTGAGCATGCCGAGCGCGGCGAGCGGTATTGCGGCGATGTTGTAGCCGAACGCCCAGAACAGGTTGGTTTTGATGGTGCTCAGCGT
The DNA here is from genome assembly GCF_001667155.1 of Mycobacterium sp. 852002-53434_SCH5985345. Taxonomy (NCBI): domain Bacteria; kingdom Bacillati; phylum Actinomycetota; class Actinomycetes; order Mycobacteriales; family Mycobacteriaceae; genus Mycobacterium; species Mycobacterium sp. 852002-53434_SCH5985345. The sequence continues at coordinate 169,095 of NZ_LZIE01000042.1, forward strand.
GCGCCGGGACAGCCGAATCGCATCGACCGCGGCGCGTAGGTCACCGCGCGTGACGGTGAGGTCGGCGGCTTCGATCGCGACGTCGGTGCCGGTGCCCATCGCCACCCCGAGATCGGCGGTCGCCAGAGCGGCGGCGTCGTTGACGCCGTCACCGACCATCGCGACGACCTTCCCTTCGGACTGCAGCCGCCGGATGGCGGCGAGCTTGTCGGCCGGCATCGTCTCGGAGATGACCTGCGTGATGCCGACCTCGCCGGCGATCCGGTCCGCGACGCTCCCGTTGTCGCCGGTCAGCAGGATCGGCGTCAGGCCCAGCCGCTTGAACTGCCGGACCGCTTCGGCGCTGGTCGGTTTGACGGTGTCGGCGACCACCAGGATCCCGCGGGCGCGGCCGTCCCAGCCGACGGCGACCGCGGTCTTGCCTTCGCCCTCGGCGCGGGCCTTGCCCGCCGACAGCGCGGCGTCCAGCGGCTGGCCGCTGTCGGCCAGCAGGTTCGCCCGCCCGATGACGACGGTGCGGCCGTCGACGTCTCCTCGCACACCGTTCCCTTCGAGGCTGGCGAAGCGCTCGGCGGCGGGCAGCAGTGCACCGAGCTCGGCTTTCGCGGCCTGCGCGATGGCCCGCGCGATGGGATGTTCGGACGCATCCTCGAGCGCGCCGGCGTAGCGCAGCAGCGTTTGGCGGTCGGTCCCGGGCCCGCTGATCACGTCGACGAGGGTCATCTTTCCGGTGGTGACGGTGCCGGTTTTGTCGAGCACGATCGTGTCCACGTTGCGCGTCGACTCCAGGACTTCGGGCCCCTTGATCAGCACGCCGAGCTGAGCCGCGCGGCCGGTGCCGACCAGGAGGGCGGTCGGGGTTGCCAGCCCCAGCGCGCACGGGCAGGCGATGATCAGCACCGCGACGGCCGCGGTCAGGGCCGCGGTGAGCGGGAAGCCCAGCGCGACCCACGCGCCGAGCGTCGCCAGGGCGATGCCGATCACCACGGGGACGAACACGCCGGAGATGCGGTCGGCGAGCCGCTGCACCTCGGCCTTGCCCGATTGGGCCTCCTCGACCAGCTTGGCCATGTGCGCGAGCTGGGTGTCGTCACCGACCCGGGTGGCGCGCACGACGAGGCGCCCGCCGACGTTGACGGTGGCGCCGGTGACGGTGTCGCCCTCGCCGACCTCGACGGGGACGGATTCGCCGGTGAGCATCGAGGCGTCCACGGCCGAAGAACCCGAGACCACGATGCCGTCGGTGGCGACCTTCTCCCCGGGCCGGACCACGAAGTCGTCCCCGACCGCGAGGCGGTCCACGGGGATGCGGGTTTCGCCGGTGTCCCGCAGCACCGCGACCTCCTTGGCGCCGAGCTCCAGCAGGGCGCGCAGCGCGGCGCCCGCCGTCCGCTTCGAACGCTTCTCGAAGTACCGCCCGGCCAGCACGAACAGGGTCACACCCGCGGCGACTTCCAGGTAGATGTTGCCGGCGCCGTCGGAGGGGTGGACGGTCAGCTCGAAAGCGTCGCGCATGCCCGGTTCGCCGGCCGTACCGAAGAACAGCGCATACAACGACCACAGGAACGCCGCCAGCGTGCCGATCGAGACGAGCGTGTCCATGGTGGCGGCGCCGCGTTTGAGGTTGGCCCAGGCGGCGGTGTGGAAGGGACGGCCTCCCCATACGACGACCGGTGCGGCCAGGACCAGCGATGCCCACTGCCAATAGCGGAACTGCAAGGCCGGAACCATCGCCATGGCGATCACCGGGCCGGCGAGCACGGCCGCGGTGATCAGCCGGGTGCGCAGCGCGCTCAGCTCGGGGTCGTCGGCCGTAACGGAGGTTTCCCGCCGGGGCGGCAGCGCGGCGGTGTAACCGGCCTGTTCGACGGCCGCGATCAGCAATCGCGGGTCGTATCCCGAGGGGATCGTGAGCGCGGCCTTTTCCGTGGCGTAGTTGACGGTGGCTACCACGCCGTCGAGCCGGTTGAGCTTCTTCTCGATCCGGGCGGCGCAGGACGCGCACGTCATCCCCGCGATCTTCAGCTCGATCTGGCTCATCGGCGCCGCGCTCATGCCACCAGGACGGCCCGGTAGCCGGCCTCGTCCACCGCGCCGAGGACCGCGGCCGCGTCGATGGGAACAGAACTCGTGACCACCAGCCTGCCCGTGTCGGCGCTGACGTCCACGCGCTCCACGCCCGGGAGGCGGCCGACCTCATCCTTGACGGCCGCCTCGCAGTGGCCACAGCTCATCCCGTCGACCCGGTATTCGCTCGTGGTCATGACATTCCTTTCCTGATACCCCGCCGGGGTATCTCCACGCGCAACGTCCGCGTGCCGCCGAGGTATTCCCACGCCGAGCCGTTGGCGCAAGGGGGCGCCGGCGGAGCAACCCGGGAGGCAACGAGGACTCTTCCATTCTGCCTAGTGGAAGCCCCAAGCCAGCGTTCGGGATCGGCCCACGCCGGGCATCAGACGTAGCCGACGCCGATATCGACCGAAAGCTGGGTCGCCGTGACCAACCGGGACTGGTCGGAAACAAGCCAGGCGACGGCGTCGGCGATGTCCTCCGGCTGGGCGATCCCCTCGGCCAGCAGCGGCTTGTGCAGGCCCCGCAAGTGCGGGTAGGTGTCGGCGGCGGCCTGCAGCGCTTCACGCATGCGGCCGGTACCCATCGGTGTCGAGACCGCTCCGGGGTTGAGGCTGTTGACGCGGATGTTGTGCCGGCCGAGCTCGGCGGCGAACGCGCGAGCCATCCCGACGACCGCGTGCTTGCTCGCCGTGTAGTGGATCATGAACGACTGCATGTTGATGCCGGCGGCCGACCCGATGAGGATGATCGACCCACCGCGCTCGCCGTCGATGATGTGCTGAGCGCCGGCCATCACCGTGTTCCAGGTGCCGGTCACGTTCGTGTCGATGGTGTCGCGGAACGCTTCCGCGGTGATCTGATCCCACGGAGCGGGACTGCAGATCCCGGCGTTGGCGACGATGATGTCGAGGCGGCCGAGTTCGGCCACCGCCGCGTCGACTGCACCCTTGAGCGCCTCGAGGTCCCGGATGTCGACGGCCGCGGTGACGACCCGTTTGTCGTTGGCGCTCACCAGTCGTGCCGTCTCGGCCAGATCCACGGGTGTCGGCGAGTCATACGGAACGCTTGGCGGCAGCGGCCCGGCGATGTCAACCGCGATGATGTCGGCACCCTCGGCGGCCAGGCGCACGGCGTGCGCCCGGCCCTGCCCCCGCGCGGCGCCGGTGATCAGGGCTACCTTTCCCGAAGTGGATTGACTCATTGCTACTTTCGGCTCCTCCCGACGCTGGCTTCCTGTCGCGGCCACCCGCGGCGGGATGTCTGCTGTTCTGAGTTCGACTCGGCGAGCGTAGCGTCGACCTGACGCTGCCGGACAGCCGAAAGGAAAGATCATGACCGTCACCGTTGTAGACGCGGGCCCGCGGCAGGTAAGCCGGTCGGTCGAAGTGGCCGCGCCGGCCGCCGAACTTTACGCGATGGCCGCCGATCCCCGACGACACAGCGAACTGGATGGGTCGGGCACCGTGCGTGACAACATCAGCGTGCCCGCGGAACTGACTGTGGGGTCGAAGTTTTCGACCAAGATGAAGATGTATGGCCTGCCGTACCGCATCACCAGCACGGTGACAGCGCTGAAACCGAACGAACTGGTCGAATGGCGTCACCCGGTGGGGCACCGCTGGCGGTGGCAATTCGAGACGCTCTCGCCGACCCGAACCCGGGTCACGGAGACGTTCGATTATCGCGACGCCGGTGCGGTCAAGAACGCGTTGAAGTACTACGAGCGGATCGGGGCGTGCAAAGGCAACGCCGCCGGAATCGAAGCGACGCTGGCCCAGTTGCGCGATCGGTACGCCACGCGCTAACCGGGTCTCCGGCGCGTCACCCCATGCCGAGGCGTCGCAGGTGTTCGATCATGGTGTCGACCGCGGCCTCCAAAGGCGCGGTGTCGCGACGGACCTGGCTGAGCAGTAACCCGCCCTGGATGCCGGCGAGCATCGCCAGCGCGACGCGCTCGATGTCCGTCCCGTCGGCCAACTCGCCGCGCGCCGCAATCGCTACCAGGCCGTCGTGGATCATGTTCTCCCATTGGGCAAATGCCCGGGCAAGCTGGGCTCGCGCGACGGGATCCGACTCGGACAGCTCGTTGGCCATTGAGCCGATCGGGCAGCCGCCCGCACAGCCCATGCTGCGCATCAGGTCCACCATGATGCCGCGCCAGCGGTGCAAGTCCTCGACGCTGTCGATGCGGTCGAGACCCAGGTGCTGCACGCCGAGCACATGATCGGTCTGAAAGTCGATGACGGCGGCCACGAGATCGCTCTTGTCGGCGAAGTAGTGATACATCTGCGAGGTGCTGACGACCGCGGCCTCCTGAATGTCCTCGATGGTTGTCCGCGCGACGCCGCGCTGCAGCATCAATTCGGAAGCGGCGGCCACGATGCGCTCGCGGGTTGCGCGGCCCTTCGCGGTCAGCTTCTCGTAGGGGACCGGAGCCATAAGCCTCCTTCCGTGGAGTAACCCCCACAAACTACTCTTTTTGGAGTTGACACTCCATTTTCGGTCGAGCAGGCTGAACGCCATCGTCTACTAATCGATGCCGGAAGCCGTTGTGCGCCAAGCCGGCACGCATGTGAAGGGCAATGAACTCATGACCAGCACCGCCGACACCAACGAGACCACGATTGCCAACCGGGTCGCGCAATTTCAGCAGGGAATGGCAAGCCAGTTGCCTGAGGACGTTCTCAGCACCTTCAGCGCCGAGCAGGCGCAGCTACGGGCCGGCGGTACACCGGTCGGCGTCGCCGCTCCTGGCGACCCGATGCCGGATGGGCAGCTATTGGATGTGCGCGGCGTGCCCACCACCCTTGCCCAGAGTGTCGGGGGACGCAGTGCAGTGGTCGTGCTATACCGCGGTGCGTGGTGCCCGTACTGCAACCTGACGCTGCGTGCGTATCAGGAGCAACTGGTCCCGCAGCTGGCGCGCCGTAACGTCGCGCTGGTGGCGATCAGCCCGCAAAAGCCTGACGGTTCACTGTCGACGCAGGAGATCAACGAGTTGAGTTTCACCGTGTTGTCCGATCCCGGCAATCAGGTCGCGGCCGGGTTGGGTGTACTCACCGCTCCCAGCGAGGGCACCAGGGCGGCGCAACGCAACCTCGGTCTCGAGCTGGCCGAAGTCAACGCCGATGGAACGATCGGACTGCCAATGCCGACCGTGGCCATCGTCGACCACGCCGGGACCATTCGCTGGATCGACGTCCACCCCGACTACACCACCCGCACCGAGGTCGCCGACATCGTCGCTGCCCTGAGCGGCCTCAAGTGAACCCAGGGCGTCGCGAATTCGTGCTCATTTGGTGGACGAAAGCCGCGTCGTAATCCGCTCCGGCTCAAACCCGTTGGCGCAAACGCTTACCCGGTCGGGACAGCTCATCAGCCGATACGGACTGGTCATCGTGCTGGCCTGGATCGGGTTCGGGAAGTACGTGAAGATGGAATCCCGCGTGCTCATCGAGCACAGCCCGCTGATGAGCTGGATCTACGAGGTTTTCAGTGTTGCCACCGTCGCGCGCGGGCTGGGAACGATGGAAATCGTTGCCGCCCTTCTCATCGCGCTTCGGCCGGTGTGGCCGCGGGTATCGGCGGTCGGCAGCGCGCTGGCGGTGGTGCTGTTCATGGGAACGCTGAGCTTCCTCTTCACCACGCCGGGCGTGGTTTCGACGCATGCCGGTGGTCTTCCCGTGCTGTCTGCGCTGCCGGGCCAGTTCCTGCTGAAGGATCTGGTGCTGATCGGCGTCGCGGTGTGGAGCCTGGGTGACGCGCTGTCGCGGGGCAGGTCACACATGGGGCAGAACCTCGTCGGCCATTAGGTGCAGGCTGGACCAGCCCGCGTCGATAGGAAGGCCGCCGATGAGCGGGTTAATCACGACTTCTCTTCGGCCACCGTGGATCTGATCGATCAACTGTGTCGGGGTCAGGATCTCGACATGGTTGAGGCGGCGCAGGTCCCGGATCGAGGCCGGCTCGGTTTCGTTGGGCCGCGGGACGCCGGCCCGCTTCCAAGCGCTGTATTCGACCGCTTCCGACAGGATGAAGTCGCCGTAACGCGACCACGCTTCGTCGGGATCGGCGTGCAGCAGGGTGACGGTGCTGCCGTTCTCGGGGCGGTAGACGAAACCCTCGTTTCCGCGGTTGCGCAACTCCTGCAGATACACCGCCTCGACCTCGGGCATGGCCATCGGCGGTGAAAACGGAAGCCCGAAGCGGGCCGCGCGCCGGGCCGCCGCGGCCGTCATACCACCAACGAAAAGGATCGGATGCGGGCGGGTAAACGGCTTCGGCGTGACGTTGATGAGCGCGCCTTCGTGTTCGAAGGGTTGATCGCTCCACGCCCTGAGCAGCACCGTCAGGCAGTGGTCCATCAGGGTCGCCCGCTTGGGCCAGTCCTTGCCGACGGCGCGATACTCCTCGGGCCGGTAACCCATGCCGGCCACGAAACTGAAGCGGCCCTGGGTGAGGTTGTCCAGCACGGCGATGTCCTCGGCCAGCCGAATCGGATCGTAGAGCGGGACGATCAACGCGTTGACGCTGATGCGTACGCTGCGTGTGCGACCCGCTACCGCGGCGGCCAAAATCAACGGCGACGGAAGCCAACTCGTGGCCGCCAGGTGATGTTCTTCTGCGCTCACGGCCGTGAAGCCGCGGCGATCGGCGAACTCCGCCATGTCCAGCGCAGTCCGGTAGCGATCCGCCTGGCGCGCTGTGGGATCGGCGACATTGGTCATGTTGAGCCGCAGCGCGGTGAGTAACTTCATCGTCGTGCGTCGTCCGGGCGCGCGAAGAGCGTTCCGCCGATCAAGTCCTTGGCCGATTCCAGTGCAGCCGCGTACGCGTCCGGAGCCAGAGTGGCGGCCCGCTCCATGAGACCCCGCGCCAGTGCGTGAATCGCATCGGCAGCCGCGTCCGGGCGGGTGTCGGGAGGCAGCGCGCCCTGTGCCCGGGCGTCGCTGATGATCTCAGTTATCGTGTCGCGCAACGCTTTCAGCCCGGCGTACCGTGGCCGGCCGCTGGCCGGATGCTCGCTGCTTTCACTGCGAATGGCCCGATCGAAGGCGGCCAGATGGGGGTACTCGCGCATCAACCTGCTCGACTCGTCCAACACCGCTGCCAGGCGATCGACCGCGCCGTCGGCCCGATTCGTCGAGCACCGCCTCGATGCGATCGATGGCGGTCCCGGCACCCGCGGCGGCCGCCCGCAGCCGAGG
>NZ_LZIE01000043.1:0-5845 GCF_001667155.1 Mycobacterium sp. 852002-53434_SCH5985345
GCCGCGGCTGCGGGACCTCGCCCGCCAGGGCGACCCGGGACTGGCCGAGGGCGTCTACGCCGGCCTGCCCGGGCCGCACTACGAGACGCCCGCCGAGGTGCGCATGCTGCGGATGCTGGGCGCCGACCTGGTCGGCATGTCGACCGTGCACGAGACCATCGCGGCCCGGGCGGCCGGCGCCGAGGTGCTGGGGGTGTCGTTGGTCACCAACCCGGCCGCCGGGATCGGCGGCGAGCCGCTGAGCCACGCGGAGGTGCTCGCCGCCGGCGCCGCGTCCGCCAGCCGCATGGGCGCGCTGCTGGCCGACGTCGTAGCCCGGTTGTGAGATGACGCCCGAGGAGCGGATCGCCGCGGCGGAGTGGATCGCACACGATCCCGACCCGGCGACGGCCGCCGAGCTCGCGGCGTGCGGTCCCGAGGAACTCGCCGCGCGGTTCGCCCACCCGCTCACGTTCGGCACCGCCGGCCTGCGCGGTCCGGTGCGCGGCGGTCCCGACGCCATGAACGTGGCGGTGGTGTCGCGCGCCACCTGGGCGGTGGCGCGGATACTCGACGGACGCGGCCTGGCCGGCTCGCCGGTCATCGTCGGGCGCGACTCCCGGCACGGCTCCGCCGTTTTCGCCACGGTTACTGCCGAAGTGCTTGCCGCCCAGGGCTTCTCGGTGCTGCTGCTGCCTGGGCCGGTGCCGACGCCGGTGGTCGCGTTCGCCGTGCGCCACACCGGCGCCGCCGCGGGCATACAGATCACCGCCTCGCACAACCCGCCGACCGACAACGGCTTCAAGGTCTACACCGACGGTGGCATCCAGATCGTCTCCCCGACCGATCGCGAGATCGAGGCCGCGATCTCCGCCGCTCCCCCGGCCGACGAAATCCACCGGGCTCCGGTGCAGCCCGCCGTCAGCGATCTGGTCGAGCGCTACATCGCGCGCGCCGCCGCGGTGCGGCGCGGCACCGGTTCGGTGCGGGTGGCTTTGACCCCGCTGCACGGGGTGGGCGGCGGCGTGGCCGTGGAAGCGTTGCAGCGCGCCGGTTTCGGGCAGGTGCACACCGTGGGAGCGCAGTTCGCACCGGACCCCGGCTTTCCCACCGTCGCCTTCCCCAATCCCGAGGAACCCGGCGCCACCGACGCGCTGCTCGCGTTGGCCGCGGAGGTCACGGCCGACGTCGCGATCGCGCTGGACCCCGACGCCGACCGATGCGCGGTCGGCGTCCCGGCCGGCTCGGGCTGGCGAATGCTGTCCGGGGACGAAACCGGTTGGCTGCTTGGCGATTACATCTTGTCGCGGGCCGCCGATCCCCGAACGGCGGTGGTGGCCAGCACCGTGGTGTCGTCACGGATGCTGGCGGCCATCGCGCGCCGGTACGGGGCCACCCACGTCGAAACCCTCACCGGCTTCAAGTGGCTGGCGCGCGCCGACGCCGGCGTGCCGGACGGCACGCTGATGTACGCCTACGAGGAGGCGATCGGGCACTGCGTCGACCCGGACGCCGTGCGCGACAAGGACGGCATCAGCGCCGCGGTGCTGGTGTGCGATCTGGTGGCCGCGCTCAAAGACCGGGGCCGTTCGGTTTCCGACGCGCTCGACGACCTCGCCCGGCGATACGGCGTGCACGACGTCGCCGCGGTGTCGCGCCGCGTCGCCGACGCCGCCGAGGCCGCCGAGCTGATGCGGCGGCTGCGCGAGACGCCACCGGAAACGCCGGCCGGGTTCACCGCGACCGTCACCGCCATCGCCGACGCGCTGATCTTCACCGGCGGCGACGACGACGCGTCGGTCAGGCTGGTGGTGCGGCCGTCCGGGACCGAGCCGAAGCTGAAGTGCTACATCGAGGTTCGCTGCGCGGCGACCGGCGAACTGGACGACGCCCGCCAGCGGGCCAGGGCGGTGCGCGACGAGCTGGTGTCCGCGGCGCAGAGCTGGTGACCGGGCTAGCGCGGCCCGTATTGACGGTCGCCCGCGTCGCCGAGACCCGGCACGATGTAAGCGTTCTCGTTGAGCCCGTCGTCGACCGCCACGGTGAACAGGCGCGCTTCGGGAGCCTTCTCCTCAAGCGCGGCAACGCCTTCGGGCGCGGCCACCGCGCACAACACCGTGATGTCGGTCGCACCGCGCTCCAGCAGCAGGCCGACCGTGTACTGCAACGACCCGCCGGTGGCCAGCATCGGATCCATGACGAACACCGGCAGGCCGGCCAGCTCGTCGGGCAGCGACTCGAAATACCCAGTCGCGCGATGGGTTTCCTCGTCGCGGGCCACGCCGACGAATCCGACCCGGGCTTGCGGCAGAAGCGCGAGCGCCTGATCCACCATGCCCAGCCCGGCCCGCAGCACCGGCACCAGCAGTGGCGGTTTGGCCAGCCGCACTCCCTGCGTCTCCGCCAGTGGCGTGCGGACGGGAAAGGTCTCTCGGGGCGCGTCCCGGGTGGCTTCGTAGACCAGCATCGCGGTCACATCCCGCAACGCCGCCCGGAAACCCTCGTTGTCGGTGCGCTCGTCGCGCATCGTCGTCAGCCGGGCGACCGCCAGCGGGTGATCGACAACGCGCACCTCCACGGTGCTTGACCTTATATAACGATCCGGCCGCAGTTCGCTAACGCCCCGCTGAAGCCGCCCGCGTCGCCGCGGACGGTGTGCCGGGTCCACCCATATGCTCCCGTAGTGCTGAGCGGAATCGCGGGTTCAACAGGGTTGACGGGCAGGGCATTTCGAGTCCTTGAACTGCTCGGCGCGATGGCCTTGATCGCGTTGGCGGCCAGCCCGTTGACTCCGCGGATCGGCCTTGTGGCAGCGGCCATTCCGAAGCCCGACCACATCGTGATCGTGGTGGAGGAGAACCGTTCCGAGTCGCACATCATCGGCAACAAGTCGGCGCCCTTCATCACCGCGCTGGCCGCGGGTGGGGCCAACATGACCCAGTCGTTCGCCGAAACACACCCCAGCGAGCCGAACTACCTGGCGCTGTTCGCCGGCAACACCTTCGGGGTGACCACGGACCAATGCCCGGTCAACGGCGGCGCCGCCCCCAACCTGGGTTCCGAACTGCTGGCCGCGGGCTACACATTCGTCGGCTTCGCCGAAGGCCTGCCCGCGGTCGGCTCGCCGGCGTGCAGCGCCGGCAAGTACGCGCGCAAACACGTGCCCTGGGCCAACTTCACCAATGTGCCGCCGGCGAACTCGCTGCCGTTCTCGGCGTTCCCGATGGGCAACTACGCCAGCCTGCCCACCGTGTCGTTCGTCATCCCCAACAACGACGACAACATGCACGACGGCTCCATTGCGCAGGCCGACGCCTGGCTGAACCGCGAGCTGTCGGGTTACGCCAATTGGGCGGCGGCCAACAACAGCCTGCTGATCGTGACGTTCGACGAGGACGACGGCGGGAACCGAAACCAGATCCCCACGATCTTTTACGGCGCCCACGTCCGTCCCGGCAATTACAGCGAACAGATCAACCACTACAACGTGCTGTCCACGATCGAGCAGATGTACGGCCTGCCCAAAACCGGATACGCGGCCAGCGCGCCACCGGTCACCGATATCTGGGGCTAGGTCCAATCGCCCGGTTCCTTACTCGCCCCGTCCCGGCGCTCGCCGTCACCGGGCTAGGTCCGATCGCCCGATTCCTTACTCGCCCCGTCCCGGCGCTCGCCGTCACCGGGCTAGGTCCGATCGCCCGATTCCTTACTCGCCCCGTCCCGGCGCTCGCCGTCACCGGGCTAGGTCCGATGACAAGCACCTTCCCCCGCCGTCGCTATTGTGTGCCGCATGGCTGCTGACCTCGTGCCCATCCGCCTGAGCCTCTCCGATGGTGACCGCTACACCGTCTGGGCGCCCCGCTGGCGGGACGCCGGCGACGAGTGGGAGGCGTTCCTGGGCAAGGACGAGGACCTGTACGTCTTCTCTTCCGTCGCCGACCTGGTCGCGTTCGTGCGCTCCGACACCGACAACGACCTGGTTGACCACCCGGCGTGGAAGGACCTGACCGCGGCGCACGCGCACAAGTTCTCACCGGCCGCCGACCAGCAATTCGATCTGGTCGCGGTCGAGGAGCTGGTGTCGGAGAAGCCGACGGAGGAGTCGGTGAGCGGGCTGGCCCGCACGCTGGCGCTCGTCTCGTCCATCGGGTCGGTGTGCGAGCTCGCGGCGGTGTCGAAGTTCTTCAACGGCAATCCCACGTTGGGCACCGTGTCGGGCGGGATCGACCACTTCAGCGGCAAGGCCGGCCTCAAACGCTGGAACGCGCTCGGCGAGATCATCGGGCGCAGCTGGGACGACGTGCTCGGCGCGATCGAAGACATCGTCACCACCCCCGAGGTAGACACCAAGCTGTCGACCAAGGCCGCCGACGAGCTGGCCGAAGAGCCCGAGGAAGAAGAGGCAGAAGACACCGAAGCCGTGCCCGAGGAGGCCGAAGACGAGGCCGACGACGAGGCCGACGAGCCGGTGGAGGCCGACGCCGAGGAACCCCGCGCGGCCGCTGACACCGTGATCCTGGGTAGCGACGAGGATTTCTGGCAGCAGGTGGGCATCGACCCGATTCGGATCATGACGAGTTCGGGCACCTTCTACACCCTGCGTTGCTACCTCGACGACCGCCCGATCTTCCTGGGCCGCAACGGGCGCATCAGCGTGTTCACCTCCGAACGGGCGCTGGCCCGTTACCTCGCCGACGAGCACGACCACGACCTGGCCGACCTGAGCACCTACGACGACATCCGCACCGCCGCCACCGACGGTTCGCTGGAAGTCAAGGTCACCGAGGACAACATCTACGTGCTCAGCGGGCTGGCCGACGACATCGCCGACGGGCCGGACGCCGTGGACCGCGACCAGCTGGACCTTGCCGTAGAACTGCTGCGCGACATCGGCGACTACTCGGAGGAGGGCACGGTCGACAAGGCGCTGGAGACGGGCCGCCCACTGGGCAAGCTGGTGGCCTACGTTCTCGAGCCCGGCTCGGTCGGCAAGCCCTCGGCGCCGTACGCCGCGGCGGTGCGGGAATGGGAGAACTTGGAGCAATTCGTCGACGGGCGGCTCAGGCGCGAATAGCCCCCGTTTGACGGGCCTACGAGTCTCCTCTTTACTGGCGGGTGTCGCTTCCAGGGATCGGCCCATTACCGCTGTACGGCTTTCAACGGCCGGGCATGCTGTTGTTCGGTTTGCTCCCGCTGGCCCTGCTCGCGGTCTACGTCCTGGTCCAGGCCCGCCGCCGGCGCCGGCTGCGTCGGTTCACCGAGGCGAACGTGCCACAGTCGCCGACGCGGCACATTCCGATCGCCGTATCACTGCTCAGCCTGGTCCTGCTGACCATCGCGCTGGCCACGCCGACCCATGACATGCGCATCCCGCGCAACCGGGCCGTCATCGTGCTGGTCATCGACATGTCCCAGTCCATGCGGGCAACCGACGTCCCACCGAACCGGCTCAAGGCCGCCGAGGAGGCGGCCAGCCAGTTCGCCAGCCAGCTGACGCCCGGCATCAACCTCGGGCTGGTCGGCTTCGCGGGCACGCCGTACCTGCTCGTGCCGCCGACCCCGCAGCACCAGGCGACCATCGACGCCCTGAAGAAGCTCGACTTCGCCGACAGCACGGCCACCGGCGAGGCCATCTTCACCGCCCTGCACGCGGTGAGCGCCACCGCGATCACCGGGGGTGACACCCCGCCGCCGGCCCGCATCGTGCTGGAGTCCGACGGCGCCGAGAACGTGCCGCTGGACCCCAACGCCCCGCAGGGGGCTTTCACCGCCGCCCGGGCCGCCAAGGCCGAGGGTGTGCAGATCTCCACGATCTCCTTCGGGACGCCGTACGGCACGGTCGAGTACGAAGGCGCCACCATCCCGG
>NZ_LZIE01000044.1:0-51353 GCF_001667155.1 Mycobacterium sp. 852002-53434_SCH5985345
GGTCACTGAGTGTGCGTCCAGGGTGGGGGTTGCCGGCGTGTCGCCGCCCGGCGTTCACACTCGAAGCCGTGAGCGCACAGTCGATCGCTCTTGAAACATCAACGGCGCTGTTCGGGCCACACGGTTTCGGCGACGTGAACCGGTCGGCCATGGCCGGGCAGCAGGTGTGCGACCGGTAGTTCTTCGAGACGCCTGCGGGTGGCGGCGGCGCTCGCCGGGTCGACGATCTCCGGTGTGTGCCAAACCTTGCCGCGAACGGTCAGCACGGCGTCGCCGGACAGCAGCGTTCGGGTCGTCGAATTCCACAGCGCGATGCTGTCGTCGGTGTGTCCGCCCGCGTTGATCACGGTCCAATCCGGCGCACCGGGCAGCGGCTGGCCGTCGGCAAGACCGCCGCTAGGGGATGGCCCCGTCCAGCGCATACCGGCCGGCGTGCCGTATCCGGCCACCCGGGCGCCGCCGAGTAGCCCCGCCACACCGATGCGATCGAGCGGCTGGTCGATCAGGGTGGGCCAGATACGCGCGGCGCGGGCCGGGGTCGGCGTGCGCGGTTTCGCTCCGCCCAGATAGGTAAGTGTGCGGGCGGGCAACCAGATTGGTGCGGGATAGCGGGACGTCAGTTCCGCCGCGCCGGCGACATGGTCGCTGTGTCCGTGAGTCGCCACCACGGCATGCACGGTGCCGCCGGTACGACCCAGAACGGCCGCCAGATCGCTGGCGACCCGCGGCAGTCCGGCATCGACGACCACCGCGCCGTCGCCGCCGTGCAGGACGTAACAGTTGAAGACCCAGCGCGAGACCCGGGTGATACCGAGATCGGGCATCTCCTCGATGACCAGGCTCATGGCCGAAAGGCTACGCCTGCGCGCGGTGATTGACCGGCGCATCGCGTGTGCACTGCGGGCTTTGACTGTGCGGCTACGGCAGTGATCGCCGGCGTGTCGTCACCCTGGGCGCACACTCAGTGACCGCGCTGCGCCAGCGCCCGCAGGAAGAACGTCAGGTTGGCGGGCCGCTCGGCCAACCGACGCATGAAGTACCCGTACCACTGGGTGCCGAACGGCACGTAGACACGCACCTGATTGCCGGACGCGGCCAGCCGCCGCTGTTCGACCTCGCGGATGCCGTACAGCATCTGATACTCGAAATCGGTTGCACCCCGGCCCACGTCGCGGGCCAGCGCGGGCACCGCCTCGATGATGGCCGGGTCGTGTGAGGCCACCATCGGGTAGCCCGGGCCGGCCATCAACACCCGCAGGCAGCGCAGGTAGGCATCGGTCACCCCGGCGGGGTCGCGGTAGGCCACCGCGGCCGGTTCGTCGTAGGCGCCCTTGCACAGCCGGATCCGCGCCCCGGCCGCCGCGAGTTCCTCGCAGTCGTCGAGCGTGCGCCGCAGGTAGGCCTGCAAAGCCACGCCCAGCCAAGGGAAATCGCACCGCAGGTCGCGCACGATCGCCAGCGTCGAGTCCGTCGTCGTGTGGTCTTCGGCGTCCACCGTTACCCACACGCCCGCCCGCTGCGCCGCTTGGCAAATCAAGAAGGCGTTTTTCCGGGCGATCTGCTCACCGTCGCGATCCAGCGACTGCCCGAGGGCCGACAACTTCAGCGACACCTCGAGGGGGCGGACCGCGGCGTTGTCGCCGAAGCGGGCCAGGTGCTCGATCAGGTCCAGGTAAACGCGCACCGCCGCACCGGCGTCGTCGGCGCCGGTGACGTCTTCGCCCAGGTAGTCGACGCTGACATAGCGACCCGAAGAGCGGAGGGCCGCAACGCTGTCCAGCGCGCTGTCGATCGTCTCGCCGGGCACGAAGCGGTGCACCACACGACGGGTGACCGGCATCCCTTCGGCGGCTCGGCGCAACCCCGGTCGCCGGCTCGCGGCCATGATCGCGGGCCGAATGGTGCTGGCGAACACGCCGCCCATCAGTCGGCCGCCATGTGCGGGTAGGTGTGGTGGGTCGCCGGGACGAACGTCTCCTTGATGGTGCGGGCCGACGTCCAGCGCAACAAGTTCAGCACCGACCCGGCCTTGTCGTTGGTGCCCGAGCCGCGCGATCCCCCGAACGGCTGACGTCCGACGACCGCGCCGGTCGGCTTGTCGTTGACGTAGAAATTCCCCGCGGCGAACCGCAGGCGCTCCTGGGCGGTGAGCACGGCGTCGCGGTCGTCGGCGATGACCGCGCCGGTCAACGCGTACCGCGACCCGGTGTCGATCACGTCCAAGATCCGCTCGTAGTCGTCGTCGGGATACACGTGCACCGACAGCAGCGGACCGAAATACTCGGTGGCGAACGCTTCGTCGGTCGGGTCATCGGAGAGCAACACCGTGGGGCGGACGAAATAGCCGACGCTGTCGTCGTATTCGCCGCCGACGGCGATGGTGACGTGGGCCGCGCTCTTCGCTCGCTCGAGGGCGTCGACGTTTTTGGTGAACGCGCGCCGGTCGATCAGCGCGCCGCCGTAGTTGGTCAGGTCGGTGACGTCGCCGTAGCGCAGTGCGGCGGTCTGGCCGAGGAAGTCGTCGCCGATGCGCCGCCACATCGAATGCGGGATGAACGCCCGCGACGCCGCCGAGCATTTCTGCCCCTGGTAGTCGAACGCCCCGCGAATGAGCGCGGTGCGCAGCACATCCGGCTGAGCCGAGGGGTGTGCCACCACGAAGTCTTTGCCACCGGTCTCGCCTACCAGGCGCGGATAGCTGTGGTAACGGCCGATATTGGCGCCCACCTGCTGCCAGAGGTGCTGGAAGGTGGCCGTCGACCCGGTGAAGTGGATGCCGGCCAGCCGCGGATCGGCCAGGGCCACGTCCGAAACCGCGAAGCCGTCGCCGGTGACCAGGTTGATCACACCGGGCGGCAGCCCAGCGGCCTCGAGCAGCTGCATGGTCAGATAGGCCGACAGCGTCTGGGTGATCGACGGCTTCCACACGACGGCGTTGCCCATCAGCGCGGGTGCGGTCGGCAGGTTGCCGGCGATCGAGGTGAAGTTGAACGGCGTGATCGCATAGACGAATCCGTCCAACGGGCGGTAGTCGCTGCGATTCCACTCCCCCGGTCCGCTGATCGGCTGCTGCGCCAGGATCTGGCGCGCGAACGCCACGTTGAACCGCCAGAAGTCGATCTGCTCGCAGGGCGAGTCGATCTCGGCCTGGTAGACGGACTTGGATTGGCCCAGCATCGTCGCGGCGGCGATCTTCTCCCGCCATGGCCCGGCCAGCAGGTCGGCGGCGCGCAAGAATACGGCCGCGCGCTCGTCGAACGGCATCGTCGCCCAGGCCGTTTTCGCGGCCATTGCCGCGTCGATCGCCGCTGCCGCATCGGCGTGGACGGCGTTCGTCAGGGTGCCCAGCTTGGCGACATGCCGGTGCGGCTGGACTACGTCGATCCGTTCCCCGTCGCCCATCCGGTGCGTACCGCCGATGACGTGCGGGAGGTCGATGGGGTGATCGGCCTGCGCGGCCAATTCGGCGCGCAGCCGGCCGCGTTCCGGGGAGTGCGGCGCATAGTCGTGGACCGGCTCGTTGGCCGGCAGCGGCACCTGGGTTATCGCGTCCATGCTGCCAGGATCCTCGCCATGGGCGCCAGCGGAGTTAGCTGATCGGACAGGATAGGGGCCAGTTGATAGTACGATCGGACAATGGCCAGTGTGGGGCTGGGTCAGCTCTTACTCGCGCTGGACGCGACCCTGGTCCGCCTGGTGGAAGCCCCGCGGGGCCTGGACCTTCCCGTCGGCTCGGCGGCGTTGATCGACAGCGACGACGTGCGCCTTGGGCTGGCGGCGGCCGCGAGCTCGGCCGACGTGTTCTTCCTGCTGGGCGTGGCCGACGACGAGGCGCTGCGGTGGATGGACAAGCAGGCCCGCGAGCGCGTTCCGGTGGCGATCTTCGCCAAGCAACCGTCCACCGCGTTGGTGAGCGCGGCGGTCGGCAACGGGTCGGCGATGGTCGCCGTCGAGCCGCGGGCCCGCTGGGAGCGGCTCTACCAGTTGGTCAACCACGTGCTGGAGCATCACGGGGACCGCGCCGATGCGACGGAGGACTCGGGCACCGATCTGTTCGGTTTGGCGCAGTCGCTGGCCGACCGCATCCACGGCATGGTCAGCATCGAAAACGCCCAATCGCACGTGCTGGCCTATTCGGCCTCCAACGACGAAGCCGACGAGCTGCGCCGCCTTTCCATCCTCGGCCGGGCCGGGCCGCCCGAGCACCTCGAATGGATCGGCCAGTGGGGTATTTTCGACGCGCTGCGCGCGAGCGACGGAGTGGTGCGCGTCGCCGAGCGTCCCGAACTTGGCCTGCGCCCGCGGCTGGCGGTCGGGATCTATCAGGAGGCCGATGCTCGGCGGCCGCCTGCGTTCGCCGGCACCATTTGGGTGCAGCAGGGCACACGACCGCTGGCGGCCGACGCCGAGGAGATGTTGCGGGGCGCGGCCGTACTGGCCGGGCGCATCATGGCGCGACTTGCGGCCCGCCCCTCCACGCACGCGCGGCGGGTGCAACAGCTGCTGGGCCTGATCGAGGGGGAGCCCGACGTGGCCGCCGTCGCCCGCGAACTCGGCCTCGCCGCCGACGGGGACGCCGCCCTGATCGGCTGGGACGCCTCGGACACCGCGGGTGCGGCCCGCCCGGCGCGATTGGCCGACGTAATGGCGCTGAGTGCCAGCGCTTTTCGGCGGGACGCCCAGCTCGCCTCCCGTGGATCGCGAATCTATGTGCTGCTGCCCAAGACGCAGACCCGTTCGGTCACCTCGTGGGTCCGCGGCACGATCGCGGCGATGCGCAGCGAACTCGGGGTGCAGCTGCGGGCCGCCATCGCCGCCCCCGTCGCCGGCCCCGCCGGCATCGCCGCCGCCCGAGCCGAGGTGGACCGCGTGCTGGACAGCGCTGCGCGCCATCCCATTTCGATTCCGCAGGTGACGTCGTTGGCCGAGGCGCGCACCACCGTCCTGCTCGACGAGATCCTCGCTTTGGTTGGACGCGAGGAGCGATCGGTCGATCCGCGGATCGTCGACCTGCGTGCCCGCGAGCCGGTGCTGGCCGAAACCCTGCGGGTGTATCTGGACAGCTTCGGCGACGTCGCCGCCGCCGCGCAGTCGCTACACGTTCACCCCAACACGGTTCGCTACCGCATTCGGCGTATCGAGAAGTTATTGACGACGTCGTTGGCCGATCCCGAGGTGCGGCTGCTGTTTTCGCTGAGTTTGCGACTCCCGGGTGGGCCCTAGCGCAAGGCGGTAACCTAACGTCCATGTCGAGCGCGTCCGTGGTGTCCCTGCTGCGTGAACGCGCGGGTCTGCAGCCCGACGACGTCGCCTTCCGGTACACCGACTACGAGCAGGATTGGGGCGGCGTCACCGAGACGTTGACGTGGGCGCAGCTCTACCGGCGGACCCTTAACGTCGCGCACGAGCTCAAGCGGCACGGCGCCGTCGGCGACCGGGCGGTGATCCTCGCTCCGCAGGGCCTGGCCTACGTCGTGGCGTTCCTGGGGGCGATGCAGGCCGGGCTGATCGCGGTGCCGCTGTCGGTGCCGGCGGCGGGCTCGCACGATGAACGGGTGAGCGCCGTCCTGGCCGACACCACGCCCACCGTCGTCCTCACCACGTCCGCGGCCGCCGAAGCCGTCACCCAGTACCTGCACCAAACGGACTCGGCCCCCGCCCCGGCCATCGTCGAGGTCGACACCCTGGATTTGGACGACGCCGGCGCGCCGAGCCTCCGGATCAGCGGCGCCCCCGAAACGGCGTACCTGCAGTACACGTCGGGCTCGACCCGGCTTCCGGCCGGGGTGATGATCTCGCACCAGAACCTTCAGGTGAACTTCCAGCAGCTGATGCTCGACTTGTTCCCGGACTCGAATGGCATGGCGCCATCCGACACCACCATCGTGTCGTGGTTGCCCTTCTACCACGACATGGGCTTGATGCAAGGCGTTGTCATACCGATCCTGAGCGGTTACCGCTGCGAGCTCACCAGTCCA
Organism: Mycobacterium sp. 852002-53434_SCH5985345; assembly: GCF_001667155.1. Lineage (NCBI taxonomy): Bacteria > Bacillati > Actinomycetota > Actinomycetes > Mycobacteriales > Mycobacteriaceae > Mycobacterium > Mycobacterium sp. 852002-53434_SCH5985345. The sequence continues at coordinate 5,979 of NZ_LZIE01000044.1, forward strand.
ATCGCTTTCCTGCAGCGTCCCGCGAGGTGGATCCAAGCGCTGGCCAAACCCAGCCCCTGCTTCTCGGCGGGACCGAACTTCGCCTTGGAGCTGGCCCTCCGCAAGACAACCGACGCCGACATGGCCGGACTCGATCTCAGCAACGTGCTGGGCATCGTCAGCGGTGCCGAACGCATCCACCCCGCCACCCTGGACCGGTTCTGCAATCGATTCGCCCCGTACAACTTTCGCGATCACATGATGCGCCCGTCCTACGGTCTGGCGGAAGCGACCGTCTATGTCGCCACCCGCAATGTGAGGGCCGCACCAGCAGTCGTGCACTTCGAACCCGGGAAGCTGTCCGAAGGCACCGCGCAACCGTGTGCGGCGGATGCCGGCTCGCCACTGCTCAGCTACGGCATGCCGAAATCGCCGACCATCCGGATCGTGGACCCCGACACCCGCAGGGAATGCCCAACGGGAACGGTCGGCGAGATCTGGGTCCACGGCGAGAACGTGGCCGGCGGCTACTGGCAGAAGCCGGAGGAGACCGAGCGCACCTTTGGCGGCATTCTGGCCGACCCGTCGCCCGGCACACCCGAAGGGCCATGGCTGCGCACCGGCGATCTCGGCTTCGTCTCCGAGGGCGAGCTGTTCATCGTGGGCCGGATGAAGGATCTGTTGATCGTCTACGGGCGCAACCACTATCCCGAGGACATCGAGTCGACGGTCCAGGGGATCACCGGGGGCCGGGTCGCGGCGATCTCCGTCCCGGTGGATGAGACCGAAAAGCTGGTGACCATCATCGAATTGAAGAAGCGCGGCGATTCCGACGAGGAGGCGCTAGACCGGCTCGCCGCTGTCAAAAACGATGTCACCGCGGCGATTTCGAGCACGCACGGCCTCAATGTCGCCGACCTCGTCTTGGTGTCACCGGGGTCGATCCCCACCACGACGAGCGGCAAGATCCGGCGGGCCGCCTGCGTCGAGCACTACCGCCGGCAGCAGTTCACCCGGCTGGACGCCTGAACGGCGTTAGTTTCGGCTAGGGTTGCGCTTCGGCAAGGAAGCGGTCCACCACGTCGGGCCCGGTGGAGTGCAGCGCGATGGACAATTCCAACAGCCTGTCCTTTACCTTCTTGGGCAGCAACTCGATGGACTTGGTGGTGGCGGAGTCGTATTTGGCTCCCGGGAAGCGTTGCAGCACAACGTCCTTCTGCGCTTCGGTGGTGTAGATCTCCAGCAGCTTCATACCGGCGAAGGCATCCTTGGCCGAGTCGGCCATTCCGGCGTTCGCCAGCGCCTCGAGCCGTTCCTCGTTGATCCACACGTTGACCTTGATGTGCTTCTCGGCACCGCTCATGGGGTGGCTTCCTCCAACTGGTTCAGCGTGAACACCGGCAGCCTGTCCTTCAGGTAATCCTCGGTGACGAACGGCGAACCTCGGCCGTATTTGGCGGCGGAGTCCAAAACCACCTCGAACACCTCGTGGCGCATGACCTGCTGGGTGGGCTTCACCTCGTCGGTGAGGATGCTGCGGATCAGGCTGCCGCTGAAGCTCTGCGCCTGGGCGTCGTGACCGCACAGCGCGGAGTTGGTCACCTCCCGGCATTCCGGGCAGTACCAGTTCTCCCGCAGGAACACCGGTTTGATGCCCAGCTCCGACCGGTGCTGCTGCAGCAGGTTCTGCGAGTCATACGGGTGGTAGAAGTCGCCGACGCCGGCGTGGTCGCGGCCGAACATGTGGTGCGTGCAGCCGAGATTGGTCCGCAGGATCGCGTGGAAGATCGCCTCGCGGGGCCCCGCGTACCGCATGTCCCAGAGCGTGAAGGTCACCTTGTGGACGTCCTCGCGGAAGTACCCGCTCTTCCTCAGCTCGTCCTGCGCCAGCAGGATGGCCTCGTCGATGTAGTCCCCCACCCGCTTCTGCCCGATGATGGCGTTGACAAGCACGCCGGTGTTGAGGTTGTCGACGGGCATGTCTTCGTTCGCGGCCAGCCACGCCTGCTTCATCAGCGCCTCGTGGCCGGTGTGGGGGACGTTGCGGGTCTGGTGGGCGACGACGTGCTTCCAGTCCTTCGCTGCGAGCGCATCGCGGTGCTGCCTGGGCGTGAGCCAGAAGCTCTTGAAGGGCTCGTTGAACACCGGCTCGTTGATGAGCGTGACGTCGCCGGCGATGAACCGGTTCGCGTACGCGAGCGCCTTCTTCACCCCGGGGTGCCTGGGATCGGTTGTGCCGTAAGTCTTCTCGGCGAAGCGCTGCAGGTCGTACTCGTAGATCTCGCTGACGTCGAGGATCGCGATCGGTGCGCCGAGGTACTCCAGCACGACGCTGCCGCCCTCGTTGACGCCCAGCTTCTCGACGTCGTCGGAGGACAGGTCGAACACGATCGGGATGCTCCACAGCGTTCCGTCCGGAAGCCGCAATTTGTCCAGGGTTCCATCGACCTCTTGCCGGCCCATGAACCCGGACAGCGGGGTGAAGAATCCGTAGGACAGGCTGATCACTTCGTGCGCGGTCGCCTTGGAAATGGGCACGCGCGGCAGGCCTTTGATCTGTTCGGCGGCGCCGTCCGTGGACACTCTTTCCACGATCGGTTTCCCGTTGTGACCGTGATAGTTCATCTCATGACCTCGCTTCGCGGTGTGTGTCGAAGCCTCGGGCGGCAGCGGCGCGGGCGGGAATGACGCCCTCCTTCTCGAGGTGCGAGACCACTTCCTCGGCCAGCGTGTCCGCATCCTTCGTGCCACCCTCGAGCCGCAGCTCCGGGCTCAGCGGCGCTTCGTACGGATCGTCGATTCCGGTGAAACCCCGGATCTCGCCCGCCCTCGCCTTCTTGTACAAGCCTTTCGGATCACGCTGCTCGCAAATCTCGATCGGCGTATCGACGAAGATCTCCAGGAAATCACCCTCGGCGAGGGTGGCGCGAACCGCGTCGCGGTCGTGCCGGTACGGGCTGATGAAGGCCGTCAAGGTGATGACCCCGGCATCGCAGAACAACTTCGCGACCGCCCCGAGGCGCCGGATGTTCTCCTCGCGGTCCTCGGCGGAGAACCCCAGACCGAACCGCTTCGCGAACTCGACTCCGTGGCGCTCTTCGAGGAGAGTCGGGCCGGCGTTGAGCCCGTGGCGGACGTTGTCGCCGTCCAGCAGGTAGCTCCGCACGCCGCGCCCGTACAGCTTCTGCTCGACGATGTTCGCGACCGTGCTCTTGCCGCTGGCGCTCAGCCCGGTGAACCAGATAACGCAGCCCTTGTGGCCGTTGAGCCGCTCGCGCGCCTCGCGAGAGATCTGGTGGTCATGCCAGGTGATGTTGGTGGACATCCTCAGCTCCTCGTCGGCTTTTCACGCGTCATCTCTACGTGGCCCGTGGTCCTCTCAACCGGCACCCCGGCGCGCTCATTCCTGTGGCAACGCCCACGCGGCATCACCTACGAGTAAAACCGGACTTCGGCAAGTCTACAAGTTAAGATGGTCAGTTTAGGGCGGTTTTCGGCGTTGCGGCCGTCGCCCGCCCGGGACAGGGCCGCCGCATCCGCCTCGTCAGGATGCTGACGCCGCCGTTTCCGACGCGGCCAGCTCCTCGCACAAATGCTCCGCCAGATCGCGGACCGTGGTGATCTTGGTGGGGCTGATGCGCACACCCGTTTCGGTTTCGATGCGGGTTCGCAGCTCGAGATTGCCGAGCGAATCCAACCCATAGTCGGACAACGGACGGTCGGGATCGATTGTGCGCCGGAGCAATAGGCTGATCTGACCGGACACCAGCCGACGAATGGCGGTGGGCCATTCTTCGCGGGGCAGCGCCTTCAACTCGGCCAGGAATTTTCCCGCGTCCGGGTTGCCCTGCGCCGTCGATCCGAACGCCTCGGCGAACCGGCTGCGTTGTGCGAACGAGGTCAGCCATGGCGTTCCCATGATCGGCGCGTAGCCGGAGTAAGGGCGGTCGTAGCGCAGCAGGGACTCGAACGCGTAATAGCCCTCCGACGGCTTGATCGCGATGTCGGCGTCTTGCGCGAGAACCGTGGCGCGGCCGACCTCGGACCACGCGCCCCAGGCGATCGCGCTGCCGGGCAGGCCCTGGGAGCGGCGCCAGTAAGCGAACGCGTCCAGCCAACTGTTGGCCGCGGCATACGCGCCCTGCCCCGGCGAGCCGACCAGGGCGGCGGCCGACGAGAACGAACAGAACCAGTCCAGCGGCTGTCCCGCTGTGGCTCGATGCAGGTTCCAGGCTCCGTAAACCTTTGGCGCCCAACACCGGTCGATCAGTTCGTCGGTGACGTTGGCCAACGTGGCATCCTCCACGACCGCCGCCGCGTGCAGCACCCCACGCACCGGCAACCCCGTCGCGGTCGCGGACACCACCAGGCGGTCGGCCGTGGCCGGCTCGGCGATGTCCCCACACTCCACCGCGATGTCCGCCCCGCCGGCGCGCAGACGCTCGATGGCTTGGCGCGCTTGCTCGTTGGGCGCCGAGCGGGAGTTGAGCACGATCCGCCCGGCGCCCCGGGACGCCATCTCACCGGCCAAGAACAGCCCCAGGCCGCCGATGCCACCGGTGACGATGTAGGCGCCGTCGGCGCGGAACGGCCGCACCTCCTCCGGGGGGACCGTCGCGACACTGCGTCCCGCGCGCGGCACGTCCAGCACCACCTTGCCGGTGTGCCCCGCGCCGCCCACCAACCGGATCGCGGCGGCCGCGTCGTGGATCGGGTAGTGCGTGGTGCGCGGCAGCGGCAGCTCGCCGTCGGCGGTCCGTTGGTACACGGTGGCCAACAGGCGGCGAATCGTCTCGGGGTGACTGAATGTCAGCAACGCCAGGTCGACCGCGAACAGGGACAGGTTGCGCCGGAAGGGAAACAACCCGAGGTGGGTGTCGCGGTAGATGTCGCGCTTGCCCAGTTCGATGAATCGCCCGCCGAATGCCAGCAAGCCGATTCCCGCACGCTGCGCGGCCCCGGGCAGTGAGTTGAGCACCACGTCGACGCCGTATCCGCCGGTGTCGGCACGGATCTGGTCGGCGAATTCCGCGCTGCGCGAGTCGTAGACGTGCTCGATCCCCATGTCCCGCAGCAATTGCCGGCGCTGCGGGCTGCCCGCGGTCGCGAAGATCTCGCAACCCGCGGCCCGGGCGATCGCGATGGCCGCCTGTCCGACCCCGCCGGTGCCGGAGTGGATGAGGACCTTGTCGCTTGGCGAAATCCGGGCCAGGTCATGCAACCCGTACCAGGCGGTGGCCGAGGCGGTGGGCACCGCGGCGGCGGCTTCCACCGGCAGGCCGGGCGGGAGGGTGACCGCGTGCCGAGCGTCGGCGATGACGAAGGTGCCCCAGCATCCGTTGCGCGACATGCCCCCTACGCGGTCACCCACCCGGTGCTCGGTGACGCCGGGACCGACGGCGGTCACCACACCGGCGAAGTCACCACCCAGCTGCTGTTGGTAGCCCTCGAAGGTGGGATAACGGCCGAACGCGACCAGCACGTCGGCGAAGTTGATGGTGGACGCGGTGACCGCGACCTCGATCTCCCCCGGACCCGGCGGGACGCGGTCGAACGCGATGAACTCCAGCGATTCGAGGTCACCGGGCGTGCGGATCTGTAGGCGCATGCCGTCCCGCTCGCGATCGACGACGGTGGTCTGCCGTTCGGCCGGGCGCAACGGACCCGGCCGCAACCGCGCGGTGTACCACTGTCCGCCGCGCCACGCCGTCTCGTCTTCCCCAGATCCGCTCTTACACTGCAGTGCAACGTGTTTGGCTTCGGCCGCCCCGTCGATGTCGATCTGGGTGGCGCTCAGGTGGGGGTGCTCGGAATCGATCACCCGCGTCAGCCCGCGCAACCCGGCCTGCTCGATGTTGGCCACGTCGCCGGCGACCACGTTGGCGGCGTTCCTGGTCACCACGAATAGCCGGGGCGACTCCCCGGGCAGCTCGGAAAGCTCGCGGGCGATGGCCACCAGATGGGACACGTAGTCGCGGCCGAGCCGCGTCACTTCGGCGCCGCCGGCTGGTGGCGCGGTCACCACGACGACACCGGTGAGTCCCTTGAGCGGGCCGTGCCCATTCGAGGCCAGCTGGCCGCTGCCCGACAGCAGGGTGCGCAGCTGTGCGGTTTCCGCCGATCCGAGCGACCAGGACACCGTGGTGCATTGGGCGCCATCGCCCAATGCCTCGGCGAGTTGTTCGGTCAGCGGATCCGTCACCTCACACGCGCTGAGTAACAGCCACGCTCCCGGCTCGCCGTGAGGCCCCTCCGGCAATTGCCGGGGCTCCCATTCGATGGTCAACAACCGCTCGTTGAGCAGCCGTTGCGCCCGCTCGTGCTCGGAGGCGCCGCCGGCCAGCCGAAGCCCCTCGACGGTCAGCAGGACGGCGCCGGACTGGTCCAGCACGTCGAGGTCCGCCTCGCACTCGCCCGGGCGCGACGCCGTAACCCGGGCGAGGCAGTATTGCGCGTTGCGCGTCGAGGAATAGCTGCGCAACCTGCGCACCCCGACCGGCAACAGCAGACTGCCCGCGCTCGCCTTCTGCACCTCGGGATGGACGACGACCGACTGGAAGCAGGCGTCCAGCAGGGCGGGGTGGATGGCGTACCCCGACTGCTGCGAGCGGATCGCGCCGGGAAGCGCGACCTCGGCGAGCACGGTGCCGGCGTGCCCGCCGGCGACGAGCGCGGCGGCCAGACCGGAGAAGGCCGGACCGTACTGAATCCCGATCGCGCCGAAGGCCTTTCGCAGTTCGGCGCCGTCCATGCCGGACGGGTGATTGGCGATCAGGGTGGCCATGTCATGGGCGGGCGGCTGCGGCAACTCGCCCTCGTCCGGTTCGTTGAGGGCCCGCAGGACCGCAGCCGCCCGGCGAACGCGTTCGCCCTCGTCGTGGGTGTCCACCGCGAACTCGAGAACTCCGGGCGCGGTGACCGTCGCCGCCGACGATGCCCGCGTCCGGCCGTCCAGCAACAGCGTCTGCTCGAACGTGATGTCGCAGACCTCCGAGCGTTCGCCGAGGGCCGCGCGCGCGGCGGCGAGGGCCATCTCGCAGTAGGCGGCGCCGGGAAGCGCGGCCACCTGGTGGATTTGGTGGTCTCCGAGCCATGGGTGCGCCTCGGTGCCGACGTCGCCCTGCCAGACGTGGCGCTCGGGCTCCTCGTACAGGTGCACGTGGGCCCCGAGCAGTGGATGCACGGCCTGCACCGAGGCGCCGTGCGCCTGCTCTTTTGCCTCGCGGCTGAGCATGAGCCTGCGGTGCGTCCACGTCGGGAGCGGGGCGTCCACCAGGCGCCCGGTCGGGTACTGCACCGAGAAGTCCACCGCGGCCCCGGCGCTGTGCACGTCGGCGACGAAGCCCCGCAAACCGATTGGCAGCTCTTGGTCGCGGCGCATGGCGGCGAGCGCGGCGATGGGCATGTCCAAACTGGCTGCGTTCTGCTCGACCGCATGGGTGAGCAGCGGGTGGGGCGCCAATTCCGCGAAGACCCGGAAGCCGTCCTTGAGGGCGGCCTGCACGGCCGCCGCGAATCGCACGGTGTAGCGCAGGTTTTCGGCCCAGTAGTCGCCGGCGAACGAGGGCCGTTCGCGGGGATTCCACAGCGTCGCCGAATAGTAGGGAATCTCCGGCTCCCGTGGCTCGAGGCCGGCGAGGGCCTCGACCAGTTCGTCGAGGATCGGCTCCACCTGCGGCGAATGCGAGGCCACGTCCACCGCCACCTCGCGCGCCAGCACGTCCTGCTCCTGCCAGGCCGCGACCAGATCGCGGATGGCCTGGGTGTCGCCGCCGATCACCGTCGACGTCGGGGAGGCGACCACGGAGAGCACGACGTCGGAGATCCCTCGGATGGACAGTTCCGACAACACCTGCGCCCCGGGCAATTCCACCGACGCCATGGCGCCGCTGCCGGCGATCCCCCCCATCAGCCTCGAGCGGCGGCAGATGACGCGCACCCCGTCCACGGGCGACAGCCCGCCGGCGACGACCGCCGCCGCGGATTCCCCGAGGGAATGCCCGATGACGGCGCCGGGACGCACGCCGTAGGACCGCATCGTCTCGGCCAGCGCGACCTGCATCGCGAAGATCGTCGGCTGCAGGCGGTCGATGCCGGTCACCAGCTCGGGCGCCGACATGGCTTCGGTGACCGAGAACCCCGATTCCTCGGCGATCAGCGGCTCCAGCTCGGCGATCGTCGCCGCGAACACCGGCTCCTTCGCCAGCAGTTCGGCGCCCATCTTCGGCCACTGCGACCCCTGTCCCGAGAACACCCATACCGGCCCGAGGTCGTCTTGCCCGACGGCGGGCTCGTACGGCATGTCGCTGTCGGCCAACTCACGCAGGGCCGCGCTCAGCTCGCCGAAGGTGCTGGCCGACAACACCGTTCGCACCGGCCGGTGCGCGCGCCGGCGAGCCAGGGTGTAACCCAGATCCCACAGGCCCGCCCCGCCGGCGTGTTCGTCGACCCAAGCCGCCAGCCGGGCGGCCGTGCCGCGCAGCTGCTCCGCGGAAGTGGCCGACACCGGAAACAACAACGCCCCGTGGGCGCTCGGTGCGGCCGGCGCCTCTTCGGGCGTCGCTGCGGAGACCTGTGGGGGGGCCTGCTCCAGCACGACGTGCACGTTGGTGCCCGACATTCCGTAGGACGACACGGCGGCGCGCCGCGGGTACCGGCCGTCGGTGGGCCAGGGCGTGTTGGCCTGCGGCACGAACAGTTCGGTCTTGATCGTGGCCATCTCGCCGGGCAGGCGGGTGAAGTGCAGATTCTGCGGCACCGTGCCGTGCTGCAGCGCGAGGACCGTCTTGATCAACCCCAACGGTCCGGAGGCCGATTGCAGGTGGCCAAAGTTCGTCTTCACCGAGCCCAGCGCGCACGGTCCGGCGGTTCCGTACACGGCGGCCAGGCTCGAATACTCGATCGGGTCCCCGACGGGGGTGCCGGTCCCGTGCGCCTCGACGAAGCCGACCGTGGTGGCGTCGACGCCGGCGACTTCGAGGGCCTTTCGGTAGACGGCCACCTGGGCGGTTTCCGACGGCGCCGCGATGTTTACGGTGCGGCCGTCCTGATTGGCCGCGGTTCCGCGCAGCACCGCCAGGATGCGATCGCCGCCGCGTTGCGCGTCGTCGAGCCGTTTGAGCAGCAGCATGACGCAGCCCTCGCCGGACACGAAGCCGTCGGCCTTCTCGTCGAAGGCGTGGCAGCGGCCGGTCGGCGACAGCATGCCCTGCAGCGACCCCGAGACGGACTTTCGCGGTTCCAGCGTCACGACGACACCACCGGCCAGGGCGAAGTCGCTTTCACTGCTGTTCAGGCTGCCGCACGCCTGGTGGACGGCCATCAGGCCCGACGAGCACGCGGTGTCCACGGTGACCGCCGGGCCGTGCAGGCCCAGGGCGTAGGCGACCCGCCCCGACGCAAAGCTGTTGCTCGTGCCGGTGAACCCGTACGGACCCTCGGCGGCACCGCAGTCGGCGGACAGCAGTTCGTAGTCGCCGTGCGTCAGTCCGACGAAGACCCCGGTCTGCGAGTGGGACAACCGCGCGGGATCGAGGCCCGCGTCCTCGATGGCATCCCAGGACGTTTCCAACAGCAAGCGGTGCTGCGGGTCGATCGCGGTGGCCTCGCGCTCGGTCATGCCGAAGAAGTCGCAGTCGAAGCCGCCGACGTCGTCGAGGAAGGCCCCCCACCGGGTTACCGAGCGGCCGGGCACGCCGGGTTCGGGGTCGTAGTACAGGTCCGCGTCCCACCGATCGGCGGGAATCTCGCCCACGAGATCCGCGCCGCGCAACAACTCTTCCCACAGCCGTTGCGGAGAATCGATCCCACCGGGAAGTCGGCAGGCCATACCGATGACAGCAACGGGTGTGGCGGCTGCGGCACGCAAAGTGCAGTCCTCTGTTCTCCCCCAACGGCGTTCAGCGGTCGTGCGGGTGTCAGCTTACCGTCAGCACTCGACTCATCATCCCCGAAGCCATTTCTGGCTCCGTCAGGCGCTCGGAACGCCGATGGCGGCTCACTCGAGAACGACGAATAGTCCTGCTTCGCAAAGAAATCCGGCTAGCAGCGTTTGCCCATGCGGAATAATCCCGGCGATCGGAGGGACGTTAAGTTTTGCTCGATTCGCCGGATTCGCCGGATCCGCCTGAGTCGACGGCCGTCGCGGGGTCCTCGATCACGCAATACGTCGGATCGATCATCGAGATGGGCCGGTTGCCGGTCTGGCGCGCCTTCCCGGTGATCCGCAATAGCTGGCCGGGCTGTATGTCGGCGCCCCCATGACCGGGACGGAACGTGACCGTCATTTCCCCGCTGTTGTCCCCGACGACCACCTGCCGGAAGGTGCGCCCCCGGTCGGTGACGTCCTCGACCTGGTTGACCCGTCCTTCGACGGTGGCCCGTTGCCCCGAGATCAGCCCGGCCACCAGGATGACCGAAGCCGGCCGCTCGGGGTGCTCGTAGGCGTCCACCTTCTCGTCCTCGCCCTTGGACACCCACGCCTCGAGCTTGTCGATCTCCTGGGCGATCCGCTGCTCGAGGGTGTCGGGGTAGGCCTCCTTGATGCGCGATTCCACGTCGTAGGGCACGATCGTCGCCGCCGCATCGGGGATCAGGCTCACCGCGCGGGAGATCTTGTCCGCGGTGCGGTCGTGCAGCAGCCTCCCCAGCAGCCGCGCGAACGTTCGGCGAGGCAACAGCACCGTCACGTTGGTGTGCGGTTGTTCTTCGCGCGCCTTGGCGACCAGCAGCTGGGCGGCCCGGATGATCCGGCGGTCCGGGCAGTCCACCACCCGCAGCGGGGTGTCGAGATCGAAGTGGTCCCAGCGCTTTCGCAGCTGCGCGGCGTGGGCCGGGTCGACCATGAAGTGCACCGCGGTCAACTCGTCGGCCCGTAATCCCCTGCCGTAGCGCAGCGCTTCGATCACCGCCAGGTCCACGGAGTCGACAAGAACGAACACCCGGTGCCGCGCGTACTTCACCAACTCCGGACGGTCGGTGCGGAACATCTCGAGAATGGCTGCCTCAGCCCGGTATTCGCGGTTGAGCCGCATCAGCATGAACACCAGTAGCGGGAAGACGACGACCACCAGCCACGCGCCCTCGGTGAATTTCGCCACCGCGAAGATGCCCACCACGATCGTCGAGAGGATGGCCGCGGACAGGTTGATCGCCAGGCGGCGTCGCCACCCCGGTTCCCGCTGTGTCAGATGGTGTTTGGTCATCCCGTAGCCGGCCATCGAGAACCCGGTGAACACACCGATCGCATAGAACGGGACCAGCGCGTTGACCGACCCGCCGGTCACCACCAACAACAGCACCGACAGCGCCGTCAGGGTGATGATGCCGTTCGAAAAGACCAACCGGTGACCGCGTTTGGTGAGTTGGCGCGGCAGGAAGCGGTCCTCGGCGACGAAACTGGCCAGCGCCGGGAATCCGTTGAAACTGGTATTCGCACCGGTGAACAAGATGGCCGCGGTCGCGGCCTGGACCAGGATGTAGAAGACGTCGCCGATCACGCCGTTGCCGAAGACGGCTCGGCCGATCTGGGACAGCACCGACGGGTATTCCGTGAGATAGGGCGTGGCGTGGGTGACGTGCGCCAGGTAGGCGACGCCGGCCAGCAGGAGGCCGAGGACGGTGGCCATGGCGGTGAGCACGCGGCGCGCGTTGCGGCCCTGCGGCTTTCGGAAGTAGTCGACCGTGTTGGAGATGGCCTCGACCCCGGTCAGCGACGAGCCTCCGTTGGCGAACGCGCGCAGCAACACCAAAATCGTGGCGCCCAGCACCAACCCGTTGCCCTGGTGTACCGGCACGGTTCCGGTCATGTGCGCGGGATCGTAAACCGGTAGGTTCCCGGCGAATGCGCGAATGACGCCGACCACGATGGTCAGGCCAACCATGACGATGAATGAATAGGTCGCCACCGCGAACGGCAGTCCCGCCTCCTTCAGCCCACGCAGGTTCGCGTAGCAGATAGCAAGCACGACCGCGACCGTGAGCTCGAGGCTGTACGGGCCCAGCGCGGGAACCGCCGATACCACCGCGACCGTTCCGGCCGCCGATTGCACCGCAACGGTGACGACGTAGTCGATCAGCAGCGCCGCGGCGGCGATTTGCGCGACCCGGGGCCCGAAGTTGTCCCGGGCGACGATGTAGGAGCCGCCCGCCCGGGTGTAGGCCATCACCACCTGCCGGTATGAGGCGGCCACCAGGACCAGGATGAGCAGGATGACACCGGTGATGGGAAGCAACAGCAGAAAGGCGGCCAGCCCGGCATGCGGTAGCAGTTCGATCAGGATCTGCTCAGGACCATAGGCGACGGACGACACCGCATCCGGCGAAAGCGCGCCCAGGGCAACCGGATTCGACAACTTCTCGGAGGCGATGTCCTCCGTGATCAGGGGCTTTCCCAGGAATACCCGCTTGACGATGTCCCCGACCGAAAGGGGGATGCGCAGCCTGCCGGCCGAAGTCGTCACGACCACCGTCCTTAACTGAGCGGGCGAAACACCTTCGATGCATTGTGCACGCTGGCGCCCGCCATTGGTGGCGGCTGGTCGGTTTCGGTTAGGCGAGCCGCCGCACGGCGGCGGAGATCCGCTCGTCGGTCGCCGTCAGCGCGACACGCACGTGCTGCGCGCCGCGCGGGCCGTAGAAGTGGCCGGGCGCCACCAGGATGCCGCGCTCGGCCAGCCAGGTGACGGTGTCCGCGCACGGCTCGCCGCGGGTCGCCCACAGATACAGGCCGGCCTCGGAATGGTCGACGACGAATCCGGCCGAGCGCAGCGCCGGCAGCAACGCTTCCCGCCGCCGCTCGTACCGTTCGCGCTGCGTTCGCTCGTGGGCGTCGTCGTCCAGGGCGGCGACCATGGCCGCCTGCACCGGCGTCGGCACCATCATCCCGGCGTGCTTGCGCACCGCCAGCAGCTCGGACACCAGATCGGCATCCCCGGCGACGAATCCGGCGCGGTAACCGGCCAGCGACGAGCTCTTCGACAGCGAGTGGATGGCGAGCAGTCCAGCGTGGTCGCCGTCGCAGATCGACGGATGCAGGATCGACAGCGGCTGCGCCTCCCAGCCCAGGCCCAGGTAACACTCGTCGGAAGCCACCACGCTGCCCCGCTCGCGCGCCCAGCCGACCACTTTGCGCAGGTGGTCGACGCCCAGCACGCGCCCGGTCGGGTTGCTCGGGGAGTTGAGGTAGACCAGCGCCGGCGATTGCGGGCCCAACTGGGTCAACGAATCCGCCCGCAGCACCGTCGCTCCGGCCAGCCGCGCCCCGACGTCATACGTCGGATACGCCAGCTCGGGCACCACGATCACGTCCGCGGGCCCCAGCCCCAGCAGGGTCGGCAGCCAGGCGATGAGCTCCTTGCTGCCGATCACCGGCAGCACGGCTGCCTCGGTGAGCCCGGTGATGCCGAAGCGGCGGGCCAGCGCGGCGACCGCCGAGTCCCGCAGGCGCGGGGTGCCGGCGGTGGCGGGATATCCGGACGCGGAACCCGCGGCGGCCAGCGCCTCCTGGATGATCGGCGCGACCGGGTCCACCGGGGTGCCGACGGAAAGGTCGACGATCCCGTCGGGATGGGAACCGGCCAGCGCTTTCGCGTCGGCCAGCGTGTCCCAGGGAAATTCCGGCAGGGATGCCGACACTCGCCCGCGTGGGGCGCGCGGCCTCACCCCGGGTCTATCCAGCACCGGCCCGCTCAGTCTCCCTCGCCCTGGGGCGGCAGGTCCTTGACGACTTGCGGGTCGTTCTCGGTCATGCCGACCTTGGCGGCACCGCCCGGCGATCCCAGCTCAGTGAAGAAGTCGGCGTTGATCTGCGTGTACTGGCTCCACTGCTCGGGCACGTCGTCTTCGTAGTAGATCGCTTCGACGGGGCAGACGGGCTCGCACGCCCCGCAGTCGACGCACTCGTCGGGGTGGATGTACAGCATCCGCGCGCCCTCGTAGATGCAGTCGACCGGGCACTCCTCGATACATGCCTTGTCTTTGATGTCGACACAGGGCTCGGCGATCGTGTAGGTCACAGACGTCTCCTCCATGTACTGCTTCGGTGTGGGCTGCTCTTCGGCTCGCGCCCGGTGCTTCCGGCCGCTCCGGGACAAAGCTTTCGGTTACTGATACTAGACGTTGCACATACACGTCAACCACTTGGCGCGCCCGTTAAATTGACGATTTAAGACTGCCAGTCTCGGACGCCGCGATCGGGGTCGGTTTCGCCGATGGCGAACAAGGCGCCCATTCCGCTGAGCTGCGAAAAGTCGCACTTCAGCGGCGCTCCGCGATATGCATTGCGATGGAAGCACGCGCGCGGCGCCTGGTAACCTCGACGAGAGGCGACAGCCGCTGGGCAAATGTCGTCGCCGTGATAGCGGTGCATTTATAGGGGAAGGTGTCCACACATGGTGAGGCTGTCGTTGACCAAATTGACCGTTGCGCTTGGCGGCGCGGCCGTGGCGTTGACCGCCGCGGCCGGAATCGCGTCCGCGGACCCGACGGACGCAATCATCAACACCACGTGCAACTACGGACAGGTGATCGCCGCGCTCAACGCCACCGATCCGGCGGCCGCGACGCAGTTGAACAGCTCGCCCGTGGCGCAGTCTTACATCCGCAACTTCTTGGCCTCGCCGCCGCCCAAGCGGCAGCAGATGGCCCAGCAGATTCAGGCCATGCCGTCGGCGCAGAAGTACTACGACGACATCAACCAGGTCGCCGTCACCTGCAACAACTTCTGAGCCGAACGGACGCCGCTCAGTAACCGCTGAGCAGGCCGCGCACGCGGCCCAGGGTCTCCGGTCCGACGCGGCTGCAGATTCGCGATGGGTCTGCGGGCCTACGCCCCCAAAGCAGCAGGACGCGCGCGGCAGGGTCGGTTTCCAGGGTGGCAGGGCCTTCGGGTTCGGTGAGCCCGATGGCGGTGCGGTCGGCGTCAGCGCTGATCACGACGTCATCGGTGCCGGCGGCCCGCAACCTGGCCTCGACGCGCTCGCCGGGCCGCAATTGCTTAACGCCCTTGGCCAGCAGCGGTTTTCCGACCGCCACGACGCTGTGCGTGGTCATCCAGGGCTCGGCCAGCCCGGTCTTCAGGGCCGCCGGAATGTCGGCGTCCCCGGTGATGTCCCAACCGTGCAGCACGAGCTCTTCGCGCATGTGTTCGGCGAACCAGGGCACCTTCATGGTGCGGCCCGTCCACGCGACGTCGGTGTCCTGGGGCACGTCGTCGGCCGCTTCCGCGATCCGGTTGAGGGTGGCCATCCGGTCGAACAGCGCGTCCCACAGGTCCGCGTCGTTCAGCGCGCGCAGTGGCCCCTCACGTTCCTCGAAGCCGCGCGTGCCGACGGGTTCGCCGTCGAGGTGCGCGGCCAGCACTCGGGCGATCTCCTCGGCGTTCCCGGCCTGATGGACGACGATGTCGCGCACCGTCCAGGCCTCGCACCAGGTGCCGGCGTCGGGCCGGCGCCGCTGCACCGCGTCTACGAACGGCCTCCACTCGGGGAACCGGTCATCGTCGATCTGTCGGTTCACGGCGTCGGGTATACCCGCCGCCGCGGGCTGCTAAGCGGCCCTCGGAGCGTAGGTCGTGGTGCGTTGGCGGGCGGGGCGTCCGATCCCCTCGGCGATCGCGGTCAGCTCTTCGACGCTCTTGGCCGACCCGTACTCCGAACCGGCCATCCGCGAGATGGTCTCCTCCATCAGCGTGCCGCCCAGATCGTTGGCACCGCCGTTGAGCATCACCTGTGTGCGCTCGACCCCGAGCTTGACCCAGCTGGTCTGAATCTGAGATATGCGGCCGTGCAACATGATTCGTGCCAACGCGTGCACGGCACGGTTGTCGCGGTGGGTGGGCCCGGGCCGGGCCGCGCCCGCCAGGTACAACGGCGAGCTCTGGTGTACGAACGGCAACGGGACGAACTCGGTGAACCCGCCGGTGCGGTCCTGGATCCCGCGCAGCACGTTGAGATGACCCACCCAGTGCTGGGGGCTGTCGACGTGCCCGTACATCATCGTCGACGACGACCGCAGACCCACCTCGTGTGCGGTGGTCACGATGTCGATCCACTCCGACGTCGGCAGCTTGCCCTTGGTCAGCACCCAGCGCACTTCGTCGTCCAGGATCTCGGCCGCCGTGCCCGGGATCGTGTCCAGCCCGGCCTCGCGCAGGCTGATCAGCCACTCGCGGACGCTCAACCCGCTCTTGGTCACGCCGTTGGCAATCTCCATCGGCGAGAAGGCATGCACGTGCATCGACGGCACCCGCGCCTTGACGGCGCGGACCAGGTCGGCGTAGCCGGTGACCGGCAACTCCGGGTCGATCCCGCCCTGCATGCACACCTCGGTGGCGCCTTCGACGTGGGCCTCCCACGCGCGGTCGGCCACCTCTTCGGTGGACAACGAATACGCGTCGGCGTCACCCTTGCGCTGCGCGAAGGCGCAGAACCGGCAACCGGTGTAGCAGATGTTGGTGAAGTTGATGTTGCGGTTCACCACGAATGTCACGTCGTCGCCCACCGTGTCGCGCCGTAGCGAATTGGCGAGGGCGGCAACGGCTTCCAGCGCGGGTCCGTCGGCGGTCGCCAGCGCCAGGTACTCGCTGTCGGTGCAGCCGGCGGGGTCGCGCTCCGCGGCCCGCAGCGCGGCGAGCACATCGGTGTCGATGCGCTCGGGGGCCCGCGCGGCGAGCTCGTGCACCTGCGCGCGGATCGATTCCCAGTCGCCGAAGGCGCTGTCCAGATCGCTGCGCGCTTCGGTGGCGCGGCCCTCGGTGTCGATCGCCGCGTTGAGATCGGTCCGCCCGGCGGAGGCGACGTCGTCGGGCTCCTGCCAGGGCAGCCCCACCGGATTGACGTCGCGGGCCAGGCCGGTCGCCGGGTCGGCCAGCGCCATCACGTGTCCGCGCACCCGCGGGTCGATCCACGCCGCCCCGGCTTGCACATACTTGGGCTGGGCGGTAAGGCGCTGAACCAGTTCGTATCCGGCCTCGGCGGTGATGTCGGCCAGGTCGTCGAGAGCGGGCCACGGCCGCTCGGGGTTGACGTGATCGGGTGTCAGCGGTGATACGCCGCCCCAGTCGTCGACCCCGGCGCCGACCAGCGCCAGGCACTCGTCGCGGGACACCAGGTTGGGCGGCGCCTGAATGCGCATGCCGGGGCCGAGCACCAGCCGGGCGACCGCCACCGTCGCGAGGTAGTCGTCGATCCCCGCGTCGGGCACGGCGGCCATCGCGGTGTGTTCCTTGGCCCGGAAGTTCTGCACGATCACTTCTTGCACATGACCGAACTCCTTGTGCGACTTACGAATCGCGTGCAAGGTTTCGGCACGTTCGGTCAGCGTCTCGCCAATGCCGACCAGCAGGCCGGTGGTGAACGGGATGGAGAGCCGGCCCGCATCGGTGAGTGTGCGCAGCCGCACCGCGGGGTCTTTGTCCGGGCTGCCGTAGTGGGCAAGCCCTTTCGTCTCGAACAACCGCCGCGACGTGGTCTCGAGCATCATGCCCATCGACGGCGCCACCGGCTTCAGCCGGGCCATCTCCGACCAACTCATCACACCGGGGTTCAGGTGCGGCAGCAGGCCGGTCTCTTCCAGCACCCGGATCGCCATGGCCCGCACGTAGGACAGCGTGGAGTCGTAGCCGCGTTCGCTGAGCCACTGCCCCGCCTCCGGCCATCGATCCTCGGGCCGGTCGCCAAGGGTGAAAAGGGCTTCTTTGCAACCCAATTCGGCTCCGCGGCCAGCGATTTCGAGGATCTCGTCGGGTTCGAGGTACATGCCCGCACCCTGCGCGCGCAGCTTGCCCGGCACGGTGACGAAGGTGCAGTAGTGGCAGGTGTCGCGGCACAGATGGGTGACCGGGATGAACACCTTGCGCGAATAGGTGACGGGCAACCCGCCACCGGGGCCGCGCCGGCCGGCCGATGCCAGGCCCGCGTCGCGCACCCGCGCCGCGCTGGCGCACAGATCCGCGAGGTCCGCACCGCGCGCGGTCATCGCAATGGCCGCCTCATCGACGTTGAGCGCAACGCCGTCTCGCGCGCGACGCAACACTCGTCGCAACGCCGAGGCGCTGGTCTTTGGCAAAACCACAGGAGTAGGAAGAGCGGTAGGCTCCTCGCCCGGAGTCAGCGGCACCTTCGTGTAACTTCCCCACGATCGAATTTCATCCGCGTGTCCCAACATGTGAAATTATCTTCCGACCCGTGCCGGCCCCGTCTGCGCAACAGTCAAACAGTAGCGGCAGTGCCACACCCGCCAGCGGGGACATCCCGGCCCGCGTGACCGCATGAACCTCAGGGCCGGCGCCCGCGCCGCCACAGCACCCAGAACGGCGGGACCACACCCAGCACGATCAGCAGCAACGCCCCGTAGGCCATCAGGCCGCGACCCCCCAGGATCACGTCGTCGGCCGGGCCGCCCATGCTGATCACCGCCACCGTGAGCAGCCACGTCCACAACGGCAGCGCGGCCAGCCGCGACGACGTGGTCCACCGGCCGGCGGCCCACACCAGCGCGGCGTTGACCAATCCAGAAATCAAGCCGCTGATGGGAAACGGGACCGACCCGATATAGGAAGGCAGCAGCAGGGCCCCGGCCAGTGCGGAAAGGACCCCGTCGACGGCCAACAACGCCAAGACAACGAACCGTATCGCGGGGTCTGTCGCGCCGATGTCTTCGAGAGATGCGGCGCGCGGCTTGGTTTCGGTCAGGTCGGGACGCTGTCGATGTTGGAGAGTATCGAGCCGATAACCCACTGCAGGCTGTCGAGCCGGTCCTGCCAATGCTGCTGATTAGGGTCCAGGTCGGGGTCCATGCGAAATCCTTCCGTGGCTGCCTGATTGGCAAGCCTACCCCGTGCCGATCGCGGTGAAATCAAGCCCCGCAAGCAGATCTGTTTCCCAACCGCGCTCGTCGCGCTCCCCCGCCGCGCCGGCCGCCAGCACGTAGTGCTCCTCGGCGAGGATCGGCAGAGCCATGTTGTTCGACAGGGCGCAGGCCCGGCCGGTTGGTCCCACGACCACCTGGGTGGCGTGCGCGGCGAGCGCCGCCCGCTTTGCCGCCCAGGCGTCATGGCCGGGCTCGACGACGGCATCGATGTCGGAGTCCGCGTACCCGAAGCCGAACTCTTCCTCCGGGGGGATCGCCCACTCGGGCCGCAGGTCCTCGCCATTGAGCGCACGCATGCCCGCCAGGAAGGCGCGGGTGGCGAACACCGACCAGTAGAACTTCGGCACGGTCCACAGCTCGCCGGGGAAGTCGCCGGAGCCGGCAGCCGCCACGGCGGCCGTTGTGACGGTATGGGTGTGGACGTGGTCGGGGTGGCCGTAGCCGCCGCCCGGGTCGTAGGTCACTACGACGTGCGGGCGGTGCTCGCGAATGACGGCGACCAACTCGCCGACGGCCTCACGCTCGTCGGCGTCGATGAACCGCTGCCGCCCCCGCCCCGGCGTTCCCTGCATGCCCGAGTCGCGCCAGCGTCCGGCGCCGCCCAGGTAGTGGGGGGCACCGACGCCGAGCGCACGCAGCGCCGCGGTGAGCTCGCCGATGCGGTAGCCCCCCAACTGGTCCGCGTGATCGACGGCCAGGCCGGCCCAGCGGTCGCCGATGACCTCACCCTCTTCGCCGAGTGTGCAGGTGACGACGCGCACGTCGGCTCCGCGGGCGGTGTAGTGGGCGATGGTGGCGCCGTTGCTGAGGCTCTCGTCGTCGGGATGCGCGTGGACGAAGAGCAGCCGGGGCGTCTCGGACATGGACGCACCCTACCCGCAGCGCAGGCCCGTTGGCGGTCTCGTCGCCACCGATAGGAACGCATACGGCTACTATCGAGGGATGCCGCAGCTCACCCAGACCGCCCCGACCGGTGGCCGGAGCCGCCGACGGGGCGAGGTCCTCGAGCGGGCGCTCTACGAGGCCACCCTGGCCGAATTGGCCGAGGTCGGCTACGGCGGCCTGACGATGGAGGGAATCGCGGCGCGCGCCCACACCGGCAAGGCGGCCCTGTACCGGCGGTGGGCGACCAAGTGCGAGCTCGTGCACGCCGCACTGGTCCATACCTTGCCGCCGTTGCCGGAGGCGCGTGCCGGCCGGTCGGCCCGGGAGAACCTGCTGACGATGTTCAGCGCCCACCGCGACGTCTGCGCCGGGAAGACCGCCTTCCCCGGCATGGCCACCGTCAACCAGCTCCTGCACGAACCCGAGATGCGCGCCATCTTCGCCGACGCCGTGGTGGCCCCCCGCCTGCAGATCATCGAATCGATCCTGCGGGCCGCCGTCGCGGAGGGCGAGCTCGATCCGGCGCTGATCACCCCGCTGACCGCCCGCATCGGCCCGGCTTTGATCAACCAGCACTTCCTGCTGACCGGATCGCCGCCGAACCGCCGGGAGCTGGCGCTGATCGTCGACACCGTGATCCCGCCGCGACCGGGGCGGGCGGCCGACTGACGACGCGGGCTACGGCCCGGTCTTGATCCACTGGCCGGCGTCGCCGACGATGCCGACCGGCACCGCGCCCGACAGGCTGACGTTCTGCACGCTAGGGCCGGCGCCGACGATCGTGGTGTCCTGCAGGATCGGCAATACGGTGGACATGTTCCACAGGCGCGGCTCGACCGCGGTGATCACGTCGTTGATGCTCTTGGTGCCGTTCAGCGCGGCGTCGATGTTGGACTGAACGCTGCGATCGCAGATCCCGGTGAGGTTGGACGGCGCCTGCACCAAGGCGTTGGGGTCAGCCGGGCGGCTGGGCGGCGGCGTCGACGTCGGCGTGGTGGCGGAGGTGCCCGGTCCGGTGGTCGATGGCGAGACCGGTCCAGGAGAAGAGGTGGTGGTCGTCGGCCCGGTGGACGCCGGCACCTGCGTCGATTCCAGGGCCGGGCAGCCGTACCGCGACGCCAAGCGCGTCGCCAGATTGCCACCCGCCTGGTGCCAGCCGACGATCGCGTCCACCTGGTGGTTGTTCAGCGCGTCGCGATACAGCGTCACCGGGTCCAGCGCCAGCACGCTGGCGGCGATGCCGACGTTGCGCAACTGGTCGGCCGCGGTGTTGGCGACCGCGACGGACGTCGGGTCGTTGACCGCCACGCCGATGACCAGCGCCAGCTGTTGACCGTCCTTGCTGATCCGGCCGCGGATGACTTCGGGCGGCGCGGTGTTCGCCGGTGTCGGCGCCGGGGACCCCGACGAGTTGCCCTCGACCTTGTAGCCGGATCCCTCCAGCAACGCCAGCGCCGCCGGCGTCGTCATCGCGGGGGGCGCGGTCGGCTCGTAGCCGGGATCGCTGGGGGCCCGGATCTGGGCCTGGTCCAGCGTGACGGTGTTGTCGCTACCCGCGCCCACCGCCGCCAGCAGGTCGACGTCGAGCAGCCCGAGGATCGCCTTGCGCACCTGCGTGTCGGACAGCTTGGGCTCGTTGGCGCGCAGGGTCAGCTGCATGACCCGGGGCGTCACGATCCGGGCGGTGCGCACGTCGGGGATGGCGGACAGCTGTGCGAAGGCCGCCGATCCGCCGTGCACCTGCGCGACCTGGGTGTCCCCATTGCGCACGGAGTCGGCCAGCGCGGCCGGCGCCCCGGCACGCCGGAAGAGGATGAGCGCGGGCTTGGCCGGTGATCCCCAGTAGCGGTCGTTGCGGGCCACCAGGATCTCGTCGCGCTGCGGATCGATGCTCTCCACCCGAAACTGGCCGCCGGTCACCGGGAGCGCTCGGGCCAGCCCGGCCGCGAAACCGCCCGGCACGTCCTTGACGATGTGCGCCGGAAGGATGTTGCTGAACAGCTCTTTCCACGACGGGTAGGGCTGGGCGAAGGTGACCACCGCCTGCTTGCCGCCCTCGAGCGACTGCACGCCGGTGATGAGGTCGTACCCGGCGGGGTCGACGACGCCGGGCTGGCTGACCATCTGCCGCCATAGGTACCAGAAGTCGTCGGCGGCGATCGGGGCGTTGTCGGTCCACTGCGCCTCCGGCCGGATCTTGTAGGTCACCGTGAACGGGTTCTGGCCGGTGACCTCGGCCGACTCCAGCAGGGTCGGGTCCATCTCCCAGCGTGAGCCCGTCGGGGTGCCGGGGTCGGGCACCGGCCGGAACGCGCTGGGCAGCACTAGCGCGCTGATCGCCGCGTTCACCGGGGACAGGTCGGACAGCAGGTGCGGGTTGAAGCCGGCCCCGATCGAGTCGATGCCCATGATGATCTGGGTCGGCCGCGGCGGCGGCGGCGGCGAGTTGTGCGGAGTGTCGGTGCTCTGCGGCGCCGGCGGCGGGTTGACCGTGCACGCCGCGAGCGCCAATCCGGCCAGCGAGACGACCACACCCACCGTCACGAAGAATCGGCGGACTCGTCTCGGCATGCCGATCAGGGTATCGAGCAGCTGCCCAGCAGCCCGCCCAAGCACGCCCGATTAACCCCGGGCCTTGGCCCGCGCCCGGCTGCGGCCCCGGGTCGTGGCATCCAGCTCCACCTTGCGGACGCGGACGATCTCCGGGGTCACCTCGACGCATTCGTCTTGCGCACAGAACTCCATGGCCTGTTCGAGGTCGAGCTCGAGCGGCTTGGCCAACGTCTCGATGACGTCCGCCGTCGACGACCGCATGTTGGTGAGCTTCTTCTCCCGGGTGACGTTGATGTCGAGATCCTCTGCGCGCGGGTTGATTCCGACGACCATGCCCTCGTAGGTGTCCTGGCCGGGTTCGACGAAGAACTGTCCGCGATCGGCGAGCTGAATCAGCGCGAACGGCGTGATGGTGCCGCTGCGGTCGGAGACCAGCGACCCGGTGTGGCGGGCCCGGATCTCCCCCGCCCACGGCCGGTAGCCGTCGAACACGGCATTGGCGATACCGGTGCCGCGCGTGATGGTCAGGAAATCGGTGCGGAACCCGATCAGCCCGCGACTGGGCACGATGAAGTCCATCCGGACCCAGCCGGCGGCGTGGTTGGTCATCTCCTCCATGCGGCCCTTGCGGGCAGCCATCAGCTGGGTGATCGCGCCGACGAACTCTTCGGGGCAGTCGATGGTCATCGCCTCGAACGGCTCGTGCAGCTTGCCGTCGATCGTGCGGGTCACCACCTGCGGCTTGCCGACGGTGAGCTCGAAACCCTCGCGGCGCATCTGTTCGACCAGGACCGCCAGGGCGAGCTCGCCGCGGCCCTGCACCTCCCAGGCGTCGGGCCTGCCGATGTCCACGACCCGGATCGACACGTTGCCGACCAGCTCTTGGTCCAGGCGATTGCGGACCATGCGCGCGGTCAGCTTGTGGCCCGAAACCTTGCCCGCCAGCGGCGAGGTGTTGGTACCGATCGTCACCGAGATCGCCGGCTCGTCGACGGTGATGCGGGGCAGCGCGTGGGCGTGATCGGGATCGGCCAGCGTGTCGCCGATCATGATCTCGGGCAGGCCGGCGACCGCCACGATGTCGCCGGCGATCGCCTCGTCGGTCGCGCTGCGCTCGACGCCCTCGGTCGCGAGCAACTCGGTGATCTTGGCGCTGGTGATGACTGGCAGCCCGTCGACCTCGCGCATCCAGGCCACCTGCTGGCCCTTGCGCAGCTTGCCGTTGTAGATGCGGATCAGGGCGAGCCGCCCGAGGAAGGCCGACGCGTCGAGGTTGGTCACCAACGCCTGCAGCGGCGCCTCGGGGTCGCCCGACGGCGGGGGAATGTGCTCCATCAGCACGTCGAACAGCGGGTCCAGGTTGTCGCCGGCGGGCACCTCGCCGTCGGCCGGCTGGGTGGTGCTGGCCACGCCGGCCCGGCCGGACGCGTACAGCGTCGGAAGGCCCAGCGCGTGCTCGGCCGCCTTGGCGGCCTCGTCGTCGAGGTCGGACGCGACGTCCAGCAGCAGGTCGTGGCTGGAGTCCACCACCTCGGCGATGCGCGCGTCGGGCCGGTCGGTCTTGTTGACAACAAGGATCACCGGAAGGTGTGCGGCCAGCGCCTTGCGCAGCACGAACCGCGTCTGCGGCAGCGGCCCTTCGGACGCGTCGACCAGCAGCAGCACGCCGTCCACCATGGACAGCCCGCGTTCCACCTCCCCGCCGAAGTCGGCGTGCCCGGGGGTGTCGATGACGTTGATCACGGTCACCGTGCCGTCGGCGTTGACGCGGTGCACGGCGGTGTTCTTGGCCAGGATGGTGATGCCTTTTTCCTTCTCGAGGTCACCGCTGTCCATGATGCGTTCCTGGGTGTCGTCACCGCGGTGATGCAGCGCCCCGGATTGCCGCAGCATCGCGTCCACGAGGGTGGTCTTGCCGTGGTCGACGTGGGCGACGATGGCGACGTTACGAAATGGCACGTCGGTGATTGTGGCAGCGGGGGGCCTCCCAAAGCGAACTCGAAGGCGAACTGGCAGGTGCGGCCCGCGCGCTGTCCGGTGTGCGTCCAGGGCGGCCCGGCATGGCGTGTCGACACCCTGGCCGCACACCGAAAGCCCAGGACGCACACTCAACGGGCCCCCGAGGGCCCCCTACCATCCCCTGCGGCGCGGCGCGGTGCCGACCAATTCGCCCTCGGATTCGCGGCTGCGGTAAACGATGTACGGCCGGAACAGGTAGGCGATCGGCGCGCTGAAGATGTGCACCAGCCGGGTGAACGGCAGCAGCGTGAACAGCACCATGCCGATCAAGGCGTGCAGCTGGTAGTCCAGCGGCGCGTTGATCATCACCTCGCCGTGCGGCTGGAAGATCCAAATCCGGCGGAACCACAGCCCGACCGTGTACCGGTAGTGGAATTCGCCGCCGTG
The DNA here is from genome assembly GCF_001667155.1 of Mycobacterium sp. 852002-53434_SCH5985345. Lineage (NCBI taxonomy): Bacteria > Bacillati > Actinomycetota > Actinomycetes > Mycobacteriales > Mycobacteriaceae > Mycobacterium > Mycobacterium sp. 852002-53434_SCH5985345. The sequence continues at coordinate 30,672 of NZ_LZIE01000044.1, forward strand.
CGGCCCGGTGCCGATCAGGTCGCAGTACAGGCCCACCACGATGGCCAGCACCAGCACCACATACATCAGCTTGTCGCTGCGGGTGGTGGCCATGGACACCGCCGGGCGGGTGAACCGCCGGTAGATCAGCAATCCGATCCCGGCCAGGGTCGCCAGGCCGGCGGCCGACCCGGCGATGACCGCCTGCAGATGGTAGACGTGGTCGCTCATCTTCAGCATGTGCGTCACCCGCGGCGGGATGAACAAGCCCATCACGTGTCCGGCGAAAACCGCCAGGATGCCGAAGTGGAACATCGGGCTGGCCACCCGCAACAGCCGCGACTCGTAGATCTGCGAGGAACGGGAGGTCCAGCCGAACTTGTCGTAGCGGTACCGCCACCAGGTGCCGACGATCAAGACGGTCAGCGTGACGTACGGCGCGATGTCCCAGAACAACACATTGCTAAACACCTGGCGCTCCTTCGCGTCGGGGCGGCACGGTCAAGTTAAAGGGTTGCAGCCCAACGGCTTCGGCCGGCGGCCCGGCCTGCGCCAGGCGCTCGGCGCGGCGCGCGTCCTGGTCCGTCGCGGCGGGCAGCGTCGCGCACACCGCCGCCACGGTGGGCTCGTAGGGCGACTTCGCGTCGGCGAGGGCGCCCCGCAAGACGTCGATAGGAACGCGGTGATCGGTCAGCAACCGCCGCCCGACCTCGGGATCGACGGTGGCGGCGAACTCGAGGACGACGGGCAGGTGATCGGGCGCCTCGGCGCGCGGAGGCTGCACGCCGGATTCCCGGTAAGCGGCGGCGAACTCGACCATCTCCCGGCCGCGGTTTCGGGTGTCCCCGGCGGTCCAGTACGTCAGGTACATCGTGCAGTGGCGCCGCATGTCGAACGTCGCGACGTAGTCCATCGCGGCGGCCATCGGCTCGCGAGCGCGCAGCGCGGCCACCGTCTGTCCGAGCAGCGTCGCCTCGGGCCCGCCGATGTGGCTGAGCAGTTCGTCGACGGTGTCCAGCCGCGCAGGCAGCTCGTCGTCCGGGTAGGCCAGCAGCAGCGATGCCGCCTGCCACACCAGTCGGTCCTGCAGGGTATTGGTGCGTCCGCGGCGCCCGGCCAGCAGCCTCATTGCTTCTGCTCTTCGGGAAACATCCCGGCGGGCACCTGGCGCCCGTCCCAATTCAGCAGGTTCACCCGCGCGGACCGCTGGCCGTTGGCGGCCGCCTCGCCGCCGGGCCGCTTGAGCGCGTGGAACGTCTCCACGGCGACCGGGACCGGGTCACCCGACTCGTACATGCCCGGGCCACCGTCGCCCGTCAACGAGCAACCCATCTCTTCGAGGTCGCGGGCCTGCGGGCTGAACGCGGTCGGAATGACATAGCGCTCTTCGTATTTGGCGATGGCCAGCAGCCGGTACATCTCGTAGATCTGCTCTTCGGTCATCCCAACGGATTGCGGTATGTGCGGCCGGGTTTCGCGCCCGAGATTGATGTCGCGCATGTAGGAGCGCATCGCCGCCAGCCGGCGCAACACGCCCTCGACCACGGCGGTGTCACCGGCGGTGAACAATTCGGCCAGGTACTGGATGGGGATGCGCAGTGCGTCCAGCGCGCCGAACAGGTTGCCGAGGTCCTCCCCGTCGTGACCGTCGCGGCTGACCGCGTCGACCACCGGCGACAGCGGCGGGATGTACCAGACCATCGGCATGGTGCGGTATTCCGGGTGCAGGGGCAGCGCGACCTTGTAGTCGTTGATCAGCGCGTAGACCGGCGAGCGTTGGGCCGCCTCGATCCACTCGTCGGAGATGCCTTCCGCGCGCGCGGCGGTGATGACTTCAGGATCGTTGGGGTCCAACAGGATTCGGCGCTGCGCCTCGTAGAGGTCTTTTTCGTCCTCCACCGAGGCCGCCTCCAGCACCTGGTCGACGTCGTAGAGGACCAGGCCCAGATACCGCAGCCGGCCCACGCAGGTCTCCGAGCAGATGGTCGGCAACCCGACCTCCATCCGCGGATAGCACAGCGTGCACTTCTCGGCCTTGCCCGTCTTGTGGTTGAAATAGACCTTCTTGTAAGGACATCCGGAGACGCACATCCGCCACCCCCGGCACCGGTCCTGGTCGACCAGCACGATGCCGTCCTCGCTGCGCTTGTACATCGCGCCCGACGGGCACGACGCCACGCAGGACGGGTTGAGGCAGTGCTCGCAGATCCGGGGCAGATAGAACATGAAGGTCTCTTCGAGCGCGAGTTTGACGTCCTCGCTGACCTTCTTCAGAATCGGGTCTCCCGACAGGATCTCCGGTGACCCGGCCAGGTTGTCGTCCCAGTTCGGCCCCCAGGAGATCTTCATCGGTTCGCCGCTGATCAGGCTCTTCGGTGCCGCGGTGGGAAACGTGTCACCCGCGGGCGCCGTGGTCAGGTTCTCGTAGTCGTAGGTCCAGGGCTCGTAGTAGTCGTCGATGATCGGCAGCCGCGGGTTGGCGAAGATGCGCAGCAACTTCTGGATACGCCCGCCGTCGCGCAACCGCAGCCGGCCTTTCTTGTCGCGTATCCAGCCGCCGCGCCACCGCTCCTGGTCCTCATAGGTGCGCGGATAGCCTTGGCCCGGACGGGTTTCCACGTTGTTGAACCACACGTACTCGGTGCCGGGACGGTTGGTCCAGGCCTGCTTGCAGGTGACCGAGCAGGTGTGGCATCCGATGCACTTGTCGAGGTTCATCACCATCGCCAGCTGCGCCATGACCTTCATCGTCAGTACGTCACTTCCTGGTTGCGGCGGCGCACCACGGTGACCTCGTCGCGCTGGTTGCCGGTCGGTCCCATGTAGTTGAAGGCGAACGCATGCTGGCCGTAGCCCCCGGCGAGGTGGCTGGGCTTGATGCGGACGCGGGTCAGCGCGTTGTGGTTGCCGCCACGCTTGTTGTTGGTTTCGGTGCGGGGTGTGTCCACCGTGCGTTCCTGCACGTGGTAGACGAACACCACACCGTCGGGCATGCGGTGCGAGACGATGGCACGGCACACGTAGATGCCGTTGGCATTGACGGCCTCGACCCAATCATTGTCGCGGACTTTGAGTTTGGCCGCGTCGCCGGGGCTCATCCACATGGTCGGCCCGCCCCGGGACAACGACAGCATGTAAAGGTTGTCCTGGTAGGTCGAGTGGAACGACCACTTCGAGTGCGGCGTCAAATACCGCACGGTGAGGCCGATCCCGCCCCTACCGTCCGGGGTTGGACCCAGCTGCGGCTGGCCGAACAGCCGCGACATGTCCAGCGGCGGACGGAACACGGGCAGGTGCTCGCCGAGTTCCTCGACCCAGTCGTGGGCCAGGTAGAAGTGCATCCGGCCGGTCAGCGTGTGGAACGGCTTCAGGTTTTCGATGTTGATGGTGAACGGCGCGTAGCGGCGCCCGCCGGTTTCGCTGCCCGACCATTCCGGGCTGGTGATCACCGGGACAGGACGCGCCTGGGTGTCGGCATAGCTGATGCGCCGCTCCTCGCTGCCCTCGGCCAGGTGCGCCAGCCGTTGACCCGTACGCTTCTCCAGTTCGCGGAAGCCCTCGACAGCGAGCCGGCCGTTGGTCGTCCCGGACAACAGCAGCAGCACGTCGGCCATCCGCGCGGCGGTCGTGATCGCCGGACGCCCTGCTGCCGCACCGGAATTCATCACACCAAACTTGGCCGCCAGTTCCTCGACCTCCCGGAACGGATGCACCGTGATGCCCTTGGTGGTCAGGCCGAACGTCTCGACGAGCGGGCCCAGGGTCTGCCACTTGTCATAGACGGCGCCGTAGTCGCGTTCGACCACGGTGAGCCTGGCCATGCTGCGCCCGGGCACCGGTGTCGCACCGGTGTGCAGCCAGTCTTCTTCGGTGCCATCGGGATAGGCCATCGCGTCGGGGGTGTCATGCTGCAGCGCGGTAAGGACCACGTCGCGGCGGGTGCCCAGGTGACGCTTGGCCAGTGCGCTGAAGGCGCGCGCGATCGCGCCGAAAGCCTCGAAATCCGAACGGGTTTCCCAGGGCGGATCCGTCGCGGCGCTGAACGCGTGCACGTACGGGTGCATGTCCGTGCTGGAGATGTCGGCCTTCTCGTACCAGGTCGCTGCCGGCAGCACGATGTCCGAGACCAATGTCGTCGAGGTCATCCGGAAGTCGATCGACATCATCAGGTCGAGCTTGCCCTCGGGGATGTCGCCCTCGCACACCACGTCGGCGGGCGGTATCCCGTCGGCCGGCGGCTCGGCCTGCACATTGGAGTCGGTGCCCAGCAGGTGGCGCAGGAAGTACTCGCCGCCCTTGCCCGACGATCCGATCAGGTTGGCCCGCCAAACCGTAAGCACCCGTGGCCAGTTGACCGGATTGTCGGGATCGGTGACCGAGAGCTTGAGCTTGCGGTCGCGAAGCTGCTCGGCGACGTAGTCGGCGACGTCGCGGCCGGCGGCGCGCGCCTCGTCGGCGACATCCAGGCTGGACCGGTCGAACTGGGGGTAGAACGGGCTCCAGCCCATCGCGGTAGCCGAGGCCAGCAGATCCATCGTGTGTTTGCCCGCGAATCGGCCGCGGCCCAGCGGGCTGGCCAGCTTGTCGGCCGCGTAGCCGTCGTAGCGCCACTGATCGGTGTGCGCGTACCAGTAGGACGCACCCGGCACCTGCCGCGGCGGACGCACCCAGTCGGTGGCCATCGCCATCGTCTGAAATCCGGTGAGCGGACGTACCTTTTCCTGGCCGACGTAATGGGCCCAGCCGCCGCCGTTGCGCCCCATCGACCCGGTCAGCATCAGCAGCGCGAGCACAGCCCGGTAGATGGCGTCGCCGTGGAACCACTGACAGATCCCGCTGCCCATGATGATCATGGACCGGCCGCCGGATTCCTCCGCGTTGCGGGCGAATTCCTTGGCAACGCGGATGGCCTGCGCGGCCGACACGCCGGTGATCGCCTCCTGCCATGCGGGGGTGTTCTGCTGGGTCGGGTCGTCGTAGCCGGTGGGCCATTCGCCGGGCAATCCCGGGCGGCCGACGCCGTACTGGGCGAGCATCAGGTCGAAAACGGTGCACACCAGGTGCTTGCCGACGCGGCGCACCGGGACACCGCGCGCCACGGTGGCGCCTTCGCCGTTGATCGTGTCGAAGCTGGCCAGGTGCACCAGTGCGGTATCGCTATTGCCGTCGGCGCCGTGGGTATTTCGCACGCTGAGCGCCGGCACCAGGGCGCCGAGGTCGAGGTTCCACTTACCGACACCGTCCTCGCCGTAGCGGAATCCCAGTGAACCGTGCGGCACCACCACCGAGTCGGTGGCCTCGTCCCACACCGCCGGCTTGAGCGCTGAATTCTCTTCGGCCTCAAAGCCTCTGCCCAGGTCCGCGGCCGTGAGGTTCTTCCCCGGCACCAGCATGTCGCCGCGCTCTTCCAGCTTGATCAGGAACGGCAGGTCGGTGTAGCGGCGCGCGAAGTCGGCGAAGAACGGAACCTCCTTCTGCACATAGCATTCCGAAAGAATGACGTGCCCCATCGCCATCGCGAGCGCCCCATCGGTGCCGGCCGCGCACGGCATCCACTCGTCGGCGAACTTGGTGTTGTCGGCGTAGTCGGGGCTGACGGTCACCACCTTGGTGCCGCGGTAACGCGCCTCGGCCATCCAGTGTGCGTCGGGGGTCCGGGTGATCGGCACGTTGGAGCCCCACATCATCAAATAGGCCGCGTCCCACCAGTCTCCGGATTCGGGGACGTCGGTCTGATCGCCGAACACCTGCGGCGAGGCCACCGGCAGGTCGGCGTACCAGTCGTAGAACGACGTCATCGGGGCGCCGATCAGCTCGAAGAACCGCGACCCCGCGGCGTAGGACACCATGGACATCGCCGGGATCGGCGAGAAGCCGGCGACCCGGTCGGGACCGTAGGTCTTGATGGTGTGCACGTGGGCGGCGGCGATCAGCTCGGTGGCCTCGGCCCAGGTGATCCGGATCAGTCCGCCCTTGCCGCGGGCCCGCTGATAGCGCCGTCGACGTTCGGGGTCCGCCTGGATGTCGGCCCAAGCGAGCACGGGATCGCCGAGGCGCGCCTTGGCTTCCCGGTACATCTCGACCAGCACGCCCCGGGCGTACGGGTAACGCACCCGGGTGGGTGAGTAGCTGTACCAGGAGAACGACGCCCCGCGTGGGCATCCGCGCGGCTCGTATTCCGGCCGGTCCGGGCCCACCGATGGGTAGTCGGTCTGCTGGGTTTCCCAGGTGATGATCCCGTCCTTGACGTAGATCTTCCAGGAGCACGAGCCGGTGCAGTTGACCCCGTGGGTGGAGCGCACCACCTTGTCGTGGCTCCACCGGTCGCGGTAGAACACGTCCGCCTCGCGGCCACCCCGCCGTGTCACCGTGCGCAGGTCGGCCGAGAACTCGCCGGGCGTGAAGAACCGCCCGCTGCGTTCCAGCAACTCCTCGAGCGCTCCACCAACGTGTGGTGTGAGAGTCAACAGGTACCCCTTCTACTCCGTATCGCTGCGTCGTAGCCGGGCCGTCGTTTCGACCCCAGGTGCGTTGTATTGAGCGTCGGCCCGCGCCGCATGACCGGCGCCATCGATGTGGGCGGCGCGGACCGCGCACCCGCATCGGGTGCGGGAAGGGCCTATCACCTCCGCCGTACGCGGCCTGTTAACGAAAATCCGTCTGCTCAGCATGGGTCTGCGGACCAGAGGCGTCCGACGCGGACGTAGGATCGCCGCCGGCACGCACCTCTAGGTCAATTCGTTTACTACAAGTTCACGTTGGGTTATATCCCCAAGTTCACCTTCGTGACCTTCTGCGGCGCTGAATGTCAGCTGCCGAAAGGCTGTGGACTTGTTATGAGGCCCCGCCGGCAAGCGTCCGTACCAGGTCAGCGACCCAGGCGCGGTCGGCGGGCACCCAGTCGACATCGGTCAGCTCGCCCGCCGTCACCCAGCGCACCGCCCGGTGGTCACGGGCGTGCGGCTCGCCGCCGAGCAGGTGCACGCGGTAGGCCCGCAGCGTCATCCCGTCCAGCGCGATGTCGTCGCCCACGCGGTCGCCCACCGCGACGTCGCCGACGGTCAGCCCCAGCTCCTCGGCCAGCTCCCGGGCCAGGGCGTCGGGCTCCGTCTCACCCGGCGCGACCTTGCCGCCGGGCAACTCCCAGCGGCCGGCCAACTCGGGCGGCCGGACGCGCTGCGCCACCAAGACGCTGGCGCCGCGGATGACCGCTCCGGCGACGACGATCTGGGTCGGCATGGCCAGACGGTATACGGTCGAGAGATGGCTGTGTTAACGGATGAGCAGGTCGACGCCGCACTGCCCGATCTCAACGGATGGGAACGTGCCGACGGCGCGCTGCGCCGGTCGATCAAGTTCCCGAGTTTCCTCGCCGGCATCGACGCGGTGCGCCGGGTCGGCGAGCACGCGGAGAGCAAGGACCATCACCCGGATATTGATATCCGTTGGCGGACGGTTACTTTCGCTCTGGTCACGCACTCCGAAGGGGGCATAACCGAGAAGGACGTGGCCATGGCGCACGACATCGACGGGATCGTCGGGAGTTAGTCCGCCGCCCCGTCCTCGACCGTCACTCCGGCGTGACGTTCGGCGGCGGCAGTCACGCCAGCGTGACGTTCGGGAGATCGGCCCGCGGCGGCGACCCAGGTCAACGTCGCCATCGCCGCCACGATGTAGATCAGGCCGGCCCACGCCAAATACCACGGCCGGCTGGTCTGCCAGATGGTCGGCTGAGCGTAGAGCAGCAGCCATGGCACGCCGACGATGGTCAGCGCCAGCCAGCCCCAGCCCACGATCCGGGCGCCGCGCCGCTCGCGCAGCGGTCCATGAATCGCCCAGATCATCAGCGGCACCAGCCACACCCAGTGGTGAGTCCACGAAATCGGCGATAGCAGCAGCCCGAACAACTCGACCACCAGCAACTTGCCCAGCCGGTCGGACGGGTCCAGCGCCCGCCAGGCCAGCACGGCCAGCACCACGGTGACGGCGATGGCGGCCAGGACCGGCGGGCCGAAACCGGCGTCGTGACCGAGGATCCGGGAGATGCCGCCGCGCCAGGATTGATTGATCGATGTGGCGATGGGGCCCACGCGATGCGCGTCGCCCAGCAGCTTGGTGAAGTAGTAACGGGTCTGGTCCCCGACCACCAGTGCCGACACGCCGATGGTGGCGACGAAGACCACGAAGGAGAAGGCCGCCGCGGCCCATCGCCGCACACCGAGCAGGTAGACACCGGAGATCGCGGGCGTCAGCTTGATTCCGGCCGCGACGCCGACCAGCAGGCCCGACAGCCACCAGCGCGTCGTCAGCACCGCCCACAGCACCCCCAGCATCAGCAACACGTTGACCTGCCCGTAGTCGAATGTGCTGCGCAGCGGCTCGATCCAGATCGTGACGGCGGTCCACGCCATGGCCATGCGGCGGCCCTCGCCGCCGGGCGCCACGCCGATCAACCGCTGGCTGATCCGGATCGCACCGTACAGCGCGGCCATCGTCGCGATCTGCCACGCGAAGGCGACCAGGCCGAAGGGCAGCAGGCTCAGCGGGTAGAAGACGACCGCCGCGAACGGCGGATAGGTGAACGGCAGCGGGAAGTCCGGCGTCTGATCGGCGTAGACGTAGCTGTACAGCGTGCCGGCATGGTCGAGCGCGGCGGCGCCGCCGAGGTAAACGTGCAGGTCGACGAAGTTTGCACCGTGGGGCGACAGATATGTCCAGCCGAGTCGCGCGGCGACGCTGGCGACCAGGAGCGCGGGTGCCGCCGCCCGAAGCAGACTCGCGAATCGCCGGCGCGGGGGTGCCGCCGGGGTGGCCGAAGTGGTGTCTATGCGCCCGACTTTAGCGATCGAGGCGGCCTGAGCGGCACCGGTGGACCCCGTCACCGCCAACGGTCCTGGTCGCCGGGCGTTCGGTCACCGCCGCCACACGTATCAATAACGATCAAATAAATGCCACACGTGTCACTTGAGTCCCATCAGTATCAACGTAACTTCGGCGGCGGACCCGTTTTCCACAACCAGGGAGAGTCATGCCAACCATCTGGACTTACATGCGTGCCGCGGCGGTCGTCGTCGGTTCGTCCGCAGCCCTACTCACGGGCGGTATCGCCCACGCCGACCCCGTGCCGGCTCCGCCGATTCCGAACATTCCGCAGCAGCTGATCAGTTCGGCGGCCAACGCGCCCCAAATCCTGCAAAACCTCGCTACCGCCCTGGGCGCGACCCCGCCGTCGGCGCCGGCCGCTCCGGGCATCACCTTCCCGGGAGTTCCGTCGGCCGCCGCAACGTCACCGGCGAATCCCGCGTCGAGCATCCCCTCGATTCCCGGGTTGACGCAGGCGGCGACGCCCTCCGCGCCGTCTGCCCCGGCGGCCACGCAGGGCCTGCAGGGGTTGATCCCGGGCCTGGGACAGACGGCACCCGCGGCGCCCGCCGCACCGGCCACGTCGTCCATCCCCGGACTCCCGGCCATCCCGGGGCTGTCGACGCCGACCGCCCCCGCCACCCCGCCGACCCCGCAGATTCCGCAGGCGAAGGTCGACATGCCGGCGTTCCTGCCCAATCTGCCGGTCAACATGCCCGCGCAGATGACCCTGCCGCAGGACCTGCCGGCACTGGCCGGGGCTCCGGCGGCGCCGGCGGCGGCGCCGGCCGCACCGGCCGCACCGGCAACCGGGGCCAACCCGGTAGCGCCGCTGCTCGCCGCCCTGCCCTGAGTAGTTAGCCCGACAGCAAAGCCACCCCCTACTGACCGGAGGACACACCGTGGCAACCACTTGGAATCTGTCCAAAGGATTGGCCGCTGTCGTGACGGCATCGGCTGCCGCGTTCGGGTTCTGCCCGAGCGCGGCAGCCGAACCGGCGACACCGCAACCTAACTCGACTCAAGAACTCCCGGGCCTGCCGGCGCTATCGCAGCTGAGCCCGATCATTCAGCAGGCGGCCACCAACCCCGGGCAGGCGACACAGCTGCTCATGGCGGCGGCGCAGGCCTTCAGCAACAACCAGGGTGCGCCGACCGAGTCTCGGAACGTCGCCCAGTCGGTGAATCAATTCCTGGCCCAGCCGGGCTCGCCGGCCACCGGACCCGGAACAGCTTTCCCGGACGGTTCGCCGGTGCCGCACGTCCCTGCGGCGGGCGTCGAACCCGGCGCGCAGTCGCACCTGCCCGCCGGCATCGACCCGGCACACGCCGCCGGCCCGGGACCGGCCGCGGCCCCGCCGGCCGCGGGCGCCGAAGCGGGCGCCCAGTCACACCTGCCCGCCGGCATCGACCCGGTACACGCCGCCGGCCCGGGACCGGTGGCGGCTCCGCCGGCTTCCGCGCCGGCCACCGTCGCACCCGTCGCGGCACCCGTGCCGGCGCCTCCCGCGCCGGCCGAAGCTGCACCGGCCGCCGCCCCTGCACCCGCCGCGGCACCGGCCGCGGCGCCGGGATTCGGCCCGGACGCTCCGCCCACGCAGGACTTCATGTACCCCTCGATCGGCACCAATTGCCTGGCGGACGGCACCAGCGCGATCGCCACCGCGCTGTCGGTGGCGGGCCCGGCGAAGATCCCGACCCCCGGGCCCGGCCCCGGGCAGACCGCCTACGTGTTCACCGCCGTCGGGACCCCCGGGCCGGCCGAGGTGCAGAAGCTGCCGCTGAACGTCACGTGGGTCAACCTGACCACGGGCAAATCGGGAACGGTCGCGCTCAAGCCGCGCACCGACATCAACGGCGACGGGCCGACGACGCTGACCGCGATCGCCGACACCGGGTCGGGCAGCATCATGTCGACCATTTTCGGGCAGGTCACCACCAAGGAAAAACAGTGCCAGTTCATGCCCACGATCGGCTCCACGGTGGTGCCGTAGGGCCAGCACTGTTCCCTGCCCTGGGCGCGCGTGCCCCCCCCCGGGGGCACGCGCGCTCGGCGTTTAGTCAGACAGTTAGTACGCCATGAACAGGATCGCGTCGCGATCGTATTCGAGACCCGGATGATCGCTGGCGAGATGAGCCTGGGTCAGCTCGACCAGCTCGTCCTCATCCTTGCCGACGATGGCTTCCCCGCACGGACACGTTATGTGTGTCTTCACGTTGCCGCCCTTCCCTTCTGGTGACTTACTACTTGGCAGCCTTGGCTGCCGCCTTCATCTGCTTCTTGTAGGAACGCACTTTGCCCATCGATTGGGCGTCGACGATATCGGCGACGGAGATGTGCGTGCCCTCCTTGCCGAACTGCCCGGCCGCCGCGCGCCAGCCCTTGACCGTGACGCCGTACTGCTTGCCCAACAAAGCCAGGAAGATCTGCGCCTTGACCTCGCCGAAACCGGGTAGCCCCTTGATTCGCCGCAGCAGCTCCTCGCCGTTGGGGTCCCCGGCGGTCCACAATCCGGCGGCATCGCCGTCATAGCGGTCCACAATGATCTGGGCCAGGGTCTGGATTCGTTTGGCCATCGACCCCGGAAAGCGGTGTATCGCAGGCTTTTCCGAACACAGCGCCGCGAACTTGTCGGGGTCGTACTCGGCGATCTCATGAGCACCGAAGCTGCCCATCCGGTCCGCGATCTTCTTCGGCCCCGAGAAGGCCGTCTCGAACGGCACCTGCTGATCAAGAACCATCCCGATGAGCAGGGCCAACGGATTGTCGTCCAGCAGCGCGTCGGCCTCAGGATCTTGAGCGAGCCAAAGTTTCACCGTCAACGACCAGCCTTTCCGCTGAACACCCTAAAACCGATGACCTATGTGTTGAGAGACTACCTATCAGAAACGCGCTTACGGCCGGCGAATGACCAGGGAGTTGGGTGACGTGGTGGTGGATGAGGCCCGCTTGGCACTGATGCTGGACCGCGACGAACTGCATCAACTCGTCACTGCCTACTGCCGGGCCGTCGACCGCGCCGACTATGACGCGCTTCGCGGCCTGTACCACCCCGAGGCGACCGACTCGCACGGCTCGTTCTCCTCGGGCGGCGTCGAACAGTTCATCGCCCAGCTACAGGCCGCGGAACCGTATGTGCGTGTCTCCCAACACAACATCACCACAACGAACTTCGTGATCGACGGCAGCACGGCCCGCGGTGAGATCTATTGCCTGGTGTTTCACACCTTCGCCGGGGCCGACCACGACATCGACGTCATCATCGGCGGCCGGTACCTGGACAGCTATACCCAACACGACGGCCGCTGGAAGTTCCGTGAACGCACCATCGTGGCGGATTGGGCCTACCAGAACAACCCGTCCCAAGTGAACTTCGGACACCCCAGCACCCGGGGCAGCGTGCGTGGCGAGCCGGGCCAGGCCGACCCTTCGGTCAGCCATTTCACACCGCTCGAAGGCTGAATCCGCCGTAAAGCGTTGGGATGCAACGGCCGCCGGTCAGCCGCTCTTGCGCCGGAATTCGCGGCGGTTCTCCACCGGACCGTGCGCGCGCGTCTGCTTACCACCACCAGTCTTGGGGTCGGACCCACCCGACGACTTGGCCATCTTGCGGTCGAGGGCTTCACGGAACTTGCGCTTGTTGTCGTCGTCCGATTCCGGCGCCTCGGGTGACTTGGATTCAGCCATACCGGCAGCCTAGCCGGGATCGCCGCATTCGGGCGGCTACCGCACTCCGGGCGGCATGCCGTACACGTGCGAGATCGGCAGGGTCAGTAGCACCCGCCGATCGGTGACCATCGCCTCGCGGAACTCGTCCCAATCCGGGTGTTCGCCGGCGATGTTGCGGTACAAGGCAATCAACGCCTCGACGGTGTCGTCGCCGGGGGCGGCCGCGGGCGGCGTCAGAGTTGCCGTGCCCTCGGCCACCGCGTACGACCACCCGTCGTCCGCGTCGACCAGGATGGACGCCCGCGGATCGCGGCGCAGGTTGCGCGTCTTGGCCCGCGGCTCGGTGATCGACACCCGCACGGCCAAGTCGCGCGGGTCGAAGTGGTAACTCACGTTCGACAACTGCGGGCGTCCGTCGCGTTTGATGGTGGCCAGTACTCCGAGGGAGTTTCCACTGATCACGGCCAGCAGCTTGTCGTCGAAGACTTGGCGTCCCATGGGAGAAAGCCTACGTCGCGCGTCCAGCAGCCGGTCCCGGATCGCGTCGGCCCGGGCCGCCCTGGTGAAATCGGATGATGACCAAGTACGCGGCGTTCCTGAGGGGCGTCAACGTGGGCGGCGTCAACCTCAAAATGGCAGAGGTGGCGCGCGCTTTGACCGACGCCGGATTCACTGACGTGCGCACAATCCTGGCCAGCGGCAACGTCCTGCTGGAGTCGTCCGCCGGTGCCGCGGCGGTGCGCAAGAAGGCCGAAGCCGCGCTACGCGAGAACTTCGGCTACGACGCCTGGGTGCTCGTCTACGACCTCAAGGCGGTGCGCGCCATCGTCGAGGCCTACCCGTTCGAGCCCGAGGTCGACGGCTACCAGTCCTACGTCACGTTCGTCGCCGACAAAGCGGCGCTCGACGAACTGGCCGCACTCGGCGAGGCCACCGGACGCGACGAGCGGATCGGCCGCGGCGCGGGCGTCATCTATTGGCAAGTGCCCAAGGGCGGCACCTTGGACAGCACGATCGGCAAGACGATGGGCAAGCCGCGCTACAAGTCGTCGACGACGACGCGCAATCTGCGCACGCTGGCGAAGGTGTTGCGTTAGGACGGAGCGCTCAGTCGTCCGGCACGTTGGTCAGGTAGCGCATCGCGTCGGACTTCGTCAGCCCCAGCGCCCGGGCCACCTCGACGTATTCCTTGGCGGCGGCCGCCATCGCGGCGTCGGTCGGGTCGAAGCGGGAGATGAAAGTGCCGAAGCGCCCGCGGGTTTCGACGATCGCCGCGGACTCGAGTTCCCGATAGGCGCGGGCCACGGTGTTGGCCGCGACGCCCAGCTGGCCAGCCAGGTCGCGCACCGTGGGGAGCCGGGTACCGGGCGGCAGCGCGCCGGCCCGAACGCCGTCGATGACTTGGGTCCTGAGCTGGTCGAACAGCGGCCTGCCCGCCTTCATGTCGACCTTCAGCAAATCCCGCAGCTCCACCTCTTCAGTATGTCCCAAGCACCGCTATCTTTGTGGGATGCGAGTAGCGGTGCTGAGCGGCGCGGGGATCTCCGCGGAGAGCGGGGTGCCGACCTTCCGCGACGACAAGAACGGGTTGTGGGCCCGCTTCGATCCCTACGAGCTGTCCAGCACCCAGGGGTGGCGCGACAATCCCGAGCGGGTGTGGGGCTGGTACTTGTGGCGTCACTATCTGGTGGCCGACGTCGCGCCCAACGCCGGGCACCGCGCGATCGCCGCGTGGCAAGACGGCGCCGAAGTCAGCGTAATCACCCAGAACGTCGACGACTTGCACGAGCGCGCCGGCAGCATGCCGGTTCATCACCTGCACGGCAGCCTGTTCGAATTCCGTTGCGACCGTTGCGGTATGCCTTACACAGACGCGCTGCCCGCGATGCCCGAACCGATGCTGGAAGTGGAGCCACCGGTCTGTCACTGCGGCGGCCTGATCCGGCCCGACATCGTCTGGTTCGGTGAGCCGTTGCCCGACGCGCCGTGGCAGTCCGCGGTCGAGGCGACCGAGGCCGCCGACGTGATGGTGGTCGTCGGAACCTCGGCGATCGTCTATCCGGCGGCCGGGCTGGCCGAGCTGGCGCTCTCCCGCGGCACGGCCGTCATCGAGGTCAATCCCGAGGTCACGCCGCTGTCCAGGCACGCCACGATCAGCATCCGCGAAACGGCCGGCCAGGCGTTGCCGGGGTTGCTGCAGCGGCTGCCCGCGCTATTGAAGTAGCCGCGCGGGAATTACGGCCTGCGGGCGCGGCCCAGCAGGATTTCCGACACCGGCATGGGCGCCCATGCGGGCAATGTGAACTCGCGCCGGGAGACGTCGACTTCGAATCCCGCGTCGATGATCGAGCGCTCGGTGTCGCGGTGGGTGTGACAGTTGCCGAACAACCGGGGCCACAGCGTCGCGTCGGCGATCCGCTGGAAGCGGCCCCGCGCTCCGGCGCTCGCCACGTGCTCGAGGTAGCGCAGCTCTCCGCCCGGGCGCAGCAGCGAATACAGGCGTCGCAACACGCCGCCGGGATCCTGCACGGAGCACAACACCAGCGAGCACACCACGGCGTCGAACTGCTCGCCGCCGCTGAACCCTTCGGCCGTCTCGCCCGTCACGACGACGCGGGCGGGCACCACGTCCGCCGCCGCCCGCGCCTGGGCGGCCAGCCGCGGCTCGGGCTCGACCGCGACCACCTCGTGGACCGACTCCGGGTAGTGCGGAAAGTTCGTCCCGATGCCCGCACCGACCTCCAGCACCCGCCCCGACAACCCCGATAGGTTCTCCCGGCGAAGGGCCCGGATCACCTCGGTTTCATGGGTGGCGACGACGGGCCAGATGCGCGCGAAGAACGGGTTGTCCACCGCCGTTGTCATACACGTCAACCTTCCGACTCGGATGAGCCTCACAATAGGGTCTTGCCGACGAACCGATCGGCGCGTCAGCGGGGCACGGGCTCCGCTACCGGGCCACCGTCGAGCGGGACCGGCTCGACATATCTGTGGGTGGCCCCGCCCTCACTGATGCCGAACCGATCGTGCAGCCAGGCCAGCGGCCTGGGCGCCCACCAATTCCACCGGCCCATCACATGCATGAACGCGGGCACCACGACCATCCGCACCAGGGTGGCGTCGGCGAACACGGCGAGCGTCAGGCCCAGGCCGAACATCCGCATGAAAGAAACGTGGGCTGCGATCAGCGCCGCGAACGACATCGACATCACCAAGGCGGCCGCGGTGATCACCCGGCCGGTACGGGCGACGCCGAGGGCGACACTCTCGTCGTTGGCGGCGTGCGCCTCCTTCGGGGTCGGCCGTCCGGGTCGAGCGGCCCCCGACGCGAGCCAGTACTCGCGGATCCGCGAGAGCAGGAACACCTCGTAGTCCATGGACAGCCCGAAGGCGATGCAGAACAGCAGCACCGGCATGTTGGCGACCAGCGTCCCGCTCGGCGTGGTTCCGAGCGCGCCGAGATGCCCGTCCTGGAAGATCCACACCAGCGCGCCGAAGGCCGCGGTCAGCGAGAGGACGTTGCACGCCAGCGCCTTGGCCGGCAGCACCACGCTGCCGGTGAGCAAGAACAGCAGCGCGAACGTGATGGCGGCCATCAACCCGAGCACCAGTGGGAGCCGGTCGGTGACCGCGTCCACGCTGTCGCGGTTGACCTGGGCGACGCCGCCCATCGCGACGGCCCGGCCGGCCGGCCCGGGCACCTCGTGCAACCGTTTGAGCTGCGCGTCGCTGGCCGGCGAGAACAGCGGCGCCGCGCTGCCGACGGTCAGGAAGGCGCTGCCGTCGGCCAGACCGGTGGCCCCCGCGGGCGGTCCCGTCCGGTTCCCGCCGACAAACGTCCCGCCCGGAGCCGCCACGTCCGACACGTCGGGAACCCGCGACAAGTCGGCGGCGTACCGGTCGAGGTCCGCCGGACTCAGGCCGCGAGCGTCGGGAACGACGACCGGCACGGACGTCGCGGAGTCGTCCGCGAAATCGTTGCGCAGCCGATCACCGACCTGGTGCGACGACGTCGAACGCGGCAGCACCCGGTCGTCCGGGAAGCCCCATTTCACGCCGAGGAACGGCAGCCCGAGCAGGAGCAGCAACGCGACGACGGTCAGGCCGATCGGCGCCCAGCGGCGCATCACCAGCTTGCTCGACCGGTACCAGAACAGCTGCTCGACGGGTTTGTGCACCGGCTCGGGGCGCCGGAAGACCCGGCGCAGCAGCCGGCGCACGTCCAGCGCGTCCAGCCGGGGGCCCAGCAGGACGATGGCGGCCGGCGTTATCACGATCGAGGCGGTCGCGACGAAGGCCACGGTGGCCACGCCCGCGTAGGCGAAGGACTTGAGGAAGTACATCGGGAACGCCACGGTCGCCGACATGGACAACGCCACGGTGACCGCGGAGAACAGCACCGTGCGCCCGGAGGTCGCCATGGTCCGGATCAGCGCCTCTTCCGGGTCGCTGCCCTCGGCCAGCTCGTCGCGGTAGCGGCTGACGATCAGCAGTGTGTAGTCGATGGCCAGCGCCAGGCCCAACGCGGTGCTCAGGTTGAGCGCGAAGATCGACACTTCGGTGCTGAACGTGATCAGCCGCAACACCGTCATCGAACCGACGACGGCCAGCGCGCCCAGCGCCATCGGCAACGCCGCCGCCAGCAGCCCGCCGAACACCCAGATGAGGATCAGGAAGCTCAGCGGGAGCGCGATCATCTCCATCACCAGCAGATCGGCCTGGTTCTGCGTGTTGATCTGGGCGTACTGCATTGCCGCGCCGCCGGCGCTGACGGTCACGCCGTCACGGTCGTGGATGAACTGGTCCGCAATGGTCTGGGCGTTGGTCTGCGCGTAGTTCTCGCCGCCCTTGAGGTTGACCACGAGCAGGCCCGACTTGCCGTCGCGGCTGATCAGGTCGGCGGCCGCCTCGGGTGGGACCGTCCACGGGGACGACACGTTGTAGACCAACGGTGACTTCTGCAGCTGGTTGACCAGGTCGGTCCCCACGGCGCGGGCCTGTCCGCTGTCGGTGCCCCCGGGCGCTGTCACCAGGATCAGCATCTGCTGACCGCTTTGCCCGAACTTGTCGGTCAACACCTGGATCGCATGGGCGGACTCGGAGTGCGGATCCTGGAAGCCCCCGGGCGACAGGCTCTTGGCGACGGGAATGCCGAAGATCGCGGCGGCGATGAAGACCAGGACACCTAGCGCGATGATGCGGCGCGGCGCCGCGATAGCCAATCGGGCGATCCCCTGCAGCATGTCGAGCCCTTCCGCCGCCGGTGCTGATCACGCTGGCCGCTGGCGTACCCGCGACAACTTAACAAACGTTAGTTTCCACGCGTCAAACAGATTCCTCTTTAAGCACGTAGGGCGGCTGCCGCACGGTTCAATGCGGCGCTTTTAAACCGCGGCGACACTAAGAGTCCGGCCAGAAAAATGTGTGCCAACTAAGCAGGTCATGGGCCTAAAAGCCGCGGTCGTCCGCTTACAACCTACCGGGCGGTAAATTGCCACGGTTTTCCGAATCGTGACTCAAAGATTCCTTAATGGTGGCCCATACGCTCAGTGTCATGTGGATCGACGACACAAGTGCCGACGTCATCAAGGTTGACTTCGAAGCCCTCTACCACGGCGACGTTCTGGTGGAAGGCGAAACCTCGGAGCAGTTCGACGAACTGCAAGCGGCGAGCTGAGGTCTGACTATGAGCATGCTCGCACGCCTGTTGATGGCCGAACCCGCCGTCAGTCGATGGTTCCGTCGATAAGTTCTTGCTCCATTACGAAAGCCCCCCGCTCGTCGCGGGGGGCTTTCGTGTTTGGGGGCCTCAGCGAGGGGCCATCCGGATGGCGCCGTCCAGGCGGATGACCTCGCCGTTGAGCATCGGGTTTTCGATGATGTGCACCGCGAGCGCGCCGTACTCGTCGGGATCACCCAACCGGGCCGGGTGCGGAACCTGCTTGCCCAGCGACTTCTGCGCCTCCTCGGGCAGCGAACCCAGCAGCGGAGTCTTGAACAAGCCCGGCGCGATGGTCACCACGCGGATGAGCTCGCGCGACAGGTCGCGCGCGATCGGAAGCGTCATGCCGACCACGCCGCCCTTGGACGCCGAGTAGGCCGCCTGGCCGATCTGGCCCTCGAACGCGGCGACCGAGGCGGTGTTGATGATCACCCCACGCTCTTCCCCGACCGGTTCGGTTTTGGCGATGCGCTCGGCGGCCAGCCGCAGCACGTTGAACGTGCCGATCAGGTTGACCCCGACCACCTTCTTGAATGCGTCCAGCGGAAACGGGCCGTCCTTGGACAGCGTCTTGATGGCGTTGCCGATGCCGGCGCAATTGACGTTGATGCGCACCGGGCCCAGCGACTCGGCGGTGTCCAGCGCCTTGCTGACGGCGGCCTCGTCGGTGACGTCGGCCTGCACGAAGCGGGCGCGCTCGCCGAGCTCTTGGACCGCCTCTTCGCCCCGCAGGTCGATCACCACCACCTGCGCCCCGGCGTCCAGCAGCCGCTTGGTGGTGGCCAAGCCCAGCCCCGAGGCGCCCCCGGTGACGACGGCTACGGCGTCCTTGATTTCCATGCGAGTCCTTCCCCTTGCGTCCAGCCAACCAGTTGGTTGGCGACTATACCCAGTCGTTCAGCACGGCTTCGACGTCGGCCAGCGGGGCGGCCGGAGGGCGCGGCACGTCGGGCGTGGTGCGGGAGAACCGCGGCGCAGGCAACGGCTGCAAACCACCCTCGGCTTCGTAGAACGTGTTCCGCTCGGTGATGTGCGGCTCGGTGTGCACCTCGCCGAACGCCAGCACCGGTGTCACGCACGCGTCGGAATCGGCGAACACCTTCGCCCAGTGGTCACGGTCGTGAGCGGCGAAGGCCGCCGTCAGCGCCCCACGCAGCTCGGGCCAGCGGCTCACGTCGTTCTGCGGCGGCAGATCGGCGGCGTCCAGGCCCAGCCCGGCCAGCATGGCCGCGTAGAACTGCGGCTCGATGGCGCCAACGGCGACGTAGCGCCCGTCGGCGCACTCATAGGTGTCGTAATAGGGCGCGCCGCCGTCGAGCATGTTGGTCCCCCGCACGTCCGACCACATGCCCAGTCCACGCATCGCCCACATCATCTGGATCAGCACGCTGGACCCGTCGACCATCGCGGCGTCGATCACCTGGCCCCTGCCGGAGTTCTGCCGCTCCCACAGCGCGGACAGGATGCCGACCAACAAGAACATCGAGCCGCCGCCGAAGTCGCCGACCAGGTTCAACGGCGGCACCGGCCGCTCGTTTGCCCGGCCGATGGCGTGCAGGATGCCATTGAGGGAGATGTAGTTGATGTCGTGGCCGGCTTGCTGACTGCGCGGGCCGGACTGTCCCCAGCCGGTCATCCGGGCGTAGATCAGCCGCTCGTTCACCTCGGCGCACTGCTCGGGTCCGAGGCCGAGCCGCTCGGTGACGCCCGGGCGGAAGCCCTCGATCAACACGTCGGCTTTGGCGACGAGCTCGAGCACGAGGGCACGTCCCTCGTCGGACTTGAGGTCGACGGTCACCACGCGCCGGTTGCGCAGCATGGCGTCCTTCGCGACGCCGCCGGGACCGGTCGATGGCCGATCGATGCGCACCACGTCGGCGCCCAGATCCCCCAAGATCATCGCCGCGTGCGGGCCCGGCCCGATGCCGGCCAACTCGACGACCCGAAGTCCCTTCAGCGGTCCAGCCACGATCTACCGACCTTTCGTCTGCTCTGACGCCCGTTGTAGTTGGCATCTTCGCAGCCGCCCCGGACCGGCGCGCAGCCCGGTCACTTAGGGTGAGCCCATGGCGCAATCCGCGATCGACACCCCGACCCCCGTCGCAGGCCTTTCCGTTACGTCGTCCGGCGGCGTGCTGTCGGTGACCATCGATCGGGCCGACAGCCTCAATTCGCTGACCCTGCCGGTGATTACCGGCATCGCCGACGCGATGGAACGCGCGGCCGCCGACCCCGACGTGAAGGTGGTGCGCCTCGGCGGTGCGGGCCGCGGCGATCGCCCGGATCAACCGGTTTATCTCCACCACGATCTCGTCCGGCGGGACCCCGGTGTCCGACACGTCGTCGGCGCTGATGCCCGCACCGGAACAGAAGCCGCGGCCCGCACCGCCGAGGCGCACCACCTTCACGTCGGGGTCGGCGGCCGCGCGTTCCATCGCGTCGGCGATGC